>CANJXY010000344.1 GCA_947478925.1 Hyphomonadaceae bacterium | reverse complement strand
TATCGACCACTTCACCGACATGGTCGAAACCAATGCGGTATTGACGAAGGGCACGGAGCTCGGCGCCGTTGTAGAGGCGGTGAAACCAGGCCTGGAAGCCTATATCGCGGCAGCAACGAAGCTGATCGATACGGCCGCAACCGACGAAGCGGCAGCTTTGGGCATGCTGCCTGGCTTCTTTGCGGACTTCCGCAAGCTTGAAGGCGCGATGTCAAACGCCTCCGACCAGATTTCGGCAGTTGCCGACAAGGCTGTCTCCGACGCCGCCACACTCGGCATTGCCGCGCAACTCGCCATGCTCGCGGCATCCCTGCTTGCTGTCGCCTCGGTGATCGCCATCGTGATCGGCGCCCGTAAACAGGTCGTCACGCCGATCGTTGATATCACGGCTGCAATGGACAAGCTTGCTGCTGGTGACACCAGCGTGCAGGCGCCCCACGCCAACCGCGAAGACGAGATCGGGCGCATGGCCGCCGCGTTCTCCAAATTCCGCGAGAACGCCATCAATCGCGTCACATTGGAAAACACCCAACGCGCCCAGGAAGCCGAACGCACCGAACGCAGCCGTCGCGTCGAGGCGCTTGCCGCCAGCTTTGGCGACCAGCTGTCCGCCAACCTGTCCACACTGCGTGAATCCTCCAACCGCCTGCTCGGCGATGCCGCATCGCTTGAACAAGTCTGTGAAGAGGCTAACCACAGCGCGCGTAACGCCATCGATGCCACAGCTGGCGCCAACTCGAACGTACAGACCATTGCTGCGGCCACGACTGAACTCAGTGCCTCGATCCAGGAGATCGCAACGCGTATGACGGAATCGGCGCGCTCCGCCGAGATGGCGTCATCGCAAGGCGTTGCCGCTGGCGTTACAGCCCAACAGCTTGCCGACGCTGCCCGCAGCATCGACGAGATCGTCTCAGTCATTGGTAGTGTCGCCGAACAAACCAACCTGCTTGCGCTCAATGCCACCATCGAGGCCGCTCGCGCGGGCGAAATGGGCCGCGGCTTTGCAGTCGTCGCCAGCGAAGTGAAAGGCCTGGCCAGCCAGACTTCCCGCGCGACCGAAGATGTCTCGCGCCGTATCAGCGAAATCCAGGGGATCAGCAACCGCTCCACAGGCCAGCTGCGTGAGGTTGTGGCGCTGATCGAACAGATGAAGCAGTTCAGCGTCGCGGTTGCCGCCGCCGCCGAACAACAGAGCTCGGCCACCAACAGTATTGCGGAAAACGTCAACTCCGCCGCTGACCGTTCTGAAGAAGCGCGCGCCAGCGTTGCTGCGATGAGCAGTGTCACAGCCAAGACACGCGAAGCCACAGATAGCGTGCAGTCGAGCGCCCGTGCGGTTGAGGAACTGACCGAACGCATGAACTCGGTCGCACGCGACTTCCTGGAGAAACTCAGGGCTGCGTAGCTTTCTTTGCGGACCCATTGCATCCACCTGAACCCAGGCTTCTTCCGCGTCAGTTGTAGCCGACGTCACCCCCTCAAACCCATGAGAGATAACTCGTGAAACGGATCTATTCACTTTCGACCTGCGCGGTAATCGCCATTGGCGCCGCCGCGCTGCAGGAAGCAGCTGCCCAGACACGCGAGCTTTCAACCGATCGCCCGGATCGTACCGAGAGCCCCTACACCGTACCTCAGGGCAAGTGGCAGCTCGAAATGGACGTCGCCAACTGGACGCACAATGAGGATGCCGGCGTCGAGGTTGATACGCTTGCGGTCGCGCCGTTCAATCTCAAATACGGCATCGACGCCAATACCGATATCCAGCTGGTCGTGGCGCCTTATGTACGCAGCGAGATCAGCGGCCTGGGGCCAGACGACACGGTTTCAGGTTTTGGCGAAGTTACGGTGCGCGTGAAACATAACATCTGGGGCAATGATGACGGCTCGACAGCGTTTGCGGTCATGCCTTTCGTGACCTTCCCGACTGCCGATGACGGCTTCGGCGGCAGTGGCGACGTCGAAGGCGGCGTGATCCTGCCGCTCGGCTTCGCCATTGCCGATGGCGTTGGCGCCGGTGTCATGGTGCAGGTCAATGCGCTGAAGGATTCCAGCGACGATTATGCGGCAGAATACATTGTTTCCGGCACGGTCAGCTTCGACGTCACCAATCAGATTGGCGGTTACGTCGAACTCTTCGCAAGCAAGTTCGACGACATCGGCGAAAAGACGCAGGCAACTTTCGATTTCGGCGTGACCTATTCCCCCGAAGCCGAGCTCCAGTTCGATGCCGGCGCGAACCTCGGTCTCAACGACAACACGGACGACATGCAGCTTTTCGTCGGCGTGTCGCGCCGCTGGTAAGGTAAGCTCCGCCGGTCGCGCCTTGATTGGACGGCCGGCGGCTAGACCCGCCGGTTCTGCGCCGCGCGCGCGGACTAGTCCTGCGACGACAAAGGCAAATGACGCGCCTTCGACGCCTCGCCATGCGCTGTGCCGCTCACGGCTGGGTCCAGGGTCAAGCCGAGCTTTTCCAGCACGCGCAGCGTGACCCGCAATTCTTCCATGGTGACGCCGGCGAAGGAATCGTCGCGCAGTTGCTCGGCGATGATGTCGACTTCCCGCACCATTTCTTCGCCTGCGGGCTGGATCATCACGCGTTTGGCACGACGGTCCTCTGGCGTGGATAGTCTCCGGACCAGGCCTTGGACTTCCAGTGCATCGAGCAGGCGCACCAGTGTCGGGCCCTGGATGCCCATGCGCTCGGCAAGTTCGCTCTGGATCAAGCCGCGCGGTTCGCGGGCGAGTTGATACAGCGCGCTCCACCGCGCCTCGGTCTGGCTGCTCGATTTCACACGCTCGGCAAAGCGCGCGCGGAAACGCCGCGAGACCAACGCCAACCTGAAGGCGACTTCATACTGGAGGTCACTACGATCTGAAGGATCCCGCGAAACCAAAATCGCGCTCATGAAGCATCCTCTCTGCGTGATCGTGGCAGCTTTCGTGCCCTTTGTACGCTAGTTGTTTCTAGACGAATTGAGTTACCTCAAATCCAGTCGATTTGTCAG
>CANJXY010000343.1 GCA_947478925.1 Hyphomonadaceae bacterium | reverse complement strand
CTTCTGGATCGGCCCCATCACCGCAGGCGACAGTGGCGTAGGCGGGGGGCGCGCGCCGCCCGTGATTGTGGTGACCTTGATCTCCGGATTGTTCACGGCCGCGACAATCGCGGACTCTAACGGACCAACCGGTGAGCCTGGCAGGAGGCGGCAGTTGATCGTCGCGCGCGCACGCTGGGGTTGGGCGTTGGAGGCATGCCCCCCCTCCATGAGGGTCGGTATGCAGGTCGTCCGCAGCATCGCATTCCAGCTAACCGATTTGTTGATCATGGCGTTCGCAGCAGCATCCTGCGGGTCGGCAAGTAGCCTGCGGATGGCAGCGCCGGTCTCGGCATCTACGCGCGGTGCAAGCGCGGTGAGATAAGCACGCGTGAACCCGTTCACTTCGGTCGGGAATTTGAGGCCATCGAGATTGCCCAGCGCCTTGCCAAGGGCGGTGATGACGTTGTCCGGCCGCGGCTTGGACGAGTGGCCACCCGGTCCGGTAATCTCGAACGTGAAATTGGCGCTCGTCTTTTCGGCGGCCATGACCGTGATTGCGAGCTTGTTGCCCTTGGCGTCGAGATCGCCACCGCCACCCTCGCTCAGCGAAAGGCCCGCATCGATCAGCTCGCGTTGGTTTTTGGCAAGCCAGCCCGCGCCATTCACAAAATCGCCGGGCTCCTCCCCGCAGGTGAGCGCCATCTTGATCGTCCGCTTCGGTCGATAGCCCTCGGCGTGATACCTGACCATGCTGTCGGCCCAGATCGCATCCTGCGCCTTCATGTCGGAAACACCGCGGCCATAGAATTCGCCGCCTTCCTCGATCATGACGAAGGGATCGCGTGTCCAGTCCTCGCGCCGCGCATTGACCACGTCTATGTGGCCCAGCATCAGCACGGCTTTAGCTTGTCGATCCGTGCCGGGCAGCACGGCCACCAGATTGCCAGCCTTGGGGGCGCCCTCCGGTACAAAGACATGCAGTTGGCCGGCAGGAAAGCCTGCAGCCGTCATGCGCGTCGCGATCTTGTTCACCAGGATCGTGCAGTCGCCGGTAGCCGAGCTCGTGTCGGTCTCCACCATTTCCCTGAACATCGCCCGGAACGCGGTCTCACCGGGGGGCTGGGCGGAAGCAACGCTTGTCCCGAGCCACAAGGCGCCGATCAACACAGTCCAGACCCTGAACGAATTCATAGCAATCCTCATTGCGTGTACGCGCAAGTCTTGCAGGATCACTCGCAATACGCTTGGTCTGCAAGCAGCCTTTTGGACACGGACCTGCCACCAATCAAAAGGGCGTAGTAGCTGTGCGAACCGGCGACCGTGGTCAACCGGCCCAGCGAGCCAGGGGCTACCCTTGCTGTGGTCATTCTTTCATGACGCGATGCAGGCTAGAGAAGGGTTCGAGTCGTCTTGAGTGAGGGGCGCCAGTTGGATTTTGAGCCATTGAGGCGACGCGCGGCGTGTGTGCTGAGCCTGGATGTCGTCGCCTTCAGCCGGCTGATGTCGCAGAATGACATGGCGGCGGTTAATGCCGTGCGGGCGTGCCGGCGGATTGTGACGGGTCAGGTCGCCCGATTTGGCGGCCGGGTCTTTGGCGCGGCAGGCGACAGCTTCATGGCGGACTTTCCCGACGCGCTCAGCGCCGTCCAGGCTGCAATCGCGATCCAGAAAGAGGTGATCTCGCGCAATCAGGAGGCGCCTGAAAACGAGCGATTGCTGATGCGAGCAGGGGTCGCCATCGGCGAGGTCATCGACGACGACGGCAATCTCTATGGTGATGTGGTCAACATCGCAGCGCGGCTCCAGGAGGTCTGTCAGCCGGGCGGCGTCGTCGTGGGGCGCGCGGTTGAAAGCGCGGTGAAAGGGCGCATCGACCTGCGTCCGGCAGGGGAGTTGTCGCTCAAGAACATCGCGACCCCCGTTGAGGTGTTTGAAGTTCTCGATGGCGAGCACCCGCTCAGCGCGGGAGCGACGGATCTTGCAGCTATCGACATTGCCCGCAGTGTTCCCGGGCTCGAAGGCGCTCCCGTCCTTGCAATATGCACACTCGACAATGCAGCCCTTGATCCCGAGCAGGAGCCTGTCTGTCGCGGCTTCAGCGAGGACCTCATTACGCTCCTGTCGCATATGCGACAGTTTGCGGTGCTCGATCGCAACTCCACGCTATCGCTACGATCGGGACAGCCCGAGGCCCACGCAGGCGGGCGCAGGCTCGGCGCGCGCTACCTGCTTGAGGGGCGGCTGTCACCGGCAGCGGCAGGATCTGCAATATCCGTTTGGCTGACGGATCTTGAAAGCGATCGAACGGTCTGGTCAGACGCGTACGCGCCGGAGGGCGGTGACTTTCTGTCGTCATTGCAGGATGTGTCGCGCCGTGTCGCCGGAGCGCTCGGTGGCAGGATCGAGCATGCCGAAGGCGCGCGCTTTCGCGGCCGACGCGAGAGCCGTGTCGGTGTGCGGGGATTGCTCTGGCGCAGTCGCTGGCATCTTGATCAACTGACACGGCGCGATGCGGAGGAAGCCTTCAGGCTCTTGCAGGAGGCGCAGCAGAGCGATCCTGATAATCCGGAGGTCCTGATCCAGCTGGCCCACTGGCGCTGGGTCGACGCCTGGTCAATGCGGCGTCCGCGAGCCGTCATCTCCGAGCTGCGTGAGCAGGCTGTGGCCGCACGCGAGGCTGACACCCTTGATGGTCGTGGCCACCTGCTTGTCGGTGTGAGTGATATTCTCCTCGGCCGACCCGCTGAGGCGCTCGCTCATCTGCGCAAGGCGGTCGACCTCAATCCAAGCCTGGCCATGGCCTACGCCCAGATGGGCTCGTGTCACAATCTGATGGGCGATTATAGCGCGGCCATCGCCCAGCTGGAGCTGGCGCTGCGTCTCAGTCCTCAGGATTACTACGCCTTCTACGTGTTCGGCGAACTCGCGATCTCGCATGTGTTGCTGGCGGACCAGCCGCGGGCAATTGCCTATGCCCGCAAGGCGCTTGCGTTGCGGCCATCATACTGGAATGCGCGCATGAGCGAGATCGCCGCTCT
>CANJXY010000342.1 GCA_947478925.1 Hyphomonadaceae bacterium | reverse complement strand
GATTTTTTCGCCGTCCACGAACACGCTTCCGTCAGCCACGCCCATCACCAGGCGCGCGCGGATTGCCCGACGGATGTCGATTTCATAGCGCACTACCTTCTTGTCAGGTGTCACTTCGCCCGAAAACTTGACCTCGCCGACGCCCAGCGCGCGGCCCTTGCCGGGGGAGCCCGACCAGCCAAGCCAGAAGCCAACCAGCTGCCACATTGCATCCAGACCCAGACAGCCCGGCATCACGGGATCCCCTGGAAAGTGGCATTTGAAGAACCAGAGATCGGGATGAATATCGAGTTCCGCGACAAGATGGCCGCGTTTGTGCTCCCCACCGTCCAGCGAGATCGCCGTAATCCGGTCGAGCATGAGCATCGGCGGAATGGGAAGTTGCGCATTCCCAGGCCCGAACAGCTGGCCATGTCCGCTCTTCAGCAGTTCATCAAAGCTGTAGGAGCTCTGCGGCGTATGGAAGGCGTGAGGGGAGGTGAGGTCTTGGGTCATGCGCCGCTCCGCCCCTGCCTTGGTGACAGGGGAGAGGCCCGTTAACACGGGGGGGTAAGGGGCTCAAGCAGCCGAAAAATCCTAATTCTTTCCGGGCGCAGCCGGCAGGTCGTCCGCGCCCCACAGATGTCCGCGCTGGACCCAGCCCTTGTGGCCGTCGGCTTCGATGCGACACCACGCATTGCCACAATCGCCCAGCTGCACCACCGCACCCGCCGCAAACCGCGCCACGCGCCCCGTATCCGTGCGCGGTTCGCGGAAGATGCTGCCGGTATCCGTGGTAATGGCGGTGCGGCGCTGGGCCAGCTGGCTTTGGTTGACCCAGACCTCGTCTCCCATCGGGTCTCGGACCATGCGCCATTCCTTGCTTTCGCGCACAACGATCACCGGCAGGCCGGCGCGCTCATAGTTCCAGCGGACCGGATAATCCGGGCTCGGGCCGGCGCGGCCGTTGACCTTGTCGTAGCGGAGGCTGGCATAGCGGGGGACGGGCTGGCCCGAAAAGTCGCTCACGCGCGCTTCCACGCCATTGCTTGCGAAAGCCTTGAAACTGCCGGGAGTAAGTTTGTCCTGCGCGGAAGCCGGCGCCGCCGCCAGACAGACGGCAAGGCTCGCGGCGCCGAATATCTGAGCAACATGGTGGAAAACAGCGGTGCGGCAGCGTTTTTGGCTCACGGAGCAACTTGCCTTTGTGCTGAGGAGATGACGCTTCATGAGAACCACGGGGGCGTGAAAGCGTGCTTAACCAGGCTCGAAAAATTCGACGAATCCCGTGATGGAGACCGCAGCTCCCACCCTACCTTCTGCCGCCACCCGGGTCGCGGTTCCAGCTATGGTTGGCCCGGAGACCCCGCTTTGATAGACCGTCCGTTGACGCGTGGCGCCCCGGGCGTAACAGGGCAGCTGCAGCGCAAGACATAAAAAGAGGAACGCGTCCCAACATGCCGACGTCTCGTCCAAAGCTCAAAGTGATCGTCACGCGCCGGCTACCCGAGCCGGTCGAGACGCGCATGAGCGAGCTGTTCGACGTCGAGCTCAACCCCACCGACACGCCGATGACGCTCGAGCAGCTGGCGGATGCCGCCCAGCGCTGCGACGTGCTGGTGCCGACCGTGACCGACAAGATCGATGGCCGGACGCTGGCGCGGGCGGGGGATCGCCTCCGCCTGATCGCGCAGTTCGGCGTCGGCGTGGACAATATCGACGTCCAGGCCTGCGTCTTGCGCGGCATCACCGTCACCAACACGCCGGGCGTTCTCACCGAAGATACCGCCGACATGACGTTGGCCCTGATCCTCGCCGTACCGCGCCGCATCGTCGACGGCGTCGCCGCCATGCAGTCCGGCCAATTTGTGGGGTGGTCGCCCACCTGGATGCTGGGCCGCCGCATCTACGGCAAGCGTCTAGGCATTGTCGGCATGGGCCGCATCGGCACTGCTGTCGCGCGCCGCGCAAAGGCATTCGGCCTGCAGATCCATTATCACAACCGCAAGCCGGTTCGCCCCGCCGTCGCCGAAGAGCTTGAGGCGACCTATTGGGAAAGCCTCGACCAGATGCTGGCGCGGATGGACATCGTCTCCATCAACTGCCCGCACACGCCCGCGACCTTCCACCTCCTGTCGGCCCGCCGCATCAAATTGATGAAGCCGGACGCCTATCTGGTGAACACGGCGCGCGGCGAGGTGATCGACGAGGCCGCTTTGATCCGCGCGCTCGAAGCCGGCGAGATCGCGGGCGCTGGTCTCGACGTGTTCGAGAACGAGCCCAACCTCAATCCGCGTCTCAAAGCGTTGCGCAATGTGGTGGTGCTGCCGCACATGTCCTCGGCCACGCTCGAGGGTCGGATCGACATGGGCGAGAAGGTCATCATCAACATCAAGACCTTCGCCGATGGTCACAAACCGCCAGACCGCGTCATCCCTGCGATGCTGTAGGCGAAAATGGGATCCCGGGCCGCTCGCGCGCGCAGCTAGGCAGTCCAGTCTCCGGCCAGGGGTTCATCGCACCTTCTGCTTTTCCCTCGGAGCAGAGACGCGCTGCGTCTTGGCCTCGAATCTGGGCTTTGGCATGAGCCGGAAGCGAGACTGGCACCAGGCGAAGTCGACACCGACGTCAAGCAAGGCATCCGAACGTCCGCATGGGCACGCGAAATCCATAACCGCCGCGACACGATAGGTCTCGCCGGCAATGAGGGGCACAGGCTCTCCTGTGACATGGTTCGGCGCAGCATTGACGCATAGAACAAGATCGCCGGGGCCAACGGCATCGCTCATGGCATTTATCCCTTACGGTGGCGGGGATGATAGACTTGGAACGGAAACCAGCAAGCGCCCCATGCCTCTCCAGCGACGCAAGGCGCCGATCCCTGATCACTGAAATGTACGGCCCAATCAGGAGGGGCAAGCATCGTTGTCCGCCGAAGGGTCGCCTGGGGCCGACCGCCGCTGACTTATGGTCGAAACGGGCGGCCCGGCCGCAACTTGGCCAACTGAACGGCCTGTTCTGCTTCCGGTCATCGGCGCAATGCTTTACTCCCGCCATGCTTTGGGCGCCGTGG
>CANJXY010000341.1 GCA_947478925.1 Hyphomonadaceae bacterium | reverse complement strand
GCCCGCGAAGATGACGCGGTCGTCATATGTGAACCCGCTGCCGATGGACAACCGCACCAACGCCGCGACGGCGCATCAGCGCGACGGCACGGTCGTGCCCGGGCAGAGCCATACCTATCCGGAGATGGCGGCGGCAGGTCTTTGGACGACGCCGAGCGATCTTTCACGCCTGGCGTTGTCGGTGGTCGGCTCGGCGCGCGGCGAAAAGGGTGCGTTGCTTGGGCCGGAGATGACGCTGCAGATGCTGACGACGCAGATCGGCACATATGGACTGGGCTTCGATCTCGCCGCGCCGGGTGATGGGCAGGTGTTTTCCCATGGCGGCGTGGACGAAGGTTTTGAGGCGTTCCTGTTTACCTATGCGGACGGGCATGGCGGCGCGGTCATCATGACCAATGCGCAGGGCGGCTCGCGGCTGGTGAACGAGATCATGGTCTCGCTGGCGAATGCCTATGGCTGGAAGTATGGGGCAGCCAAAAAGTAAGGCCGCGGTCCTGGAACCGCGGCCTCCTTGTAGAACGTCAAAATCAGGCGGACCTATTCGAACAGCTTGGCCCAACGCGGCTTCTTGCGGGTCTTCCAGACGCCGCGGTGGTAGGCGTCGGAGCCGATCAGCGGCACGACGGTGGTGGCTTCGGCGAAGACCATCTGTTCGTGCGTGGTCGACACCTTGCCCCATGAGGCGGCCTCTTTTAGCGTCGAGGACGAGCAGGCGCCGTCGCGCACGTCAGCGACGGTGATCTGCACGGCGTATTTGTGGACTTCAGCTTCGACGCCGAGAATCTCGGCGCAGACGACCGTGTCCTGCGCGAAGTTCTTCGGAACGCCGCCACCAACCATGAACAGGCCCGTGGTGCCAGCCGCGATCTTGATATCGGTCAGTTCACGGAAGTCCGCGACCGCGTCGATCATCAGGTAGGGCTTCTTCGCCTTGGCGCGTTCCTTCTGATGCTTCACCAGACCGAAGCCGGCCGACGAGTCGACGAAGGCCGGACAGAAGATCGGCACGCCTTCCTCGTAGCAGGTCTGGATCAGTGAGGCTTTTTTCTTGGCGTTGCCGTCAGCGAGCCACTTGCCCATCTCGTGGATGAACTCGCGCGAGGAGTAGCCACGCGGCTCGAGCGAGTTTGCGATCTCGAGGATCGTGTGATCGCACGCCTGGAGTTCTTCCTCGTCGATGTAGGTGTCGTAGATCCGGTCGATGTAGTTCTCGCGCAGGACGTTGTCGTCCACCGCGCCAGCGGCCTGATAATGTTTGAAGCCGAGCGCTTCGAAGAAATCCATGTCGATGATCGAGGCGCCGGTGGCGACGATGGCGTCGATCATGCCGAACTTCACCATGTCGCGGTAGACGTGCATGCAACCACCCGCCGAGGTAGAGCCGGCGAGGATGAGCCAGGTCGAGCAGCCTTTTTCCTTCAGCGCCATGTTGAAAATGTCGGCGGCGCGGGCGGTGTCGCGCGAAGAGAACGACATCTTGCGCATCGAGTCGATGATCGGGCGCGCGTCATAGGATGTGATGTCGACGTGCTCGACGGTCTTGCCGAGCAGCTGGGCCTTGGTGTTGTTGCGCTTCTTCGCGACGGCTTTGACCGGCGCTGCCTTGGCGGTGGACTTCGTGGCCATGGGATCATGACTCCAGGGGAGAGGACGTCAGAAGGGCGACGGCCAGCCTTGGTTCCCGTTGTGGGGTCCCGGTTCCGAGAATGGGCGGGGATATAGCAGCGTACGGACGGATTTAAACAGAAAATAGAAAAGCGCAGGCCGGGGTTCATTCGGCCCGCGCTTCCAATTTGTGACGGTTTGACTACCGCACGACCTTGAGTCGGCGCGGTGACTTGGCGCGAGCCGTACGGCGAACCGAGGCGGCGCGCTTCTCGACCGAACCGTACATCGAGGTCCAGGGCAGGTCCCGGACGGCGACGTCTTCCGTCTCGCCAAAACCATTGAACCGCGTCTGCATGGCGACGCCATAGGCGCCGAGCATGCCGAACTCGATGTAGTCGCCTTCGCGGATATCGGCGGGGAGGACGAAGGGTCCTTCCATCGTATCCAGCGAGTCGCAGGTCGGGCCGTACAGCTTGAAGCCCTGGTTCTCGCCTTCGAATTCGCCATCCGCGCGGTGAGCCTTCACGGGGAAGGGCCACTTGCAGTGCGCAGCGTCGAACAGATTGCCGTAGGAGCCATCATTGATGTGCAACGCGCCGTCCTTCACCAGTTCGACGCGGGCGAGGATGGACGTGCTTTCTGCAACGAGCGCACGGCCGGGTTCGCACCAGAGCTGGGCGTTCATGGCGACCGGCATCTGCTCGAACGCCTCCTTGATGACCTTGACGTAGAGCTCAAGGTCCGGAGGCGTCATGCCCGGATAGGCCGAAGGGAAGCCGCCCCCGACATCGACAACATCGAGGATAACGCCTGCGTCGCGGATGATCTGCGAGGCCAGCTCCAGCGCGTCGCGATAGGCGGACGGGTTCATGCATTGTGACCCGACGTGGAAGGAGACGCCGAGATTGTCGGCAAAGCCGCGCGCCTTGCGCAGCAGCGCCGGAGCATCCTCTTCCCTCACGCCGAACTTGTTCGAAAGTGCGTAGAGCGCGTCGGAGTTGTTGACCGCAAGCCGCACAATGAGCGTGAGGTCGTCGGCGCGCTGGGTGGCGGCGACGATCTTCTCGAGCTCCGCCTCGCAATCAAGCGAGAACGTGCGAACGCCATGCTCGAAGTAGGCGCGCTCGATAGCCTTGCGCGACTTCACGGGGTGCATGAACGCCATCTTGGCGTCCGGATAGCGGGACGCGATGAGCTTGATCTCGTTCTCGGAAGCGACGTCGAACCAGCGCAGGCCGGTCGCATAGACCGCATCCAGCGCCCACGGTGAAGGGTTCGCCTTCACAGCGTAGAGCACGTCGCCCGGAAAATTTTCCCTGAACCAAGTAGCCGCTATCGACACCCGCTCCGGTCGCACGCATGCGACAGGCAGCTCAGGGAGTCGTTCCCGGACCAGGTCCAGGGGCGTATGAAACGTGAGCAATTCACGTACACCCCTGTTAGTTGTTGAACCCAATCCGGCGTTAGTACGG
>CANJXY010000340.1 GCA_947478925.1 Hyphomonadaceae bacterium | reverse complement strand
TCGCTTCAAGCGATTAAGCATGTGTGAACGCGCGATTCGGCTTGCAAACTAAGCGGGAACGCGTTGAGCAACCTAAATATTCTACAGGTTTGTTAACTGTTCTCACGCGAGATGGGTCACCTTAGAATATCGGGTTTATCGCGTAGATGACCTCTGCTCCGCTTCCCATGGGCTCGGCGTCACCGCCAGAGGTGATCGAGCGCTGTTTCGACAGCGCGACTGAGCATTTCATGAATGCCGTCACCGAGTCCTTCGCGCTTATCGACCAGGAGGGGCGCGTTGTGCGCGCCAACGTTGCGTATCGTCGCCTGACGGGGCCGGCGGGCGGCGCGCATGACGCCTCGATCATTGCCTATATCGAGCCGGAGCGGCGCGAAGCCGTGCGTGAGACGCTGCGCGGTCTGAACGAAAAGGCGATGACGCGGACGCTGCAGCTTCGCTTCCGCATCGGGCATGAAACCCGTCTGATCGAATCCGAACTGACATGGATGGGCCCGGAGGGCCTGATCTCGTTTGTCGGTCGCGATGTCACCAAGCAGGACCTGCTCGAACGCGAGCGTCAGGAGACCGCTGCTGCGCGCGATGCGGTGGAGCAGGTTGGCGATATCGGTCACTGGCGCGCGGGCCGCGATTTCAAGCTGCAGTGTTCGCAGGGCGCCGCACGTATTCTCGGGCTTGATCCCGCCGCGCCGCCTCTGGTGCTGACTGACCTGGTCGAGATGATCCTTGCCGACGACAGGCCGGATGCTGTCGCCGCTGCGCGTGAAGCCTTCGAGAAGCGCAAGCCAATGCGCCATACATTCCGCCTGCGCCGTGCGGACGGTACGACGCGGATGGTGCGCGTTGCCGGCGCGGTATCGATCGATGCGCGCGGGCAGGTCGAGGCGATGCATGGCGTGGTGGTCGACAAGACCGACAGCCACTCCGCGTTGCAGGCCGCGTTGAATGCTGACTCGACTGTGCGCCGCTTTGTGCAGGCCGCGCCGATGCCGATCTGCATGTGCGACAAGGAAATGCGCGTGATGATGGCCAGCGCAAGCTGGATCGCCGAGCAGCGTCTGACCGAAGAAGACGTGCTCGGGCGCAATGTCTACGACATCCTGACATGGTTGCCGGAAAAATGGAAAGCGATGCACCGTCAGGTGCTGCGCGGCGAGTCGATGAGCCACGACCGCGATCCCTATCCCGGCAAGAATGGTGGACAGCGCTGGCTGAAGTGGTCCTCGGCGCCGTGGCGCGATGGCAATGGCGAGATTGGCGGCCTTATCTCGGTGCATGAAGACGTGACCGATATTGTGCGCGCCCAGCACGAGGTGGAGTCGTCCAAGGAACGCATGTCGTACGGCATGTCGATCACCCAGATGATGATCTGGGAACTCGACTTTGAGATGCGCCAGACCAATGTCGAGGGCGACTGGAAAAACCTGTTTCCGCAGAAGCCGACATTCGACACGCTGACGGGCGCCGACAGCACGATCCATCCGGCCGATCGCGACATGCTGGCCAACAAATGGCGCGCTCATATGGCCGGCGGCGCGCCCTATACCGCCGAATACCGCGTCGTGTTTCCCGATGGCAGGGAAGTCTGGCATTCGGCGGCTGTCCGTATCCTGAAATCGGTCAAGGGGTCTCCGGCGCGCGCCTTTGCGGTGATCCAGGTTATTACGACGCGCAAGCAGATCGAGTTGCAGGCAATGGAAGCCGAGCAGCGTGCACTGGTCGCAGCCGCTGCCAAGTCCGACTTCCTTTCCAACATGAGCCACGAAATCCGCACGCCGCTGAACGGCGTTCTGGCTGTTTCCGAAGTCCTGAACCGTACGCCGCTGGACGAGCGCCAAGGCGAAATGGTGCGGTTGATTTCGACATCGGGGCGCACGCTGTTGCGCGTGATGGACGATCTCGTGGAATTCTCGCGCCTCGAGGGCGACGATATCCAGTTCGACGTGCGTCCCTTCGAACTCGAGGAGACGCTGCGCAATACGTGTGAGGCTGCGCGGACGCGGGCGGAGGCCAAAGGCCTGCAGTTCGATACGTTCATCTCGGCGAGCTGCGATGGCGTCTATCGCAGCGATCCTGTGCGGCTCGGTCAGGTGCTCGGCAACCTGCTCAACAACGCGGTCAAGTTCACCCAGCATGGCAGCATCAGCGTGTCGGCGTCGGTAGAAGACCTTCCCGACGGCAAGACGCAGGTGCGGATGGCCATCACCGACACAGGTGTCGGGTTCGCGCCGGAAATGGCCGAGAAGATCTTCGAGCGCTTCGAACAGGCTGATATCTCGACATCGCGCCGGTTTGGCGGTCTCGGCCTTGGCCTGTCGATCGTGAAGCGGCTTGTCGAGCTGATGAATGGCAAGGTGACAGCGCACTCGGAGGAAGGTGCGGGTTCGACATTCGAAGTTGTCGTTCCGATTTCGCGTGATCGGATCGCAGCGCTGGGCGCCATCACGGCGGTGGCCGCGGAAGATTTTGACGCGGAAACCAATCTCGACAACATGAAGCTGCTGGTTGCCGAAGACAATCCGATGAACCGTCGCGTGGTCGAGCTGTTGCTGGCGCAGAGCGGCGTATCGATTACGTTTGCGGAGAACGGCAAGGAAGCGGTCGAGAAGTTCACGGCTGGCAAGTTCGATCTGGTGCTGATGGACCTGCAGATGCCGATCATGGGCGGTCTTGCGGCGATGCGGGCGATCCGCGCGCTTGAGACCAGAGAGGGGCGGATCCCGACGCCGATGCTGGCTGTGTCGGCAAACGCGACAGATGAGCACGTGACCGAAGCGAAGGAAGCCGGTGCTGACGATCACGTCGCCAAGCCGATCGTGCGCGAGATCCTGTTCGAAGTGATGGCGCGTCATGCGCGGCCGTCGCACGTGGGTGACGCTGCTGCTGTTCTCGATGATGGCGATTTCAACCTGGACGATTTCGACATCGCGGTGTGACGTGTGCCGGTGCGTTCCCGCAGGCGATGCCTGCCGGATGGGGTTGGCGGATTTCGGGACATGAATTTGACGACGGTCTGCGTGCGTGCCCGCAACCGCGTTTGAACTGTTCGGCTCTGTTCTGAAAGCGGCTGCGCAGAACTGACCGGTTCTCG
>CANJXY010000339.1 GCA_947478925.1 Hyphomonadaceae bacterium | reverse complement strand
CCCAGCCAAGTGAGCGTCAGGACGCGCGACGCGTCGCCGGCGGCGCCCAGCATGTTCACCTTTGGCACGCGGGTTCCATTGAAAACGATTTCGCCAAGATGGCATTGCTTCAGGCCAGTGACCGGAATCTCGCGGGTTTTCACCTCTGACTCAGCGCGATCGACCAGCACCCGCACGATCTCGCCGCTAGGTGCGCGGCAAGTAACGATGTAGACGTCGGCGATGGTGGCGTTGGACACCCACATCTTGGTGCCGTCCAAAACGAATTGGTCGCCGTCCTCGCGCAGCTTCAAGCGGATGCCCCTGGGGTCAGAGCCTGCGTCGGGCTCGGTGGTCGCGGTGCAGGCAACAAGCTGCGCGCTGATCAGCTTGGGTAACAGGTTCTCGCGCTGGTCGGCCGTGCAGCCGGCGTGAATACGCGCCACGGTGACTTCCTGCGGCATGAGGAGGAACAGCATCGCGGGCGACAACTGCTCCATGATCAGGCCGTAGTCCAGCATTGTCATGCCGGGGCCGCCTGCTTCCTCCGGCAGGCGAGCCGCCGTCAGTCCGAGCTTGGCGAAATGCTGCAGGATCTGTTGAGCCGATTCTTTGGGCAGCGGCTGATCAGCGGGGTGGCTGCGCAGGATAGGTTCAATGTCATTGGCGTACATCCGGCGCGCCGAATGGACCATCTGCTCTTGGTCGGAGGTGGGTTGATAGTTCATTTTTTGCGCTTCAAGCCATTGACCAGCCACCGTTGACGCTGAGCACCTGACCGGTGATCCAGCTGGCGTCGTCAGAGGTCAAAAAATGCACGGCTGCGGCGATGTCGTCAGACTCGCCCAAGCGACCGAGTGGATAGGCCTTCAACACCGCTTTGACGCGGCGCTCGTATTTTTCGTCACCTATGGAAGCCTTCATCTGCGCCTCGCGTCCCTGGCGCATCTCGGTGTTGGTTGCGCCGGGTGAAACAATATTGAGGGTAACGCCGGACCGGCCGAGTTCCTGCGCAATCGATTTGGTCAGTGCCAGCACCGCGCCCTTGGCGGCAGCGTAGTAGGAAAGACGCGCCTGCCCGCCTTTGGCAGAGTCCGATGCGAGGCATACCACGCGGCCGTAGCCGGCCGTGACCATGTCAGGCAGGAACTCGTGCAGAGTGTGCATCGTGCCGTACAGGCAGACGTGCAGAATGCGGTCCCAGTCCTCCGGCGTCGACTCGAGGAATAACTTGTCGTCGACGATGGCCGCGCAGTTCACCAGAATCGACGGCGCGCCCAGCGCTTCCTTGATTTCGCGCCTGACTCGAACGACTTCCTCTCGCTGGCCGGCATCGGCCGCGAAGCCTACGACCTTTGTACCGGTTTCTTCCTGAAGCCTCTTAGCAGCTTGCTCAGCGCGATCCCCGTTGATATCGACGATCGCGATGCCATCGCAGTCTTTTGCCAAGCGGCGGCAGCTTGCGAAACCGATGCCTCGCGCACCGCCCATGACCATCGCCACGCGTTTTCTCATTGCAGTTCTCCAGATAGGGGTGTGGTCGTGATCAGGTGCCGGTGAAGCGTGCCGGGCGCTTCTCGAGGAAGGCCAAAATACCTTCACGTTTATCGCTGCTGTTGTAGATCGTGTTGACCATGAAGCCTTCGAATTCGATGGCCTCGGACAGCGGCATCTGCATGCCCGCGTAGACGGCCCGTTTGTTGAACTGCAGGCTCAGTGGCGCCCGGATGGCATAACTGCGTGCGAGCTCTTTGGCTCCGGCGAGCGCGCCGCCCTTCGATGTGAGTCGTTGCAAAACGCCCAGCTGGTACGCACGCTGCGCGTCAATCGGGTCGGCCGAGAAGAGGATGTCGAGCGCATTCGGGATGCCGACGATACGCGGCAGGCGCTGCGTTCCGCCCGCACCTGGCACGGTGCCGATCTTCGAGCTGGTGATCGCGTACGACGAGCCCTCCGCACCCACACGGACATCGCAAGCCAGCGCAAGTTCAAAGCCACCGGTGTAGCAGTAGCCCTCGATGGCGGCGATCACGGGAAGGGTGCACATCTCGATGGCTTTGTTCAGCACACGCCAGCGCGTCATGTAGGCCGTGAACTCGCGGGGCGAGCCGATGTTCTCCATGCCATTGAGGTCCATTCCCGAGGAGAAAGCGCGTTCATCGCCGGTGATGATGACCACGCGCGTGTCGTTGCCTTCGGACAAATTGTCTAGTGCGGCTTCGAGCTCGTCCATCATCTGGAACGTGATCGAATTGCGCTTGTCCGGACGGTTCAATTGGATGACGGCTATGCCTTCGTCCCGCGTGACTATCAGGGTTTGGTAGCTCATTTCTTTTCCTGCGTGTTGTTGATGGCGCCATAGAAGTTGGGCTTGCGCTTCTCGCGGCGGGCGTTGACGCCTTCCTTGGATTCGTCCGACTGGTAGTAGAGGGCCAGTGCCTGGTATCCCAAAGCCCCGATGCCGCGGATACTCTCTGTGTCGGCGTTGAACGAGCGTTTGGCGATCGCGATGGCTGTGGGGCTGCGCTGGGCCAGTTCGGCGCACCAGAGGTCTACCTCGGCATCCAATTCCTCGTCCGGCACGACCTTGTTGACCAGGCCCATCGCGCACGCCTCGTCGGCGGTGTAGCGGCGGCACATGAACCAGATCTCGCGCGCTTTCTTTTCGCCAACGATGCGCGAGAGGTAAGCCGTTCCAAAGCCCGGGTCCACCGAGCCCATCGCCGGACCGACCTGCCCGAATTGCGCCGATTTGGCGGCGATCGTCATATCGCAGATGGTCGCAATCACGTTGCCGCCGCCGATGGCATAGCCGCGCACTTTGGCGATAACTGGTTTGGGTATATCGCGGATGGTCGAGTGAAGCAGTTCCACCGACACACCAACGGTGCCGCGGCCGCCCGTTCGCTCGGACTTTTTCTGCGTCATGTCGCCGCCGACACCGAACGCCCGCTCACCTGCGCCCGTCAGGACGATACAGGCGATGGATTTGTCCCAGCCGGCGCGTTGCAGCGCGTCGATGACCTCATCGTAGGTCTGTATGCGGTAGGCGTTCAGAACCTGTGGCCGGTTGATGGTGATGGTCGCGGTCGCGCCTTTCACCTCGTAAATGATG
>CANJXY010000338.1 GCA_947478925.1 Hyphomonadaceae bacterium | reverse complement strand
CGATCGTGACGTCAAAGCGATCGATCCGCTCTTGGGCACTCGCCGCCATCGCAAAGAGCGCGGCGAACACTCCAGCGAACAGCAGAGATGAGAAAACCCGGAACGCTCTCATGGCTTCAGCGAGACTTGCGGCGCCGCACGGTCGGCAGTCTCGATCTCGAAATATGCGCGCGGTGTGAACCCGATCACCGGCGCAACGAGGTTGGACGGGAAGCTCTGCACGGCTGTGTTCAGTTCGCGAACGGCACCATTGTAGAAGCGGCGCGCCATCTCGATCCTGTTCTCTGTCTCCACCAGCTCTTTCTGAAGCCCCGCAAAACTCCCGCTTGCCTTGAGGTCGGGATAGGCCTCAGCCAGCGCCAGCAGCTGCGTGACCGGTATCGAAAGCGCAGCTTCAGCCTCGGCGCGGCGCGCCGGATCCTCGCCCGCAGTCTCCGCCATCGCACGCTTCTCCGCGATGTCCTCGAACAGGGTGCGCTCGTGCGCCGCGTAGCCGCTGACCGCCTCCACGAGGCGCGGGACAAGGTCAGATCGGCGCTTAAGCTGGACGTCGATGTCCGCCCAGCCATTGTTGACCATCTGCCACCGGCGGACGAGCAGGTTGTAGAGCCAGGCGACCCCGCCTAGTGCAAACAGGGCCGCCGCAATCAGGACATAGACCACCATCACGACCCCCATCGAGATAAAGCAATGCGACTCGCCAGAAGCGACATGGCAGAAGGACCGTCAAGCTTTGTCGATCTCAAGTCGATGGGTAAAGCCACAAGGCGCGGGCGAACGTCCCCTACAGGCACCAAACTCACGGAGCCTGGCCTGATTTTGCCTATGGCAGCCGCGCTCTTAAGTTACCGGTCGCTCCTGCCCTCATGATCAGGCGGGAGCTCGCCCAAAAAAGTTGCTGTTTGTGTTGCTCTCACCCATCCGGGTCCAGACGCAGCAGCTGCCGGCGGGTATGGAGAGCCGTCCACCACATTAAAGCCCGACAAGACTGTCCAACTTGATATCGCCCTAGGTCGCGGTCCCACGCGCGCCATGGTCTGCTAGAATCATGGCGGCACATGCGGTGACATTGCGGCCCGTTGGTATGTGCAGAAACTCGTTCGGGCCGTGAGCGTTCGAATGCGGCCCAAGCACCCCCGTGATTAGGAACTGCGCCTTGGGGAAACGCTTGCCGAGCATACCGATGAATGGGATCGAGCCCCCTTCACCCATCAACGCGGCCGGCTTGCCGAAGGTCGCCCTCGATGCGGCCTGGATCGACTTCTCCAGCCATGGGGCGAGTGGGGGCGCATTCCAGCCGGGACCGGCCTGCTCGGCCTCGAACTTCACTTTCGCGCCCTGGATAGGCTTTGAAGTCAGCGCCTTCTTCACCGCCTTTGTTGCCTCTTCGGCGTCGACTGTCGGCGGCAAGCGCAGGCTCAGCTTCAGCGATGTCTTGGGGCGCAGCACATTGCCGGCGCTGGCCGATGCGGGCAGCCCCTCCGCACCGACAACTGCGAGTTGGGGCCGCCATGTGCGGTTTAGCACCAGCTCGGCGCCCTCAACCCCAGGCGGATGCGTCTTTCCGGCGAAGGGAAACTTGCGCCAGACCTGTTCGCCAAGAGACTCGGCAGCGACTTTGGCTTGCGCAACACGGTCCTCCGGAATCTCGGCCTGAACGTCGGGCAGGATCACCTCACCTGTTTCCGCCGACTCGATGCGGGATAGCAGCGCGCGTGCGATCCGAAAGCTGTCCGGAACGATACCGGAGGCATCACCCGAGTGGACGCCCTCATCCAGCACAGTCACGGTCAGCAATCCGCCAACCAGCCCACGCAATGACGTCGTTAGCCACATCTGTTCGTAGTTTCCGCATCCGGAATCGAGGCAGATAACCAGTGAGGGCGACCCAATTCGGTCAGCGAGGTGCTCGACATAGAATGGCAGGTCGTAGCTGCCGCTCTCTTCACACGCTTCGATCAGGACGACGCAGCGCGCCCGTGGAGCATTCTGCTTCTGGAGCGCCAGCAGTGCGGTGACTGATGCATAGATTGCATAGCCATCGTCAGCGCCGCCACGGCCGTAGAGCTTGTCCTCGCGCATGACCGGGTCCCACGGGCCGAAGCCTTCGTGCCAGCCTGTCATCTCCGGCTGCTTGTCGAGATGGCCGTAGAGGAGGACCGTGTCGTCGATTGTTCCTGGCGCTTCGATGAAGATCACCGGCGTTCGGCCTTTCAGGCGGACAACTTCGATCGTGGCGCCGGGAAGATCGCGGACCTTTTCGCTGGCCCAGCGCATCATGTGCTCAACCGCCCGATCAATGTGACCGTTAGCCTGCCATTTCGGATCGAAATCGGGGGATTTTGCGGGGATGCGGATGTATTCAGTGATCTCTGGGACGATCTCGCGGGTCCAGACCCCGTCGATAAATTTCTTCAGTGCAACTCGGTTCATGGAAAAATCCAGCGACAAGCGGCGATCCGGGACCATAGCGAAGTAAACCACGCCGGTAACCCCGGAGCCCATTTGGTATCAGTTACGCAGCGATAGCTGTTTCCTCCAGCGACGCAAAGTCTGCGGCCTCTGCCTAGGCGGGCGGGATGGTGCCGAAGACCTCGAGCAGCTGGCTCGCCGAGACCATTCGGACCAAGCGCACCGCGTCGGGATCAGCCGCGTTCGATGCAGCACCATGACGGACTGCTGCTCGGGCGACTTCACCGGCACGAACCGCATCGTAGGCCGGGTGACCGCCTCACAGATCGCCTCAACGTCTGCCATGTCATTCTTCTGGCGCTTCACGTAGCGCTTCACATGGCTTGGCGGGATCAATCGCACCTCGTGAACGAGCCGGGCGAGCTCGCAAGCCCAGTGGTGCGCCGAACCGCAAGCCTCGATCCCGACCAGGCAGGGACCCCTCTTGGCGAAGAATGGCAGCACCCGGCTGCGCTGCAATCGTTGTCGCACCACGACAGCGCCTTATGCATCTAACCCGTGTACCTGGAAGATCGACGTCGCAATGTCCAATCCGATCGTAACACCTGTTCCATGGCTCTACTCCATCCTGGGGCGGAAGCAGAAGCTGCCGGCGGGGTGGAGAGCCGTCCACCGCATCAAAATGCGACGTTGCAATCTCTCAGGCTTCAGGCCGATTTGGCGATCTG
>CANJXY010000337.1 GCA_947478925.1 Hyphomonadaceae bacterium | reverse complement strand
TGCGGCGGTTGACCATCGACTTCTCGAAATAGGCGCCGGTCGGATCGCTGGTCATGATCTTGAGGTCAGGCGCGTGCTTCTCGCGCAGCACCTTGATGCTTGGGTTCCAGATCGTCATCGGCGCGCGCAGGGCGCCATAAAAATTGCCGTTCTTTGTGGTGATAAACGTCGCGTGCGCGCCCGCGTCATACGTGCGAGCTGCCCGGTACACGAGGAAGATCAGAAGCAGTCCAAGCAGGACAGCGCCGACAATCGCTGCGATCTCAAACATTTTGAAAGTCCCACGCCACACGCCACCCTTGGTCCGGACCCAGACTAACCTCGATGGAAGGCGGCCACAATTGCCAAACACCGGGAATTGGCGGTCGCAGGCGCCATGAATTCTAGCGGAAGCAGAACGACAACTGAGCAATACCCGCAAACGGATGGCATTTAACTATGCGACCATTCCAGCCCTCGCCTGTCAGGGTGAGGTTGCGCGGGCGAAATAGATCGGGTTGCCGAGCAGCAACAGCTTGCCGTCAACGGCGCGTATATTCACCCGCACCCAGCCGCGCGTGGCGCCTGAAGCCAGCTTCACCCTGAAAGAAGGTGCTTGCCCCAACGACATGGGGCCACTCTCCGTATCCAGACCATCTGCGACGATTTCCAGTCTTGTTTCGGGCGAAACATTTGCCGTCGTCACCGTGATCCCGGCCGTTTCGTCGCCCGCGAGTTGTATTGCTCCGCCCATCCATGCGGACTGCGTTCCCGCGCGCGCCTGCATCTCCAGCACCGCGCCGGGCAGCCCTGCTGCGTCGACAAACACGCGGCCCGATTTTACACCCGCCACGATCCCGCGTGTCGAAAGCGCCTCCGCGTAGACAACAGTCGCCGGCTTGCCCACCGGCGACTGCTTCGCGCCGGTGCGATCCGTTGCATCGTGATTGTCGCTGCCGCCAATAGCCGTGATGTGAAAACCCTGGTTCAGCAGCTTCTCCCAGAACGCGATGCCAGACAGAGGCGCTTCGGCGCCGCTGGTACGCAGCGTCGCGCCATTGATCACTTCGATCGCAGTGACCCGCGACCAGTCCGTGTCCTTCGCCGTCCACCCGCAACCCATGCAGACTTCACCAGAGGGCAGGCTGGGGTGATTGACCGAAACGATGGCCCCCTGCGCCGCCGCTTCATCGAACAGCTTTGAAAGGGTGGGCAAGCGTGGACTGCCAAGCTGGAAGTCGACGAAGTCCGAATTGCCGATGACGTTGGCGTGGCCAAAGAACGTCGTCACTTCCGTGCCGGGGATCAGCAG
This sequence comes from Hyphomonadaceae bacterium, assembly GCA_947478925.1. Taxonomy (GTDB): domain Bacteria; phylum Pseudomonadota; class Alphaproteobacteria; order Caulobacterales; family Hyphomonadaceae; genus UBA7672. The sequence goes on along the minus strand of CANJXY010000337.1, from coordinate 1,869 downwards.
TGTCTTCGGATGACTGGCCTGCAGCCTGCGAATGTCCGCGAGTTGCGTGATCGTGTTGTGGTCGGTGATCGCCACGAAATCGAGCCCGCCATCGCGTGCCGCATCGGCTGTGTTGAATACGGGGCAGGGACCGCGCGCGCTATCAGCATCGCACGATCCATCCGAATGGGCCGTGTGGTTGTGGAAGTCCCCCCGCCGCCATCTGGGCTGTGTCGAAAGCACGACGGCGGCCGCCGATTGGGCTTGCGCTGCTGGATCGTCGACATCCGAGAACATCACAGTCGCACGATAGGATGCGGTCACGCCATCGCGGATGTTCGGGATGCCCAGCACCAGCTTCCATTCGCCGGGCTGGATGCGGCCCGGCCGATAGGATGGCGTAGCCTCGAATTCCGAAATCTCGATGTGCGACTTGTTACCGCCGCTCCATCCGCGCTGTCCCTCCGGGTCGCGCAAGCCGATGTCGATGACGGTCTTCTGATCCTTGCCTGTATAGGCGAAATCGATGCTGATCCGCCCTGTACCCGGCGGCGGCGTGAAGGATATCTCGCGATAGGTCTGGTTATCTGCGCGCGTGATCTCGCCGGTCAACACCAAGGGCGGCGTCGCCGGATCAAACGCTGGCGCGCTCGTACACGCCGCAAACCCGAGAGCCAGGGCAATCAGTGAATAGCGCAATATCAACTCCCCGTTTGGTGCAGAGACTAGCCGCGCAGCATGACAGAACCAACTCGTCGCTCGTCCGGTCTGTGCGCTGCAATCCCTTGCTCACCACAGCCTCCATCTTGAACCCGTCCGGGCCCAGACCGAAACAGCGGTAGAAGCGGGCTGTATACAACGGCCGAACACCGGCTGCGCCGGCGTCCGTTGCGCCCAGCTTCAGCGCCGTCTCATGAAACGCCAGCACCTCGGCGCTGTCCTATGCGCGAAAGTCGATGTGGAGGCCGATCCCGGGCGTCGCCTGCCCCGGCTTTCGCGCATGACTTGAGCAGACCGGCCGCAGCACATCTTCCGGTCCCCAGCCGATCGCCCCCCGCGCGCAGTTTGCGTCGCCGGAGGCCGATTGTCGCCAGCATGACATCACGGATCGCGGCTGACTTCTCCAGGTTTGGGAACAGGTATCGACAGGCGATCAACGAAAGCGGGCATGGCGGGAGGATCACTCCACACCATGCCCGCAATCAACTGCACGATTTGATTTGCTGCGGTTGCCCGCAGCTGTGTCTACCAAACGCCAATACTACCAGCCACAAGTCTGGCCCTTATTCTGTTCCTTCAGCCAGGTCTGCAGCGGCGCGAAGTACGAGACCAGCGCCGAGCCATCGATCTCGCGCGTGCCGGTGAAGGCTTCGAGCGCATCCGGCCACGGCTTGCTCGCGCCCATCTCCAGCATCTTGGTGAATTTCGCGCCGACCTCCTTGTTGCCGTAGATCGAGCAGCGATGCAGCGGACCTGTCCAACCGGCCTGTTCACACGCGGCCTTCTGGAACTGGAACTGGAGTATGAATGACAGGAAGTAGCGAAGGTAAGGCGTGTTGCCGGGCACGTGGAATTTCGCGCCGGGGTCAAACGCATCGGTCGGGCGCGGGCCCGGAGGCGTGATACCCTGATACTTCAGGCCAAGGTCTACCCACGCCCTGTTGTAGTCGGCAGGCTTGGTCTCACCGCGGAACACCTGCCAGCGCCATTTGTCGACCTTGAGGCCGAAGGGCAGGAAGGCGACCTTCTCGAGCGCACGATCCATCAGGAGGCCGATGTCGGCATCAGCCGAAGGGACTTTCGAGATCAGGCCGATCTGCTTCAGGTATTCCGGCGTGATCGACAGCGCGATGAAGTCGCCGATGGCTTCGTGGAAGCCATCATTTGCGC
>CANJXY010000336.1 GCA_947478925.1 Hyphomonadaceae bacterium | reverse complement strand
GAGCGCGACGTATTGCGATGGGCGGGGGTCGATACGCCATTCCGCGTGACCTCTGCCAGTGCCGGGATCGCCCACATCATATTTGAGCAAGTCGATACCCGGTTTGAAACGGCACTGGCGAATGCAACCAGGTCGATGAAGCCGCTGGCTGAATCCTGGCGCAAGGCATCCTGAACCTGATCTACGGATAGGTCGTCGCAGCCCGCCCTGCGGCTGCTGTTATTCGGCCGTGGAGGTGCCGCGCGGCGCGTGCCTAACCCGGCGAGCTGTCGCGAGTTGCACACGACTCAAGATTGCGGCGCGACGGCCAGCGGTCCAAATAGTAGCGCAGAGCGATCGCAATCGGGGCCAGGTTATGTGCGCCACTTTTTTACCGCTCGCTAACCGTCGCTTCCTCTTCGTTAAGCCTACCACTCCGTTTACCGTGATCGATTACGCGTGATCTTAGTCTCGCGCTGGTACCAAGGGTCCATTGGATCAAGACCCCCTGGAACCCCATGCTCACGAAATTTCTCCTGAAGGCCTGCCCTCTGACGACGCTTGGCGTTGCGCTCGCTCTGACGAGCCCGATTGCCTCGGCGCAGGACGAAACCAGCAATATCAGCCAGGCTGGAGCGGTCGAGATCACAGCCGATCACGCCGACAGCACAGGCGACTTCGTCTCGGTCAAGGTCAAGTACGCCCTCGACGTGCGACTCGCCGATGGCCTGACCGTCCACATGGATGCCAGCGTCATTCCGGCCGGCGACCCCGACCAGGACGCGACCCTGTCTTCAGAAGAAGCCTTCATCGAAACGCTTTCGCTCAACTACGCCGGCGACGGGTTCACGCTGTACGCAGGCAAGCTTGACCCCGCCTTTGGCTCGGCCTTCGATATTGGCCCGGGCATACATGGCGTGACGGTTGGCGAAGCCTATCAGCTTGCGGAGAAGACCGGGATCGGTGGCGATATCTCTCTTGGCGGTCTCTTTGGATTGTCCGGTGAGCACGTTCTGTCGGCGGCAGCCTTCACAGCCGATCGCACACTTCTCGCGAGCTCCCTGGTGGGTATGCGTGATCGGCTTCGACTTGAAGACGGCGGCATCAGCAACACCCGCGGCCTGAAATCCTACGCCGTCAGCCTGGACGGCGTCTTCGACGGCGGACTCGGCTATACGCTTGGCTATCGCAAACAGGCAGCTGGTGTGACCGATGCTGCTGACGAGGAAATGATCGTCGCGGGAATCTCGCAGTCTGCCGCGGAGGATGGCGCTCCAGGTCTCAGCTGGATGGTCGAGGTCGGCCAGTCAACCAATGCCGACGGCGTGACCGACGCAAAACGCACCTATTATACCCTTGGCGGAGAGCAGGCGCTCGGCGACGACTGGTTCGTCAACGCCGAAGTGTCGGGCTGGGAGGAAAACGGTGCTGCCGGGAACCTCGACCAGCGTCGTATCGAGGCCGCTGTTGGGCGCGAGATAACCGAGGGCGTTCGGCTCGAGGCAGGTCTGGGTGAGTTCCGGAATGCAGGCGACTCGCAAGCCGTCTTCAGTGTGCGCCTCGCCTGGGAGTTCGGTTGATCGGGCGGTCGATTACCGGATCGAGACACTGACGGCGTCAGCATTTGCCAGGGCAGTGTCTTCCGAAATATGTGCATAGGTCATGCGGCGCGACACCGCGGTCACGCTCTCATAAACCACCTTGCCCTGGGCGTCGCGGGCCGTGACGACCAGTGAGCGCGGCGTCGCGCTTTGTCCGCCACCGAGAACGCCCTGCGCCATACGGACCACCAGTTCACCATTTGCCAGTGTCGCGCGTATCACAGGCATCGAAGTCTTGATGCTTGGCTCGGCCATAGCCGGCGTTGCCGCAAGCGTGACACTGGCAACGACAAGACCCACAACAGCACGCATGATAGAACTCCGAACGATAGGACCATCCCGGGACGACTTCTGGAATGCGACGATAAAGCCGCTCCCGATGTCACCGATTGGCATACTCCTGAACCAACGCGATCATCCTACGCAAAAGCGGGGCCAGCAAGCGCGAGCGTTAATCGGGCGCTCGGTGGCATGGGGCCGGGCAATTGCTCCATGCGTGTTATCCCTAATTTTTGCTGTCGAAAGGTGCTGCTGCTTGACGTTCAGCCAGGTCCTCAATTGCAGGGGTGAGAACCGGGCTGGAGTCAGCGCGTGGCGGCTGGTGAGCCACCATGGGGTAGTTTGCGCCGGGTAAGGGCGGCGGCGGCGCCGCAGGCGTCTTTCGGCCAAGCCGGCGGCTTGGCGCTTTTTGCAATGGGCGTTGCGGCGTGCGCACGCCGAGTTGAGTGGTCAAAGGACAGTCAAAGACCCAATCTGGGTGGCTCCATGTGACAAGCCCCTACGGCGGCGCGTGGCTCCGTGCAAAACTTGATATCAATCAGACGTATGCCGCCTTGCTGTGTCCATGAGTGCAGAGGTTAGGCGTGTGATCGTAGAGACCAGCGCGAATGATCCCACTTCTGCCCCATGCCGAAATCCCGATGGCTCAGGAAGCTGAAAACAGCGTAACCCGAAATGCCCGCCATAATGCGGCGATCGCGTGGATACGTTTGCCGATCTCGATTGTGGTATCGGGTTTTCTTTTTGTCTTCGTCGACAGCCGGGTAGGTTGGGTCTGGTTGGCGGTTGTTCTGACGCTCGAACTGATTGCCTGGCAAGTGCGAGCGAGGCTGCTCGCGGGAGACGCTCGCTTTCGCATACCTCATCTGGTTGCAATCAGCTCTGTCACGTTTGCCTGGATAGTGCTGGCGCTCGTACTTTGGAACCGCGGAGGTGAGGTCCCGCGCCTTGCAACCCTCGTGACTCTCTTTTCGGTCGCGATATACGGCGTTGCGGGTGGTTACAAAAGCGCGCCCGTACTTCTTGTGCTTGGCATTCCACCTGTTCTCGCGCTCTTTGCCCTCCTGACCAATCTTGCGTGGGTGTCGCTCGATTTCGGTCCGGCGCTTCTGACGACATTTGCAACGTTTAGCGCGTGTGCAACCATCGGGTTTACGGGATGGGCGCTCCACAAATCCGATCGCGGGCTGGCGACGGCAAACGCCGATCTCAGATCACTCACACACCAACTGACTATCCTTGCTGAGCGGGAACGCGTCGCGAGCACCGCGAAGGATAACTTCCTGGCAAATGTCAGTCATGAGATCCGTACGCCGCTCAACGGCAT
>CANJXY010000335.1 GCA_947478925.1 Hyphomonadaceae bacterium | reverse complement strand
GGAATGTCCGCTCGCCTGCCCGCAAGTCACCGCCGCGCAGACCCGCGTCAGCATCGACGACACCAACCAGCGTCAGTGTCGGGAAGTTATGCCCTTTGGCGACGATCTGTGTGCCGATCAGGATATCGATCTCGCCCGTCTCCATGCGGGTGATCAGTGCGCGCAGGTCCTCTGCCGAGTTGACTGTGTCGGACGACAGAACTTCAACGCGGGCGCCGCCGAAGCGCGTGTGAACTTCTTCCGCGAGCCGCTCCACGCCCGGCCCCACACCCGTGAGTGACCCCGCGGCGCCGCAGTACGGACAGGCGCGTGGCTTTTCCATCGTGAAGCCCGTCAGGTGGCAGACGAGCCGCCCGGTATAGCGATGCTCGACCAGCCAGCTGTCCGTGTCAGGCGCTTTCAGTCGCTCGCCACAGGCGCGGCAGATCACCAGCGGCGCATAGCCACGACGGTTGAGGAACAGCAATGCCTGCTCTTTTGCAACGAGCGTCTGCTCGATGGCGGCGGCCAGATCCGGGCCAATCCAGCGGTTGGTTTCGGGCGGCGCCAAGCGCATGTCGGCGATTGCGATCTCGGGCAGTTGCGAAACACCAGGCCGGGCATGGAGACGAAGATGCGCGTACTTGCCCGTCTGAGCGTTCGACAGCGTCTCCAGCGATGGCGTTGCTGAGGCAAGCACAACAGCGCACGGCTCGGTCGAGGCGCGCAGCACGGCGAGGTCGCGAGCGTGATAGGTGACGCCTTCCTCCTGCTTGTAGGACTGGTCGTGCTCTTCATCGACCACGATCAGCTTCAACTTGCGGAAGGGTAGAAACAGCGCCGAACGCGCGCCCACGACGATGCGCGCCCTCCCCGCAGCAACTTCACGCCACACGCGGCGGCGCGCGGCGGCGCCCGCGGCAGAATGCCATTCTGCCGGTATAGCGCCGAAGCGCTCCTCGAAACGCGTCGTCACCGCCTGCGTCAGCGCGATCTCCGGCAGCAGGACAAGCACCTGCGCTTCGGGATCCTGTCGCAGCGCTTCGGCGATGGCTTCGAAATAGACTTCGGTCTTGCCCGAACCCGTCACGCCGTCGAGCAACGCCACGCGGAAAGCAGTCTCGCGCACCATCTCGCGGAGGTAGGCAGACGTTTCCAGCTGTTCGCCCGTGAGATCGCGCGGCGGGCGTTCGGGATCCGGCACCGGGAATGGCTGATCGAGTGACCGCTCCATTTGCAGGAGAGCGCCGGCATCGACGAGCCCCTTCACTACACCAGAAGACACGCCCGCGGCCCGTGCGAGATCGGCGCCCGAAATCGGCGTGGTCGCCAGCGCCAGCACTTTCTCGCGCGCCGGCGTCATGCGGCCCGGCGCTTCACCGGACGCAATCACCAGCATCTCGACCGGCGCATCGACCAGCGCTTCGCGCGAGCGCATCGCCATCGCGAGCACATTGCCCATGGGCGAGCAGATGTAGCGCGCGGCCCGTTCGATGAAGCCGCGCATCTTTTCCGGTAGGGGCGGCGCCGGAAGAACGGACAGCACGGCCTTCAACCGGCGATTGGAGGGTACACCGCGCTCACGCCAGACGACGCCCACCATCTCGCGGGGCCCCAGCGGCACGGTCACGAAGCTCCCGGGCGACGCCTCGACGCCCTCGGGCAGCTCGTAATCGAACGGCTCCGGCAGGGGCTGTGGCAACAGCACCGATACGATTCGGGGTTGGGTCGGCATGGCCGGACAATGGCCGCGCCTGCTCGCCGATTCAACCACGCATGAACGACTGAAAATCAGGGGTTTGGCGGCGCCGGGCAACGCTCGAGCGTCAAGACCTTGTCGGCATTAACCTGCATCTGCATCACCGTGTCGGGCGCGCCGAAGGTGAGCGTAATCAAATCCACACCCGAGGACGCGGCGCCGATGGGCGGATTGCGGCCGCAGGTCGCGTTGATGTGATAGATCGCCGACGGGCCCGTGGAATGTTCTGCCTGCATCGGTTTCACGGCGCAGCTGCGCCATTGCTGGGCCAGGGTCAGCACGTCTGGATAACGGCAGGCGCGGCGGTTCGTTCCTCCCTAACCCGCTCTTAATGGCCACGCGTCAGGGTGAGATCATGAGCGCCCATACAGCCCGCGAAGCCCTGCAGGAATTCTCGATCTGGCTCGAGACCGAGCGCCGCGCGTCTCCAAACACGATCGAGGCGTACCAGCGCGACATCGCCAACTTCATTTCGTTCCTCGTCGATCACCTCGGCGGCGAACCGCACGTGTCGGACCTGAAGGGCTTGTCGCGCCACGATGTCGTCGCCTGGCTCGCCCGCCGCCGCAGCCAGGACAATCTCGCAGCGTCTTCGCGCGCCCGCGCAGCGTCCAGCCTGCGCGCCTTCTTCAAATTCCTCGACCGCCGCCTCGACATGGCCAACGCCAAGGCGATGATGTTCGAAAGCCCCCGCCGTCCGCATCGCCTGCCGCGACCGCTTCCGGAAAAGATTGCGCCCCAGACGATCACGATGGCAGGCGATGGCGACGGTTCGGATGAGGCCGAATGGATGCTGGCGCGCGACGCTGCGATCCTCTCACTTTTATACGGGGCGGGGCTTCGTCTTTCGGAAGCCCTGGCGCTGACCGGGCGTGACGTGCCGGTTCAAGACTCGCTGCGCGTCTTCGGCAAGGGCCGCAAGGTTCGCATGGTGCCGCTGATCCGCGCCGTGCGCGAAGCCATAAACGAATACGTCAAACTGTGCCCCTTCCCGTCTGCGCCGGACGAACAGATTTTCCGGGGTGAAAAAGGCGGCCCCCTGAATCCGCGCATGGTGCAGCGGCTGATGGAGAAACTGCGCTTCCGTCTTGGCCTACCGGAAACAGCAACGCCACATGCGCTGCGCCACTCGTTCGCGACACACCTGCTGGCCAATGGCGGCGACCTGCGATCGATCCAGGCGCTGCTCGGCCATGCCAGCCTGTCGACGACACAGATCTATATCGGCGTCGACGCAGCGCGCCTGATGAAGGTGCACGCTGAATCCCATCCGCGCGCCTGATACGGGACGCAGCCTAGCTTCTACTTGGTTGCGTTCTCGAGGCACTTGCCCATCGCAGTCGGGTCTTCGATCTGCTTGTCGGGCGGCGTAGTCTTGCACCATTCGGGCGAACCGGGCGCAGCCGCATTGCTGCACGCAGCACCGAACAGGCTAGTCGCCGCAATGAGACTGGCGATGACG
>CANJXY010000334.1 GCA_947478925.1 Hyphomonadaceae bacterium | reverse complement strand
CCCGCCCATCGCGTATCACCGCATGTCAGCCTGAGACGAATGCAGCGTCAAACCGCGAAAGGGTTGCCCCACAGGAAGGAGATGACCCATTCTGAGTATGTGTTGATAGTCGAAACGCCTACGGAGAGGCGAACGAACGATCGGACCGCGTCGGCAAACCCGGGGTCCATTGCTGTTCGACGTGTTGCGGAGTGTGTTTCTTGCGGTGAGTCCAGCGTTCATCAGGGTGGGCTCCGCTCTTTGTGATGCTTGAACGGTTGTGACTCGCATCTCAATTACGTGGTTTGAGCCCGCTATCTCGCTCATTCAAGAACTCATCTCAGCGCACCGCCGGAGTAACCGCAATGGTTCCAACCTGGCTCAGTCTCGCATCCTCCTGCCAATGGCGGGGCCGCTCGTAAGTTGACGGTCGCTGCTGCTCTACGGATCAGGCGGAACCTCCCAAACAAGCGACGTTCGTAACGATGCGCGGACGTGAGCCGCAGGCTGCAATGCCAGCCCTGAGCGATCGTGAAGGGAGGGCCGTTGTGCGCGCGCCTAGTTCGCCGCGCGTAGCGTGTTCGCATCAAAGATTTGAATCTCAGACCCCAGATCGACATAGACGACCTTATCGGAAGCGCCGGCGACCACTTGGAAGATGCGCTCACCGGCCTCGCTCGGTCCCATGGGTCCGCACGGCATCGAATTTTCCTCAGATTTGCCCGCCATGAAGGCCTCATGGGCGATTTTTCCGACTCCGGTGGGCGTGAACAGGAAGGTCATTCCTGACGGATCATTTGCGTTCGGCGTCAAAGTACACTCGGCGGTGAACGGTCCCGGCGATGCGGCGCGAACCGCTGCCAGCACAGCGTCAATGGTCGCATCGGCGGGCTTCGTGAACACTTGAATCGCTGGATAACGCTCCGAGTTGCCGGTTCCGTCGTCGATCTGCATTTGAAAGCCCGGTAGCGCCTCGTCAGCGACCAGCTTCTGGCCGGGACAGCTGAAGGCCCAGATAGAAAGTCCAGCGCCAGTCTGCTTGCCCCAGGTACAGTTTGTGAAAGTCGTCTTCATGACCTCACTCGGCGATGGCATGACCTCACTCTGAGATGGTGCAGCGACGGATGAATCGGGCGTTGGCGTTTGCTCTGCCTTGGGGGTGCACGCAGACGCGAGTAACGCCATGGCGCCCGCCATCAGACGACCTCTTCTGGTACGCATCTGCCACCCCAATACGGCCGACCCGAGCCGCTTCCCAGCCGCCCAATGCAGCTGCCTCACAGCGAACACACTCCAATAGGGAATAGGCGTCAAGCAAACGAGAGCCGCAGCATTTCGACGCTTCTGTGTTTTAGCACAGCCTCGGTCAATTTCGGCCTGTCCGAAAATCAGAAACGTCGGCTATGAAGGCGCTCACCCTCAGCGAGCCGCCCGTAGAGCGGGCCCTAGAACCGCGCCACGTCGTAAAACAGGGAGAAGTCGATCGGCAGGGCGTCGCGGATGTATTGCTTCACGAACAGGTTCTCGTCCGCGATCGGGCTGCGGGTCACATAGACCACGTCGAAGCGGCGCAGGGGACCGATGTCGTAGAGGTCGCGGCGGGCAAGACCGTTCCTCACGTCGACCACACGCGTCATCATCTCGCCGCCCGGCTGGCGACGCATGACGATCACTTTCGTCGGCTGGCTCTCATTGGTCCAACCTCCGGCGAGCAGGATGGCCTGCAGCACGTCGATCTCGCCGGGTAGTTCGAAGACGCCGGCCTGCTTTACCTCGCCGCCGACGAACACTTTCTGCGAACCGAATTCGGTGGGCGTGATCACCATGGCCGGATCGCGCAATTCGTTGCCGTAGATGTTTTCCAGCGTGGCCTGCAGCTGGCGCACCGTCTGGCCGGCCGCCATGACCGGGCCAACGGTCGGCAGGGTGATGCGGCCGTCGGGGGCGATGGTCAGTTCGGCGGAAAGTTCAGGTGCGGTTCGCACGTCCATGCGGAACTTGTCGCCGGGGTAGAAGCGGTAGGCCTGGTCTTCCTCGCGCCAGTTGGGGTAGGCCGCGACTGAAAAATCGGGACTTTGCGCAGGCAACGGGTCGCCCATGCAGCCTGAAAGCGCTGCCAATCCGGTCAGGCCGGAGAGGGCGGAAAGACGCAGTCCCGACATAACATCTGTGTCGCCGAGAATGGATAACTGGTTCTTAAGCGGCGCGGGCCAAGGCTTGACCGTTAATGTCAGGATACTGGCTGCTTGAGCGTCGAAACCTGGACAGAACGCGCGCCTGCGAGCGCGCCGGATCACCCTGCCGCGCCAACGCGCGTGGGACGCGTGCGTCCGAAGCTGGGTTTATTTGACCTGACGCTTCAGCTCTGGCGGGCCAAGTGGATCATGCTGTTGGTGTTCGTACCCATCCTCTTGATCGGATTGGCTTTTACCTTCCTCGCGCCGACCAAATACGCAGCTAGCACGCGCCTTCTGGTGCGTCTCGGTCAGGAATACGTCTTCGACCCCGTGATGGGCGAAGCCGGCAAGGGCGCCTTCCCCCAACAGGAAGAAGTGCTGCAGGCGGAAACGGAACTGGCCAGGTCTCCGATGATTGCGGAGCGCGTCATCAATAGCATCGGCTTGTCTCAACTCTATCCGCATCTGGCGGAAGCAAAGCTGCGCGCGCGCGACGGCTCAGGCTATGTGATCGACCAGGACGCACTGCAGGCGTTCGCCGAAAATTTCAACGTGAAAACGACGCCCAAGTCGTCGATCCTGCACATGACCTTCGCGCACGAGAACCCGGATCTCGCCGCTGCCACGCTCAACCGCTTCGTCACAGAATACCTGAAGTACCGGCAGGAGGTTTTCTCTGGGCAAGGCGTGCAGGGCTTGAGCGATCAGCGCAAGCTGATCGAGGAGCGCCTCGCCGCAGCCGACAAGGCGCTGCAAGACTACCAATTGCAGAACCGCCTCAGCGATTTTGAAGCCGAGAATGCCGCCGCCACCAAGCAGCTCAGCGACATCACCGACGAGCGAGTGAAAGTGGAGGCCTCGCTGCGCGAAGCCGAAGCCAAGTCGGTGGGTCTCGCACGACAGCTGGGCACAACGCCGCGCGAAGTCGACCTCTACGTCGAGACGACCTCGGAGCAGGAGCTGGTGAAGCTGCGTCTGGAGCGGGAAGATCTGCTGACGCGCTATCTTCCCGACAGCCGCGCCGTGAAGGATGTCGAGCGCAAAATCACGCAGATGCAAACCTTCCTCGCCACCGCGCCGAACCAGGGG
>CANJXY010000333.1 GCA_947478925.1 Hyphomonadaceae bacterium | reverse complement strand
TCGGACAGCGCCCCGCACCTGCTACAGGGCGCTGTCGTCAACGCACTCACCAAGGCCGGCGGGGCGGGTAAGGCTGTGCCCGCCGAACTCGGCGCCGACGTCGACTACGATGTGCGCTGGCGTCTCATCGACATGTCAGCCGGCAAGGACACCGCGCCGGTTCGTGTCGACGTGCAGGTCAGCGTCATGAACTCTGAAACGCGCCGCATGGTGGCCCAGAAGAATTTTGCCGTTGAAGGTACGCCCACGGACCGCGCACCGCGCGCCCGGGCCGCGGCTCTCGCGATTGCCGGACAACAGGTGGCTGATCAGGTTGCCGCCTTCATCACCGAGACGGTTCCGGCCAAGCGCTAGTCTTGTTGCGACTGGCTAGATCTGCGTACCGAGAGCCGCATCGAGCAGCAGGTAGGCTGACAGGCGCGGCGCAGCGTCTTCACGCGAACGATCCGCCATCGACAGCACGCGCAGCGCATCCGGCTCTTCGGAAGCGACGAACGTGCGTGCGGCGTATTCGAGATCGCGGTCAGCTTCGAGCAGACGCGTCACGCGCTGGATTTCGCTCGGCGCGGTGTCACGGATGGCGCGGCGGCGCTGGCGTTCGCCCTGGTGGGCGGCGTTGGCGATACGGCGAAGGTCCGAGGCTTTCACGGCATGCAGGCGCACCCCGGCACGGTCGAGACGATCGACGATCGCTGCGGACTGGTCGTGCAAGTGTGGGGGAGGGGTGTCGTCGATACTGGACAGCAGGCCGCGCCAGGAAGCACTCGGCGTCTCTTCATCGTCAAAGAAGGGGTCGTGTTCGGGCGCGCGCCGGGCAGTCATCGGCTTGCTGAGAATCAACTCGTCGCCGAACGCGTCCGCGCTCTTGGCGGGGCCGAACATGAAATCACCGCGCGAGGCGATGTGCGAATGCGCCTGGGTCTGGACCGGTGGCGGCGGCTGCGGCGCAGGCGCGGTTTGTACGTGGGGCGTCGGCGGCGGGCCCGGAGGGGTCTGGCGCGAACCAAACAGCGGGAAAGGCTGGTCGGAATAAACGGGCTGGGACAGCGAAATCGGCTGCGGGGCAACCGGCTTGGGTGGGGGAACGAGCTGCGGGGCAGCCGGCTTGGGCGGGGGAACGAGCTGCGGGGCTGCTAACGGGGCCACGGGCTGCGGCTCCGGCGCCAGAACGAGGTCATCAACCGAGCTGGTCTCGGCTTCGCCCTTCATCCGGTCAAGCAGGAGAGAGGCTTTCTCGATGCGCGTCCGGGCGCGTTCGAGGCCGGATTCGGCAGCGTTCGTTGCGCGCGTCGCCGTCTTGAACAGTGTGTCAGCGAGCTGGTTGATCCGCTTTTCGGTTTCGTCGGCGTGGGCGCGTGCGGCGTGGGCGGCGGTCCGCGTGGTGGCTTCAGCATGCGTGCCTGCGTCCCGGAGCAGGACCATCGACTGGCGCGCGTCTTCGGCGGCCTGGGCTGAGCGGTTGTTGATCGTCTCAGTCGCCTTGAGAGCGGATGCGAGCGCGTCGGAAACCGTGTCGCGCAGGCTTTCCGCGGTTGACTTGGTGGCGGCGCTGGCCAGCTCGCCGGCCTTGGTCGCAGCTTCCACCATGCGGGTCGACTGCACGAGCTGTTCGTCCAGGCGCATCAGCACGCTGGCAAGGTTCTGCGCGCGCTTGCGGCTTTCTGCGCCCATTGTGTCGAGCTGGGAGATGCGCTGGGCAAGGTGGCCCGAGGTTTCAGCCATGTCGCGCAGGCGCTGGTCGAGCGTCGTGTCGGCTTCCCGGACCTGTTCCTGGGCCGAGCGGGTGGCATCGGCCATGATCTGCGCATGACGCGGAATGGCTTTGGCAAGTGAATCGGCCTGGCCGCGCAGGTTCTCCGCGAGTTGCGTCAGCCCCTCGCGCTCCGTGCCCATGCGACTGACCAGCACTTCGCTGTCGGCGCGCACGATCTCGGCGGCCTTGAGAGCGGCCGTGACGCTGGTTTCGATGTCATGCTTCAGCCCGTCGATACGCTGCCGGGTCTCAGCCAGGGCGCGATTGAGGGCCTGGGTTTCAAGCGTGATCGCCTCGCCGAGCGTGGAGACTTCCTCCCGGGATGCTTCCGCCGGCTCGAGCAGCAGGCGCGCAGAGGTAAGAACGACCGCGTTGGCCTGCGAGGAGCGGGCGCTTTCGCGGGCCATGACCCCGGCCAGGATCATGGCGAGGCCAGGTGCGAACACCGCGGCTGCACCGCCAGCCAGCATGAGCGGGGACAGTTTTGCGAGCCCGTCCAGCCCCATGGTCGCGACGAGCCAGACGCCGACCCCGCCCCAGAGCAGCACAGCGACAGCGGCGCCGGCCCACGGCATCCAGCTGCCGGCGGTGCGGGCGGCTTCAAGCTGGGCCCGGATACGGGCGGTGGTTCTGCGGTCCGACGGTTCGATCATGGTCCCTGCGTTGCCCGATCACTATGGCGAACTCACGCCAGCAAACAGGCGCGGTGTGGGCTCCGGCAAATAGTTTCGGAGCACGATCCGGCCTGCCCACTCAGCAAGGGGAGTGTGCAGGTGCGGCGCCACATTGAAAAGGGGCAGAGTCAGCCTTGGGCGCCATTTGTGACCTGACGGGCCCGGAACGGCGCCAATCCCGGCGGGCCGGGCGTCTTAACCAGTCGATTCCATGAAATAATTTCGCGGCGACCAACGGTATGGCCGGTCCGACAGCCGACGGGGCAGGGTCTAGTAGACCTTTTGGGTCTGCTGCTGCACGGGCTTTTCGACCGGCGCGGGCCTACTGCGCGCGATCTGATCCTTCACCGGCTTCGGCGGCTCGGCGTCGCCTACGCCCGTCCACGCCACCAGAGCAGCGAAAACAGCGTCCCTCACGTTGACAATGACTTCGATCATCGGGTGAACCCCTAACCCGGAACTTTGTGCGACCAAGCTCGCCGCGCATCAAGGCGAAAGTTCGGCATCCAGGTCGGAATAAGGGCAGCTGAGGCCCGCTGGCTACGGTTTTCCATCCCGCCCGGCCGCCATCGACCTTAACTCCATTTTTTTCCGACTCGCCCACGCTTACCAACGCGGAAAGTGGAGCGGGCCATGCAACAGGTTATCGACATTGCTCAGCTCAGGGCGATGACCAGCGACGACGCCGTGCTTGCAGCCGAGGCGCTGGGCATTTTCCGACAGTCAGCTGAGCTCTGGTCGCGTCTGCTCGATCCGCATGCGGAACCAGATCACTGGGCGGACGCCGCCCATGGAATCAAGGGTGCAGCCCGCTCGGTC
>CANJXY010000332.1 GCA_947478925.1 Hyphomonadaceae bacterium | reverse complement strand
GCAGCGTCGCGTCGTGCAATGGCGCCGCGCATGCCAGGCTAATGTCGCGCCTGATCGGCCGATCGTGACCTTCACCTTTGACGATTTTCCGAAGTCCGCCCTGAATGGCGCCGACGTGATCGAAAAGCACAATGGCCGCGCGGGCTTTTACGCGTGCACATCTTTCCTCGGGCAACGCAGCCCGATGATGGGCGAGATGTTCGATGGCGACACGCTGGCCGAACTGCGCCTGCGACGCCATGAAGTCGGCGCTCACTCGCATACACATCTCGATTGCGCACGCGATCCCCTGTCGAAGATCGAGCGCGACATTGGCGAGAACCTTGTAGCCTTGTCCGAGTCTGGTCACGACGAGACGGTTTCGGCGTTTGCATTTCCCTATGGTGAAACCAGCTATGCGGCCAAGCGCTGGGTCGGCGACGTCTTCGCCACCGGCCGAGGCGTTCTTGCTGGCGTCAACCGGGGTGAAGTCGATCGCAGCCAGCTGCACGCGGTGGAGCTCGGCGCTTCGGCGATGCACAGGCGACGCGCGCTGGCCGCTCTGAAACTGTGCTTCGCGCAGAAGGGATGGCTGTTCTTCTATACGCACGACGTGGGCGCATCACCGACGGACTATGGCGCTCCGACGGACCTGATCGGCGAACTGGCTGCGCGTGCCGTAGAGGGCGGAGCCGTTCTGGCGCCTCCGACACTGGCGGCCGCATTGAGCGGCGTGATCGACTGAGCCAGCCTGGCCTGCTGACCCAGCTTGGCCGACACGAACACATACGTCACCCAGAGGATGCTGTTCTGCGCCAATAGAATGCTCTCCGACATGGAGAATAGCAGGAACTGCGAAAGAAACCCGATGGCGAAGACGCCAGTGGGCGATGCAAACGACCGGCGACCGGCGCGCCACAGGCTGACGAGCATGTCGACCAGAAACAGCGCAACGCCGACAAAGCCCAGCGAGATCGCAAGATCCAGCCATCCATTGTGGCCCGAGGGCGCGTTCCAGTCGACGGCGCGCTGCAACCAGTAGCGCGGCTCCGAATCGAGCCCCCAGAAAGCAAGATAGCCATAGCCGAGCGCAGGCTTCTGTTCGATCGCGCGCAGGAGCTCGACCCAGATGTCCGTACGGCCCGTCAGCGTCTCATCCTTGCCAAGCACCCCAAGCAGAAGAGCTGGAGCAGTTAGATAGATCAGTAAAAGCAATCCCCCGACACTGGCTCCGCCCCACGCCAGCGCCAGCGACCAGCGGCGCCCCTTCAGCATCCACCATGCCGCCGCAAGCACGCCAAGGCCGAGCCCCGCACCCAGCAGCGCGGTCGCTGACTTGGACAACACGACGAGAGCAAGTGATAGCGCCAAACCGCCGAGCCACCATTTGCGTGGTCCGGCATCACGCCAGACGAGAAAGGCGAAGAGGAAAGACGCACGCGCTGCGTGCCCGCCGAGCGCGTTCTTCTCGCTCCACCCACCGATCCAGGCGCCGGGATGGATATCGCCAGCGTGAGAGAAGCCGGGTGCAACGATACCGGCGACGAAACTCGCCGCCATCAGGCAGAACCAGACGCAGGCGAACAGGCGCAGCGCGCCGATCCAGTCAAACCGCGCGGCGAGATAGACACCCAGCAATGTCGTGGCAAGCACGGCGATGCCGCGCCGGAAGCTGAGCTCTGCATCAATGGACCACAAGGCCGATGAAATGGCCAATAGCGCCAGCACTACCAGCCATGGTGAGCGGGATATCGTGCGAAATGCATCGCGCGCGACCTGCACAAGGCCAACACCGATCAAGCCGTAAAAAGGCAGCCACAGAAAACGGAGGAGCGTGCTTTCGGGCGCCTCACCAGAGGCGTCCACCGGGCCTGGGGCCAGGAGGCGAGGCAGAAAAGCTTCGGCAAACATGAAAAGCGTGATGCCAGCCAAAGCGTATTCCAGCCGGCTGATGGGCTGTTGCACGATCTTGCTCGGCCCACTCCCATACTGCGCAATCATGGGGCGAAGCGGTCGGCAACCCGCGCGTCGCCCTTCCGACGGTTGAGAACGACGCCATCTACCCTGCCGCCATGCGCCTCGATCTCGCGGCGCAAGCTTTCGATTTCAGCGGGGATGCTGTCGTCAGCGCGCACGACAATGACGGTGCGGTCGATCTGCGAAGCGATGGCAAGGCCTGCTCCGGCCAGTTCGAGCGCGGGCGCATCGACGACAGTCCAGTCGGTGACGGAGCGCACGGTCTGCCAATAGGACGGTTGCGTACGGATACGGACGGACTGGTTCGGCTTCAAGCGCGAGGCGTCGAACTGTGTCACCATCAGGCGGGTGTCACCGACGCGGTGCGCAGTGAACAGGCCGAGTCCTTCACCGCTTGCGAGATCTTCGGGCTCGACGGTGAAGAAGGGTTGGGTCCTCAGTGCGGCGGAGTATGGCGGACCGACGCCGCCGAACGCATGCGCGAACGGACCGACTGCGAAGGCGTTGAACAGGTTGTTGCGCTTGAGATCGAGATCAACCAGCCAGACGGCGCGACGCGCCTGTTCAGCGGCAAGCAGTGCGAAGGAAGCGGCGATACTGGAAACACCCTCGCCAGAGCGCGCGGAGATGAACATCACGCTGCGACCAGACTCTGTCGACGGCGTCTGGGTCAGCGCATGGTGGAGATCGCGAAGATCGGCGCGCAGATCCTTCATCTAGCGCTCCCGCACCGATGCAAGGACACGCAGGCCAAGCGTGCGCTCAAGCGAGGAAGCGGTGGCAAAGCCTGCGGCTGACCAGGCGCGGAGCAGGCCGATGGCAAGCGCCGACAGGAGGCCGAACACAACGGCAGCGATAACGATGGTGCGCTTGGTCGAATCGCCGCGCGTCGGCGCACGGGCGGCTTCGTAGACGGTAATGTTGTCGGCGCTGCGCGAGGCCAGTTCGCTGCGGGCGAGTTCTGATTGTTCGCGTGCGGCATACGCGGCGGCGGACGTTTCCAGCGCATCACGATCACGCTTTAGGCGCTGGTAATCCGGCTGGATGGCGCCGAGCTGGATGATACGCTGTTCGGCCTGCTGCTTCTGCTGCGCCAGCGCGGCGGCACGGCCGTTGAGCGCGCTGATAGTTGCGGTCTGCACGGCGCGATCGGCCTCAAGGGCCTGCCAGGTCGGGTTGGGACCGATGCGGCGCAGCCCCTGGTTCGGCGCGGTGGCGAGGAAGGTTTGCATCTGCGTGATTTTGCGCTCGACATCCTTCACGGCGCGGCTGTCGGGAAGATAGCGCGTCAGCAGATCTTCCCGCTCCAGACGCAGCTTCACCAG
>CANJXY010000331.1 GCA_947478925.1 Hyphomonadaceae bacterium | reverse complement strand
CTTCGGTGTGAGATCCAGCAGCGCCTTGATCGCCCCGCCCGTCGCCGCTCGCGCCCGCAGTTCAAGAACCTGCCCCAACAGCACAAGAACCGTGACGACAGCGGCAGCTTCGAAATAGGAGGCAACCGCACCGCCATGTGTCCGGAAGGCGGCTGGAAAAGCCTGCGGCGCAAGTGTTGCCACAGTGCTGTAGGCCCATGCGACGCCCGTTCCCATGGCGATCAGCGTGAACATGTTGAGGCTGCGGTTCTTGAGGGAGTCCCACGCTCTCTGAAAGAATGGCAGCCCCGCCCACAGAACCACTGGCGTCGCCAGAGCAAACTGAATCCAGTTCGATGTCTGCTGATCAATCACACGGTGCAGATCGACAAGATGGCCGCCCATCTCGAGCACGAACACAGGCAGCGCCAACACAAGCCCGATCCAGAAACGGCGGGACATGTCGGCAAGTTCGGCATTGGAGCCGGCATCGGCGCTGGGCAGCAATGGTTCGAGCGCCATACCGCAGATGGGACACGACCCCGGCCCATCCCGCACGATTTCCGGATGCATGGGGCAAGTCCACTGCCCACCCGCCGCGGCGACGGCTGCATGCTTTGGCGCCTCACCACGCGCTTGACGGGCGTGTTCGTGACCCTGGCGGCCGGCAGGCGTCCCGGTCCCGGGGGTCTTGCTGTCGGCAACGAGATACTTTGCGGGATCGGCGGCGAACCTGGTCTTGCAGCCGGCGCTGCAGAACAGAACCTCCCTGCCCGCATGCATCAGCCGGTGTGTCGTGTCGGCCTTCACAGTCATCCCGCAGACGGGGTCGCGGAGTTCAGGTGTTTGGGCGGCGACAGTCGGGCCGTGGTGTGAATGGTCCATCCTGGCATTCCCGGCTCTTGCGCGAATAATTCCGGGCATATACCCTATAGGGGTATCATTCAACTACCCGTAGGGGGTATACTTGACGCCAGACGTCACAAAGAAAGCCGGGGCGGCGCTCAGGCGCATCGAGGGCCAGGTGCGCGGCGTATCAAAAATGATCGAGGATGATCGCTACTGCATCGACATCGTCACGCAGATAGAAGCCGTTCGCGCCGCCCTCGCCCGCGTGGAGACAGATCTCTTGCGCCAACACCTGCAGCACTGCGTGCATGAGGCGATGTCCTCGAAGAACGCCAGCGAACAGGAGCGCGTCATCGAAGAACTGGTCGGCGTCTTCCGTCGGTAGACCGGGTACGCGCCGGACAGCGAGAAACTACGCCTGCAGGCGATACCCGCCGCTCTCGGTCAGCAGCAGGCGCGCGTTTGCGGGATCTGGCTCGATCTTCTGGCGGAGGCGATAGATGTGCGTTTCCAGCGTATGGGTCGTGACGTTGGCGTTGTAGCCCCACACCTCCGACAGAAGCTCCTCGCGGCCGACCGGCTTGCCGCCGGCGCGATAGAGATATTTCAGGATGTTGGTCTCTTTCTCGGTGAGACGGATCTTCCGTTCCTTCTCATCGATCAGCAGCTTTGCCGCCGGACGGAATTCGTAAGGCCCGAGCCGGAAGGTCGCGTCCTCGCTCTGCTCGAACGTGCGCAGGTGCGCCCGCACGCGCGCCAGCAGGACGGAGAATTTGAACGGCTTGGTGACGTAGTCGTTCGCGCCGGAATCCAGTCCGAGGATTGCGTCCGCATCCGTCGACTGGCCCGTCAGCATGACGATGGGCGCCGCGATGCCATGTTTCCGCATCAGCCGGCAGGCGTCGCGGCCGTCCATATCCGGCAGTTCGACATCCAGGATCACCAGATCGGCCCGTTCTTCCTCGGCCTTCTTGATGCCCTCGCCCGCCGACCCGGCATGCACAATCTTGAAGCCTTCATGCAGCTCGAACTGCTCGGCCAGCGCCTCGCGCAGTTCCTGATCGTCGTCGACCAGCAGGATCGTCTTGGCGGCGGTCATATGTTGAGCGTCTCCCGTCCCCGTCTATGTGTGGTGCGGGGAATGCGAAGTCTAGGTAGGATGGCCCACTCAAGGAAGCCATTCACGAAGCGGACAGCGACATGGCGAAGACGGCTTTCACCACGGATTCCCCGTTTTTCGCAGATTCCTCGGGCATTCTGTGCTGGCCGGGCGGCCAGGGACGCTGTGCGCTTGGAAAAGGCGGCGTTGCGACGCCTGAAGCCAAGCAGGAAGGCGATGGCGCGACCCCGCTCGGCGTGTGGCCGATGCGCCAGGTTTTCTGGCGCAGTGACCGTCTGCAGCGCCCGGTCACGGGCCTGCCGGTGGACGCGCTGATCCCTGAAGCCGGCTGGTGCGATGACCCTGCGAGCCCCCTCTACAACTTTCCCGTGGCCCTGCCATTCGCCTTCAACCACGAGAAACTCTGGCGGGAGGATGGGGTCTACGACATCCTTGTTGTTCTCGGCTACAATGACGACCCGCCCTTCCCGGGCAAGGGCAGCGCGATCTTCCTGCACATAGCCCGGCCCGACTACGAGCCCACCGAAGGCTGTGTCGCGTGCGCCCGCGAGGACCTGCTCGCCCTGCTGGCGCGCGCGAAGCTGGGAGACGCGCTGGCCATCACCGCCTAGTGGCCTGACACCTTGGAGAACACCTGCAGCACGATCACCCCGCCGATGATCATCGCCATGCCGATGATCGCGGGCGCGTCCAGCTTCTGCCCGAACACCACCCACCCCACCACCGCCACTAGCGACACCCCCGCGCCGGCCCAGATCGCATAGGCGACGCCGATCGGTATCGTCTTGAGCGTCAGCGCCAGAAAATGGAACGCCACGGCGTAGCCGATCACCACGGTGATCGACGGTGCAAGCTTGGTGAACCCGTCGGAGGCCTTGAGGGCGGATGTAGCGATGACTTCCGAGACAATAGAGATGGCAAGAAAGACATATTGCATGGCGGCTTCCCCAGACGCGGGCGACGGCGGCGCGACATCACGCCCGGTGCGAACGTCCTTTGTTACGCCGCTGGGCTGTCCCTGGTTCAGCGTGCATCGCGCCATGAAAATCGACAACCGCCCGCAGGTCCGCTAGCAAGCGCACATGACACGCCCGCACTCCAACGCATCCGCACTCTTCTTTGTCCTGGCCGCCCTCGTCGCGATGAGCCACCTTGCCAATGACTGGGTGAACCTCGCCCCGCCCTGGGGTCTTGTGTGGAAAGCCTCGGGCATTGTGCTGCTCGGCGTCTACGCCCTGTCGCAGCGCGCCTGGCTTGCCGCGCTCGCTCTCTTCCTCTGCGCCGCTGGCGACGTGTTGCTCGAACTCTTCTTTGTCGCCGGCATGGCGGCCTTCGCGCTCGGCCACATCGCCTACATCTTCTGCTTCCTCGAATGGG
>CANJXY010000330.1 GCA_947478925.1 Hyphomonadaceae bacterium | reverse complement strand
TGTTCGAACGACTTGGTGAAGTCGAACATGTCGGTCATCGGGTTCATGAGGAGGCTCCTGTGGGGTCGTCCGTACTGTGACAACCATCTAATGCCGCGCTGCGGCAAACACAAGATTAATTCTGCCGCAGGTGCGAAAGAAATTTTGCGCCTGCGAAGCCGGCGTTAGGATGACGTTAGGGAATTGGCGTTGCGCCGGATCGGAAAGCAGAGGCATGCAAAGCCAAACCACCAGCCGATGACGAAGCTCAGGCCGTAGCCGGCCAGGGGGACGGGATTGGCGCCCAGCAGGACGGCGAGTGATGTCGCCGCAAAGTAGGTTGTCAGCGCGAGGGCGCCCGGAGCGGACTTGCGGTGCAGGAGCGGGCTGAGCGCGGTGAGCGGCAGGCTGACGGCCATGGCGACCGCGAGGACCGGGGACTGGCGCCAGGCGAGGGCAAAGATGCCTTCGACGTGGAGAACCGGGGCGAGTGGGTCCGGGCGCGAGAGGCATAAGGCGATGGCCCCTGCGGATAGGAGGAGGGCAACTCCTGCGCCTTTCAATCCCCAGCGGGCAGTGCTGAGCAGGGTTGCGGCGAGGGCGAAGGCGGCGAGTTGGGAGATATCGGGCTGCCAGGCAAGCAGGCCCGCAATGATTGCGAAGGCGGAGATGGCGACGACGACGGGCGTTCGCATGAAGGTTGCGATGGCTGCGGGGAGGACTAGGGCTGCGGCGTTGAGCTGGATGGGGCCGAGACTGAGCCAGCGGTGAACGCCTTGCTGATGCGGGCCGATCAGGCTGAGCGCGATGATGATCAGCGCAACAGGTGCAAGCCATGCGCCGAGCCAGCCGCGCGAGGCAAGCAACAGGGCGACGGCGCCGGCGAGGAGCCAGGCGATCGGATTACGGATCCAGATGCCGAGCGGGATGTCGGCCTGCGCCATGACGACGGCGCCCAGAGCTATCGTCAGTAGCGATGCGATGCCGAACGCGAAAACGGCGCGCCAGTCCAGGCTTTCGATGCGTGACGGCAAACGCTACTCGCGGACGTAGCGGCCGGGCGCCGGCTCGAGCCGCGGTGTGCTTTCCGGGAAGCTCGCGGCGGCATCGATCTTCTTGCCTGAGCGCTTGGAAAGCCAGTTCACCCAATCCGGCCACCACGAGCCTTCGTGCGCTTCTGTGCCTGCGCGCCAGGCGTCGAGGTCCGGGCCGGGGTCCGTATCGCTGACCCAATAGCCATACTTGTTCTTGACGGGCGGGTTCACGATGCCAGCGATATGGCCCGACTGCGCCAGCACGAAGCGTCCGCCGCCCTTGAGGCGCGAGAGGCCTTTGAACGAGGCGGTCCACGGCGCGATGTGGTCCTTCTCACAGGCGACGACGTAGTGCGGGACTTTGATCTCGTCGAGGCTGACCTTGATGCCGTCGACCTCGAAATTGCCCAGCGCAAAAGCGTTGTCGCGATAAAGATGCGTTAGATACTCGTAAGCCATGCGTTCGGGCAGGCGCGTCGAGTCCTCGTTCCAGAACAATAGGTCGAACTTTGGACGCGGCTCGCCAAGCAGGTAGGCCTTCACAGCGGGCCCGTAGACGAGGTCGTTGGGGCGCAGGAAGCTGAATGTGCGCGCCATGATGCGCTGGTCGAGATAGCCCTTGCGCTGCGCCTCGATCAGGATGCCGGAGATGAAACCCTCGTCGATGAAGGACTTGAGCGGGCCCGGATCTTCGAAATCAGTCAGGGCTGTGAAGAAGGTGCAGGACTTGGCGGGGTTTTCCTGCTTGGTCTTGGCGAGCCAGGCCTGCGTTAGCGCGAGCGTGGTGCCACCGATGCAGTAGCCGACGACGTTGATGCCGTCATTGCCGTGCAGGTCGTTGACCTTGTTCATCGCCGGCACGACGCCCTCTCGGACATAGCTTTCCATGCCGTAGGTACGCAGATCCTCGCGGGGGTTCTTCCAGCTGACAATGTAGACGGCGATGCCCTGCTCGGTGAGCCATTTCACGAGTGAGGATTTCGGCTGCAGGTCGAGAATGTAGAACTTGTTGATCCAGGGCGGGATCAGCAGCAACGGTCGGGCGAAGACTTTCTCCGTCACCGGATCGTAGCGGATTAGCTGGAACAGCGGGGTTTCGTAGACGACGTGACCCTTGGTGGTCGCCAGCGTCTCGCCGACCTTGAAGGCTTCGGGATCCGACAGGGTGACGAGCAGGTCGCCGCTGTTGCGCTCGAGATCCTTCACCAGATTCTCGAGGCCTTCGACCAGCGACCGCCCATTGGTCTCGACCGCCTTCTTCAACGCCACCGGATTGGAGGCAAGAAAATTGGACGGCGAAAACAGGTCGACCAGCTGGTGCGTGAAGAAGTGGATCTGCTCGGAGTGCTTCTCGTCTTCCCCCTCGGATGCCGAGTCCGCCACCGTCTCGAGATAGGCAGACATGATCTGGTACTGGCGTTTCAGGTAGTAGAAGAACGGGTGCTTGTCCCACTCCGCGTCCGCGAAGCGCGCGTCGGCCGATCCCGTTTCCTCGGCCGGCTTCGGCGTGCGCTGCGCGCCCGAAAGCATCGATTGCGTAAGTTCGGCATAGAGTGCGGTGGTGTGTTGCCAGAATTCGACCTGGGACGAGAACGCCTTCATCGGGTTCGACATCCAGCTCTGCGCCTGGCCCATGGCGGCGCGGAGGAGGAGAGGTTGGCCAGGTCCTTCGACGCCGGGATTGCGGACTTCACGGCGGGAAACCGCCAGGAAAAGGCGCTGGAGAAGGAAATTGATACGTTGGAAGTTCTGGCCAACTTCAAAGGCGCCGAGAGAGCCAGCCTGATCGTTCATGGTGTGCCTGAAAACGTTGCCCGCACGATAGGTAACACTGCCCCCCGGGCGGTCAAACTCCATATGGAAAAAGGATTTTTTCGCCATCGCAGCATTGTTGCGGCGCCCTAGCGTCAGGTGACTTTGGCGTTTTGGCGGGCTGCGGCAAATCCGTGCTTCGTGAATCGTCAGGAGCCGTGTAGACGGACGTGGGGATGCTGCACCTGCTCACTGTCGTTGACTCGAATACGCTGGAGACGCCTCCGCATATGCAGATTGGCTCCCTTTCACGTTTGTTGAAGCGCACCCCCGTCACATGGGAAGGCGCTATGTTCACCGTGTCCGTCGAGGGCGCAGGGCGCGATGTGATCTTCATCCACGGTCTGGCGGCGTCGCCCGAGTGCTGGGAAGCAGCAGGCGGGCATCTGCCGGGCGTCCGGATGCACGCTATCCACATGCGCGGCTTTGCCGGACTGGCGCCGAGCGCCTTTCGCGATCCAATGAATTTCCTGAAGCCGATGGCCGATGCTCTGGCCGGCTAT
>CANJXY010000329.1 GCA_947478925.1 Hyphomonadaceae bacterium | reverse complement strand
CGACACGGAAACGGATGGGCTCGATCCGATGGCAGCGCATCTGGTGGGCGTGTCGATGGCTCTGGCGCCGGGCAAGGCGTGCTACATCCCGCTGGCGCACGGTGTGAACAAGATCGATCTTCTGTCGGAGGAGCGCCCCAAGCAGATCGATATGGGCGTCGCGATCGAGCTGTTGAAGCCGCTGCTGGAAGACAAGTCGGTCCTGAAAATCGGACAGAATATCAAGTATGACATCTCGATCTTCCGTGGCCATGGCATCGAGGTCGCGCCGATCGACGACACGATGCTGCTGTCCTTCGTGCTGGAAGCTGGGCAGCACAATCACGGCATGGACGAACTGTCGGAGCTGCATCTCGGCCACACGCCGGTGCCAATCAAGGAGCTGATCGGAACGGGCAAATCGCAGATCACGTTCGACCAGACGCCGGTCGACAAGGCGACGCGCTATGCGGCCGAGGATGCGGACGTGACGCTGCGCCTGTGGCAGCGACTGAAGCCGCGGCTGTCGCGCGAGGGTGTTGCGACGGTCTACGAGACGATGGACCGGCCGCTGATCCGGGTTGTGGCGGACATGGAACACGCGGGAATTCTGGTGGATCGCGACCGGCTCTCGCGGTTGTCGGGAGAATTCGCGCAGCGCATGGCAGCGCTTGAGGACGAGGCACACAAGCTGGCGGGACGGACGTTCAATCTGGGCAGTCCGAAGCAGCTCGGCGAAATCCTGTTCGACGAGATGGGCCTGGCCGATGTCGTCGGCGCCAAGCGCACCAAGACGGGCGCATGGGCGACGGGCGCCGACGCACTGGAAGATCTTGCCGCTTACGGCCACGCCTTGCCCAAAGTGCTGCTTGACTGGCGCATGCTGTCGAAGCTGCGTTCGACCTATACAGAGACGCTGAGCGAAGCGGTCAACACCGATACCGGCCGCGTCCACACGTCCTACTCGCTAGCAGGCGCGCAGACGGGACGTATGGCGTCGACTGATCCCAACCTGCAGAACATTCCGATCCGCACGGAGGAAGGCCGCAAGATCCGCGAAGCATTCATCGCAGCACCAGGCAATGTGCTGGTGTCGGCCGATTACAGCCAGATCGAACTGCGACTGCTGGCGCATGTGGCGGATATTCCCTCGCTGCGGCAGGCTTTCCAGGATGGCGTCGACATTCACGCGATGACGGCGAGCGAGATGTTCAACGTGCCGGTGAAGGGCATGGACCCGATGATCCGCCGCAACGCCAAGGCGATCAACTTCGGCATCATCTACGGCATTTCCGCTTTCGGGCTCGCGCGGCAGCTGTCGATTCCGCGCGAGGAAGCGGGCGCCTACATCAAGAAGTATTTCCAGAAATTCCCCGGCATCCAGGACTATATGGAACAGTACCGCGCCTACGGACGCGAGCACGGCTATGTCGAGACGATCTTCGGACGGAAGGTGTGGCTGCCGCAGATCAAGTCGCCCAACGGGGCGGAACGGTCGTTCGGTGAGCGGCAGGCAATCAACGCGCCGCTGCAGGGCTCAGCAGCCGACATCATCAAGCGCGCGATGATCCGCATGCCTGCGGCGCTTGAGGCCGCAGGACTGAAGGCGAAGATGCTGTTGCAGGTGCACGACGAACTCGTCTTCGAGGCGTCCGAAAAAGAAGCAAAGAAGGTTGCGGAAATCGCAGCCAAGGTGATGGCGGCAGCCCCCCACCCGATTGTCGAGATGAAGGTGCCGCTGGTGGTGGAAGCGAAGGCCGCCAAGAGCTGGGCGGAGGCGCACTAAGCCACCGCGACCATTCGCCGTACGGGCGAAAGACATGGAAACGTTGCGCTAATGGCCGGCGTCAACGTCTCGATTTTCTCAGTTTTCCGGGTCGCTTCCTTTACCAGTCTTGGCTAAACAGGCGTCCCTTTTTGACGAGACGCGCATGGCCCGGAAGACTGCCAAATCGACGAAATCACCGGCGAAGCGCAGGCCGCCGGTTGGACGCGCACAGGGTGGCCATGCGCCTATCGCGCCTTTCTCGCATGACAAGGGCGCCAACGCTGCGCAGGAAAACTCGCCTTCCTACCGGCTCGCGGCGCTCGACACGGAGTGGCTTTTGAGCGACGCGCAGCGCGGCGTCCGCTTCATGCTGGAATATGAAAAGGTGGAACAGGCGCTCGACCGATGGGGCGTGCGTTCGACGGTTGTCGTGTTCGGCTCGGCGCGGTTCTCGCCGAAAGGTCAAGCCGATCACGTGCGCTGGTACAATGACGCGCGCACTTTCGCCCGCATCGCATCCGAGCGCGGCGGCGCCAAACTCGAACACAGGCCGCGCCGCGACAACGTGATCGCGACGGGCGGCGGCCCCGGCATCATGGAAGCGGCCAATCGCGGCGCGCACGATGTC
This sequence comes from Hyphomonadaceae bacterium, assembly GCA_947478925.1. GTDB lineage: Bacteria > Pseudomonadota > Alphaproteobacteria > Caulobacterales > Hyphomonadaceae > UBA7672. The sequence goes on along the minus strand of CANJXY010000329.1, from coordinate 966 downwards.
GGCGCGCCATCGATCGGCTACAACATCACGCTGCCGATGGAGCAGGAACCCAACGCATTCTCAACGCCGGACCTGACCTTCCGCTTTCATTATTTTGCGATGCGCAAGATGCACTTCGCGATGCGCGCGAATGCGCTGGTTGTGTTTCCGGGTGGACTTGGCACGCTGGACGAGCTGTTCGAACTGCTGGCGCTCCGCTCGACGAAGAAGTCGCCGCCGATTCCGATCGTGCTCTATGATGAAAGCTATTGGCGCGACATCGTCAATTTCGAGGCCATGGTGGATCACGGCGTGATCAGCGCCTCAGACCTCAACCTCTTCACTTATGCCGAAACGCCGGAAGAAGCGTGGCAGCAGCTGGTGGATGGCGGCGTGATGACGCGCTGGCTGCAGGAACAGCATACGACCTGACCCGTCTCAGCCCTACCCGCTTCAGCGCCGGGGCTCTGGTGCGCGCAGGACTTCGTCGGACTGCGCCAACACGTAGAGCTGGTTCAGTAGCGAGAGCAGGTTTCGGGTCACGCCTTCGGACCTGACGTGTCACCCACCAGCGTCTGCGGTGCGCAGAAATCGACGCGGCCCACATGCGCGACCCGCACGGCGAAGGCCTTCGCGGCCCGTTGCGGGTAGATCTGGAACAGGTTGCCCTTGCCCGCCGTAAGGCCGCCGGGATCGGCGCTCCGGTCAGCTGACATTGCACCCGCGCTCATCTCGACCTTGTCCTCAAGTTCGTCCCCTCGCCTTCACCGGCCCCTCGATCGAATCCATGCGCCACCTGCCTGGCTGGATCGAGAGAACGCCTGCCCGCAAGGGATCCTCGCCACAGCCCTCGACCGCTCTGGAACGGGCGCGGCCAATGACGTTTCGGCCACGACTGTCGACCGGGCGGCCAGCGAGCCCTGCCCGACACGGCCCGCGAGAGATAGCGCCGCCACCCTCACGCTCGCCGATGCCGTTGAGTTTATT
>CANJXY010000328.1 GCA_947478925.1 Hyphomonadaceae bacterium | reverse complement strand
TTCCAGAAGAGCAAGAGCCTGACCGCCGACGGCTTCCCGACCGTGGCGATGCTGACCGCAGTGATGGACGCGGCCAAAGCGGGCTAAGCGCAGGAACAACGGCGATAGCGGCACGTTCGTCCTCCACACATGATGGAGAGCGACCATGGCTGTCGAAGAAGGCCGCACCAGCGGCGGAAACGGATTTCTGTATTTTGCTGTCGGGGCCCTGATCGTCGGCGTGGGCGTCCTGGGCTGGATGTATTACAACGGCCAGACCCATCAGGCGCGTTCGGACACTGCGGTTGAGCGCATCGCTGACAGCGTTGGCGATGCAGCCAACAAGATCGGCGACAGCGCCCGTGAGGCCGCGCAGAAACTTCCCGAGCCGGCGCCTGTTCCGGCGCCCGCTCCCGCCCCTGCCCCCACGAATTAGGGGGCCGCTCCCTGATCCAAACAATCGTGCCTCAGAAAACGTCGGGAGCTTTGCGACCCTGATCGCGGACAGTTCTGGCAGCGGGACCTTGAACCCCGCCAAATTCTGGCGTTGCCTGCGCTCCTGCTGCGGGGGCGATTATGGTGAAGGCATGGGTTGTGGCGGGCTTGCTTGCAGCAACCGCGGGATGTGTTTCATCCAGTGAAACGACCGTCTCGAAGGCTTCACCCGCAACGATCGCGATGTCGCAGCAGTACGCATTCGCTTCGAAGCAAGCGGGCCGGAGCTACCTTGTCCAGATCTCGGCGCCGCTTGACCCGCTAAAATCCGGAGAGCGTGCGGCGGCGGTCTACGTGATGGATGGCAACTGGTATTTCGGTATCGCCACCGACATTGCGCGCTCACTCGCTGTGGGCGGCGATATGGTTCCGACCTACATTGTTGCCGTCGGCTATTCCGATCCCAACCACAAAAGCGTCGTTGCAAACCGTGAAACCGACCTTGCTCATGCACGCTTTGAGGGACCAGACGGCGCCGTCGGCGGCGGCGGCGAAAAATTCGCGACCTTTCTCACGGAGGAGCTGCAGCCATTTGTCGAGGCGCACTACCCGGTAGATCCTGAACAAGCCTACCTCGCTGGTCAGTCGCTCGGCGGACTGTTTGCAACCAATGTCCTGTTGAGATCGCCAGATAGCTTCGCCGGATACCTGATCGGAAGCCCCTCGCTCTGGGCAGATCCTTCGGTCTTGCCTGCTGCGGCCACGTTTTCGGCGGGCGCCGGAAAACGCGTGTTCATAGGAGTTGGCGCAAATGAGTCGCCCAGCATGAAGGCCGGCGCCACGGCGCTGGCGAAGGTGCTGTCGACACCGTCAACAGGCTTGACAGTCGTTCATCGCGAATTCCCCGACCTAATGCACCAGTCGATGCAAGGCTCGTGGTTCGCAAAGGGCATGTCGAATCTGCTCGATCGTTGAAACCAACGGCGCATAGCGCTGACGCGTCAGGCTGGCGGATCTTCCTTGGCGACGATTTCTTCCATGACGCCAGGACCGATGGTGTCGCCGCTTTTAACGCTGAAGAAGGCGTAGAGCGCCATCACGACGACCAGCACCGTGCAGAAGATGAAGGGTGCGGCCGAGGAGATGTATTGATACATGCCGAGGCCGAACAGCGGCGAGACGACAAAGCCCATGCCATTGGCTGCAGTGATAAGGCCCGCCACGTCGCCCTGTTGTTCCTGCGTTGCGGCGAGTGAGACGCCGACCGAGAAGCCCGGGCGCGCGAAGCCCTGGCCCAGGCCGAACAGGATCTGGGCGAAAGTGAACAGCGCGAAGTCCTGCGCCCACACCATGAAGAGCGACGCCAGCGCCAGCATGATCGCGCCATAGACCATCAGCGAGCGCGCCGGCAGTTTGAGACGCGGGATCAGAACGAGCTGCGAGATCAGTGTCGCCATCGCACCCATCGTCATGGCCGGGCCGGTGTATTGCGCGGAGGCGGCGCCTGCGACGTTCATGCGGTCCATGATGGCATAGGGGAAAGTCTGACTGAGAACGCCGGTGACCAGCGAGAGGCCGACTGCGTAGAGCAGGAATGGGAAGATCGCCTTCTGCCGCCAGAGACCTTTCTCGCCTGAACGCGCAATGCCCCCATCGGAACGCGGCGAGCGATGTTCGGGAAGCTTTGTCGCCACGAGCCAGGCAATCACCAGTGCGATGATGGTAATGACAACCACCGGCGCGAGCAGTCCGACGGTGGGCGAGAGGCTCGCGCCGGCGGAAATGAGCGCCGCAGCCGCCGCTGGGCCCGCCATCTGACCCAGTGTGAAGCCAGACGTGAGCGTCGAGATTTCGTCCATCCGCTCGTCGCGGCTGGTCCGGTCCGCCACGTAGGCCTGTGCAGCAGGATTGGTGGCGGAACCGAAGACGCCGAACAGCGACCGCGCCGTCAGCAGCAGCGCGAAAATCAGCACCCAGTTGCTGATCCAGCCCAGCAACGCCGCCATGGCAGTAAGCGCGAAGAAGAACATCGAGACGGCAAAGCCCAGCATGCCGATTGCTGCGACCCGGCGCCGGCCCCAGATGTTCGACTTCGCGCCCCAGTAAGGTGCGGTAACAACCCAGATCGCGGCGGAAAGCGAGAAGATTGCGCCCGCAGTCCAGTCCGGCAGGCCAAGCTCGCGCGTGAGTGGCGGCAGCACGGCCGATGTCAGCATCGTATTTCCGGCGCCGACGGCGAGGAGGCAGAAGAAGAGGAGCAGAAAGGCTCCCCGTCGGTCTGGCCGCGATATGTCGTGGGTGGGGCCTCTATCCATGGTTTGGGATAGGCCGACGCGCGATTCTGCTCAAGGCGCCCATCTTGTCGCGAGCCACTGGATCTCACTAGGATGAGCGCCATCATGAAACTGACCCGCGCCTTCCTGTCTGTTGCGCTCATGGCCGCCGGCCTTTCGGCCCCCGCCCTCGCCCAATCGCGCATCAGCGACATGCCGGGTTATGAGCGGTGGGTGGAGGTCTCCGGGCAGATCAACACGTCGATCAAGACGGGCGCGATCGTGCCGCAGTGGGCGCTGGACTCGAAATCATTCGACTACGAGATTGCCGGCGAGCGCTGGCGCTATGACCTGACCAGCGGCCGGACCAATCGGATTGCCCTTCCCGATGTCGAGCCGCCCGCGACGGGACCGGCGGCGCTGACGCCGGCGGCGGCAAGTGGCGGGCTTGTCCTGGCGCGCGGACGCGGGCGCGAGGCAGACGTGCTGTCGCCCGACGGCAAGCTGCGCGCCTTCTCGCGCGATCAGAACATGTGGCTGGCGCCGGTCGATGGCGGACCGGAAAAGCAGCTGACCAGCGATGGCGGCGCTGCAGCCCACATTCGGCACGGGGTTGGCAGCTATCTTTATCTCGAAGAGTTCGCGGTCTCGCAGCCCGTATGGT
>CANJXY010000327.1 GCA_947478925.1 Hyphomonadaceae bacterium | reverse complement strand
GCGAGGGCGATCCGCGCCACGCCGAGTGGAAGGACCAGATGGCGGCCAAGTTCAACATTGCCGAGATCATCATCTCGAAACAACGGCACGGCCCGATCGGCAAGGTAGAGGTCGGCTTCAACCCTGCCCGGGTCAAATTCTCCGACCTTGAGCACAACCGCTCCGACAGCCGCCCTATGGCCCCGGCTCATGGCGGTGGTGGGTTTGGCGGCGGCAAGTCCTTCCTACCGGACGGTCAGGAATAGAGCGCTTCACCTGTGCGTAAAATCGCACTAGCGAAGACACATGGCCGCAAATCTGCACATCGATCTCGACGCGCTCGTCGCCAACTGGCGGATGATGCAGCGCCGAGTCGAACCGGCCTACGCCGCCGCCGTCGTGAAGGCCGATGCCTATGGCCTTGGCGCGAAACAGGCGGCCACGGCTCTGGCGAAGGCCGGCTGCAATTGCTTCTACGTCGCCTGGGCGGAGGAAGGCGCAGCCCTGCGCCGCGAGCTTGGCCCCGCCCCTGAAATCCTCGTCTTCCACGGCGTCGCGTCCGACACGCTCGACCTCTTCCAGAGGTACGCGCTCCAGCCTGTGCTGAACCATCTCGACCAGATTGACCTCTGGAACGAGGCCGACGTCAAACCGCGTCCCGCGGCCCTACACATCGACACCGGCATGAACCGCCTTGGCGTCTCGCAAGCGCATTGGGCGGCTGCCGCGCGCATGTTGTCCAAACCGACGCGCCTCATCAGCCACCTTGCCTGCGGCGACGAGACTAGCCCGGCCAATGCCGCCCAGCTCGCCCGTTTCATAAAAGCCCGCGCCCTCTGGCCCGGCGTTCCCGCCAGTCTTTCGGCCAGCGGCGGTGCCTATCTCGGTAAAGACTACCATTTCGACGAGGTCCGCCCCGGCATCGCACTCTATGGCGGCGGTCCAGCCCCGGTGGACGCCCCGGCCCCTCATCCGGTCGTCACAGTCACCGCTCAGGTCCTGCAAGTTCGCGGCGCCCACAAGGGGGAAACCGTCGGTTATGGCTGTGCCTGGACGGCGAAAACCGACTGCCAGCTGGCCACCATCGGCCTCGGTTATGCGGACGGCTATCTCCGCAGCGTCTCGAGTTCGGGCAAGGTCTTCGTTCAGGGCCAGAAACGCCCCATCGTCGGCCGGGTCTCGATGGACCTAATTGTTGTTGATGTCACAGGGCTTGTCGTGTCGACGGGGGATGAAATCGAGATCATCGGCCCCAACATGCCACTGGCAGAGGTGGCGAGCGCCATGGGCACGATCGACTACGAAATCCTGACCCGGCTGGGCACCCGCCTCGACCGGCGCTATTCGGGGGGCGAATGACGTCTCACCATATGCCCCTCCCATTCCGCCCCTTCCAATTGATCGGGCGAACAGTTCTCGGCGGCCTCCGCGAGATCGGCCATATCGCATCCTTCTCCGGGCGCGTAATCACGGCGTGTGTCACACCGGTGATCTACCCGCGCGAGGTCGTGCGTCAGTGCATCAAGATCGGCTTTTACTCGCTGCCCGTCATCGGCCTCACGGCCGTGTTCATCGGAGCGGCGCTTGCGCTCAACATATACACCGGCGGCGCGCGTTTCAATGCGGAGCAGTTCGTCCCAAACATCGTCGTCCTCGGGATCACGCGTGAACTCGGCCCCGTGCTCGTGGGCCTCATGCTCGCTGGCCGCGTCAGCGCAGGCATTGCGGCAGAGATTGGCGCGATGCGCGTCACCGAGCAGATCGACGCGCTGCTCACGCTCTCGGCCAAGCCCGAGCGCTATCTCTACGCCCCCCGCGTGATTGCCGGGATCGCCACACTGCCCATCCTCGTCCTCGTCGCTGATATCATCGGTGTGCTCGGCGGCTGGCTAGTCGCGGTCGGCGCACTCAACTTCAACGGAGCGCTTTATCTGCGCAACACGTGGAGCTTCGTGACCGGAAACGACATCTGGTCCGGCCTTATCAAGGCGGCTGTGTTCGGCGGCATCATCTCGCTGATGGGCTGCTACCAGGGCGACCGCTCGAAAGGCGGCGCGGGCGGCGTCGGTCGTGCAGCAACGCTGGCAGTAGTAGGCGCAGCAGTTCTGATCCTTGCCTCGAACTACATTCTCACCTCGATCTTCGTGAGGATCGGCCTATGACCGATTTCTCCGCCAGACCCATTCTTGAGCTGAAGAATATCCACAAGGCGTTCGGGCCGAAGCAGGTGCTGCGCGGCGTCGACATCACCGTGGCGCCCGGCAAGTCGCTGGTCATCATCGGCGGCTCCGGCACCGGCAAGTCCGTCACCATCAAGTGTGCCCTTGGCCTGTTGAAGCCCGATCAGGGCGAAGTCCGCTTCGATGGCGAGCTGGTGTCCACCCGGAAGACGCTCGACACCATCCGGCGTCGCACCGGCATGCTGTTCCAGGGTGGCGCGCTGTTTGACAGCCTAAGCGTCTGGGAGAATGTCTCCTTTGCGTTGCTCTATCGCGACCGCGTCGGCCGCGGCGAAGCGAAGAAGCGCGCTATCGAAACTCTCGCCAAGGTCCGCCTGCCCGCCTCCGCCGCCGACCTCCGCATCGCCGAACTCTCCGGCGGCATGCAGAAGCGCGCAGCCCTCGCACGCGCGATCATCGCGAACCCCGATCTCATCTTCTTCGACGAACCCACGACAGGCCTCGACCCGATCACCGCCGACGCCGTCAACAATCTTATTGTCGAGCAGGTCAAAGCGCTCGGTGCCGCCACCGTCACCATCACCCACGACATGGCATCCGTCCGCAAGATCGCCGACGAGGTCGCCATGCTCCATGAAGGCAGCATCATCTGGCGCGGTCCGGTGGCGGATCTGGACAAGTCCGGAAACGCGTATGTCGAACAGTTTGTACATGGCAGAGCCGAAGGGCCGATCCAGCCGGCGATCTGAGAGTAGCGCACGTGGGGCTCACAGAACCCTGTTGCCTCGACCACACACCCTGGCCACTAATCCGATAGGCCCCCTGTATTAATCCCGGGGCGGACACGACTATATAAGCGGACACGGATACAGAGCCGCTCCAGCGGCCCGGCAGCGGGGCTTCGATGTCAATCCTGACACTCGACAATGTCGTGAAGCGCTTTGGCGACTTCACAGCCGTCAATGATCTCAGCTTCAGCGTGCCCGAAGGCGGAATTTTCGGCTTTCTCGGCGGCAATGGCGCTGGTAAGACCACCAGTCTGCGCATGGCGCTCGACATCATCCGCCCCACGTCCGGATCCATCGAAATCCTCGGTCGCAAACCCGGTCGCGAAAACGCCTCGCAGATCGGCTTCCTGCCGGAGGAGCGCGGCCTCTACCGCCGCATGACGGTGCTCGACACCATCGTCTATTTCGGCCGCCTCAAAGG
>CANJXY010000326.1 GCA_947478925.1 Hyphomonadaceae bacterium | reverse complement strand
TACCGCGACCACGGCCACATGCTGGCCACCGGCATGACGGCGCGCGGCGTGATGGCCGAGCTCACCGGCCGCGAAGGCGGCTATGCGCGGGGCAAGGGCGGCTCGATGCACATGTTCAGCCGCGAGAAGAACTTCTTCGGCGGCCACGGTATCGTCGGCGCCCAGGTCCCCATCGGTACCGGCCTCGCGTTTTCAAATCGCTACAAGGGCCAGGACAATGTCGCCATCGCTTACTTCGGCGACGGCGCCTCCAACCAGGGCCAGGTCTACGAAGCCTTCAACATGGCCTCGCTCTGGAAACTCCCGGTCGTCTACGTCATCGAGAACAACCAATACGCCATGGGCACCTCGATCGCCCGCGCTTCCGCCGAAACCGAACTCTTCAAGCGCGGCATCTCCTTCGAAATCCCCGGCGAGATGGTCGACGGCATGGATGTCCTTGCTGTCCGCAAGGCTGCCTCCAAGGCCGTGCAGCGCGCCCGCGACGGCGAAGGCCCCTATATCCTCGAGATGAAGACCTACCGCTATCGCGGCCACTCCATGTCCGACCCCGCCAAGTACCGCACGCGGGAAGAAGTGCAGGAGATGCGCGAGCATCACGACCCGATCGAGATGCTGAAGGCCAAGCTGATCGCCGCCGGCCACGCCACCGAAGACAGCCTCAAGAAGATTGAGACCGAAGTCCGCGAGATCGTGAATGACTCAGCGCAGTTCGCACAGGACAGCCCCGAGCCACACCCCGACGAACTGTGGACGGATGTGCTGGTGGAGAGTAGGTGATGCGCGGAGTTCGCCTGATGGCGTGCTCAATTCTAGCTGCATTGCTTGCGGCTGGATGTGCATCCGCGCCGACCCGCCTCTACACCATACGAGGTCCGGACTCGTTCCATGGGCCGATACAGTCCGAAACGGCACGCGCGTGGATGCAGCACAGAGGTATCCATGATTATGTGGAGTACCGACCGACGACCATCGCATTCAAATACGTGACGGAAGAGATCAGAACGCTTTCCTATCCAGAATTCGATGCCTTTCTTCTATCAAGACTGGCAGGTTCCACCGTTTCCAGCGCACGGCGTCCAGATTACACGTCAAGCGCGGGTGCCGCCATGGCAGCGGTTGTCTACTTCAGCGAAGACGGTCATTTCGCGCGCTGGAATGGCCCGGGCAGGCTGTCAGTAATGGTAGAGCTTGGAAGATGGTGGTTCGAGGACGTTCCGGAAGACGAACTCGCAAAGGCACGCAAGCTCGTCGCTACGCCCCCACTGCGCATGATGTGTTACGACACGGACACCGTGCAGGGTTACGCCTTCGATGACCCGCCCCGGTGCTTTGACATTTACGGTCAGCTGTTGGGAATTCACAGCAAGCAGTCGGGGGACGTTTTCAATCTTATGTCGGACAAGCCTCCAGGCGTACTGAAGCCCGACAACCGGACTGCCTGGCCCGACGGACAACCGCTGTTTCCCGAGAAGGCGCCGCATGACTGACATCCTGATGCCCGCGCTGTCGCCCACCATGGAGGAGGGCAAGCTCGCCAAGTGGTTGGTGAAGGAAGGCGACACCGTCAAACCCGGTGACGTCATCGCCGAGATCGAAACCGACAAGGCCACGATGGAAGTCGAAGCCGTTGATGAGGGCGTTATCTCGAAACTGATGGTTGAGGCCGGCACGGAAGGCGTGAAGGTCAACGCCATCATTGCGCAGATGGCTGGTGAGGGAGACGCGCCCGCGCCAAAGGCGAACGGCAAGGACAAGCCCGCCGCGAAGGCCGAGGCTGCGCCAGTCGCAGCCGCCGAAACACCCGCACCCGAAGCCAAGGCCAAGAATGACGGCCACCGTCTGCGCGCGCCTGAACAGAAGTCGGCTGCCGCCGAGGGGCTGCACGACCCCACGCTGCCCACCGGCGTCACCTACAAGAAAACCACCGTCCGCGACGCCCTGCGCGACGCCATCGCTGAAGAGATGCGCCGCGACGACGGCGTCTTCCTCATGGGCGAGGAAGTCGGCCAGTACCAGGGCGCCTACAAGGTCAGCCGTGGCCTGCTGGAAGAGTTCGGCGACCGCCGCGTCATCGACACGCCCATCACCGAATACGGCTTCGCGGGTCTCGGTGTCGGCGCGGCGTTCGGCGGCCTCAAGCCGATCGTCGAGTTCATGACATTCAATTTCGCAATGCAGGCCATCGACCACATCATCAACTCGGCCGCCAAGACGCTCTACATGTCCGGCGGCCAGATGGGTTGCCCCATCGTGTTCCGCGGCCCGAACGGCGCAGCCTCGCGCGTCGGCGCACAACACAGCCAGGATTACTCGGCATGGTATGGCCACATCCCCGGCCTCAAAGTGCTCGCGCCCTATGACGCCGCCGACGCCAAGGGCCTGCTTAAGGCCGCCATCCGCGATCCAAACCCCGTCGTCTTCCTCGAACACGAGCTGATGTACGGCGTCGAATTCGACGTGCCCGAAGTTGACGATTTTGTCCTCCCCATCGGCAAGGCCCGCATCCGCCGCGCCGGCACGGACGTCACGCTGGTCGCTCATTCAAGAATGGTAAAGTTCGCGCTCGACGCCGCCGAAGAACTCGCTGGCATGGGCATCGAAGCCGAAGTGATCGACCTGCGCTCCCTGCGCCCGCTCGACACGGAGACCGTCATCGAGAGCGTCAAGAAAACCAACCGCATCGTCTGCTGCGAAGAAGGCTGGCGTTTCTTCGGCGTCGGCGCAGAAATCGCCGCCGCCGTCACCGAACACGCCTTCGACTATCTCGACGCCCCGCCGATGCGCGTCGCCCAGAAAGACGTGCCGCTGCCCTACGCGGCGAACCTGGAGAAACTCTCACTACCGCATGCAGCCGACATCGTCGAAGCGGCAAAGAAGGTTTGCTATGTGGAGTAAAGCGCCGCTGCTTGCTGCCGCTGCTTTGCGCTCCACGTGCAGCGCATCCGGGACCCGCGCCGAAGGCGCAGCTGGCGACATGGTCTGGACGTTGTATCGATCGGCGCTCATGAACGACGGTTCGCGGGTCCATGTCGCCACTTTTGATGCGTCGGACACAGATCGAACTTACAATCAGACCAACTGCGAGATTGTTCGAGACGCTATGGCCCCCAAAGGTCCTGCGGTGCGCTATTGGTGCGAACAGGGCCGGTATCGGAAATAGAGTCAGACATGACCATCTCAATCACCATGCCTGCGCTGTCGCCAACGATGGAGGAGGGGAACCTCGCCAAGTGGCATGTGAAGGTCGGCGACAAGGTGAAGGCCGGAGACATCATCGCCGAGATCGAAACCGACAAGGCGACGATGGAAGTCGAAGCCGTCGATGAAGGTGTGATCTCGAAACTGCTCGTCGCCGAGGGCGCTCAGG
>CANJXY010000325.1 GCA_947478925.1 Hyphomonadaceae bacterium | reverse complement strand
GAAAACCTCCGCTCCAAGCCGACGCTGTCCGTCACCGTGATGGGCGACAAGCGCGGCACGCGCCCCGCAACCCTCAGCTACCTCACCTCCGGCCTTGGCTGGCGCGCCGACTATGTCGCGCTGTTCGATGACGCCGCCGGCAAGATCGACGTGCAGGGCTGGGTAACGCTCACCAACTCGAGCGGCACGACCTACGACAACGCCGCCACCACGCTCGTCGCCGGAACGCCGAACCGCGCCGGCCAGTACAACGGCCCGCAATACGGCCGCCAGAACCGCCCGCAACTCGCACAGGCGGGAACGGAAACAGGCGACCGCGAACGGCTCGGCGATTTCTATCTCTATCCGCTGGCCGAACGCACCACGATCGCCAACCAGCAGACCAAGCAGGTCAGCTTCCTCGACGTGCACGGAGTGCCCGCCGCGCACGGCTATGAATTCCGCAATTACTGGCTCGGCACACAGGAAGAAGCGCAGAGCGCGAAGACCGTCTACCGCTTCTCGACAGGCTCGGAGAAAGGCCTCGGCGACCAGCTACCCGCTGGCGTGCTCCGCTTCTACATGCGCGACCGCAAAGGCGATCCGCAATTCATCGGCGAGAGCGAAATCGATCACACGCCGATGGGCTCGACCCTGTCGGTGTCCACCGGCGACGCCTTTGACGTGAAGGTGAAGCCCGTCGTCGAAAAGCGTGAGAAAGCCGGTCCGCGCCGCTGGAAAACCTCCATGCGCTACACCCTCTCAAACGCCAGCCCGAAAGCCGTCAACGTCGTGCTGCAACAGGACGGTCTCTGGGGCGACACCAAGATCTCTAGCGAAAGCCTGAAGAGCACCCGTCCCAACGCCGACATGGCCGAATGGTCCGTCACCGTCCCCGCCAACGGCTCAATCGACGTCACCGCCGTCTTCGACAGCGCATACTGAGGGCAAGCGCATGCGCCCGGCGTTCAGCTGGCTCATCCTTGCCGGACTCTTCGGGGTCTCCGGCCTCGGCGCGGCCCCCGCCGCGCTGGCGCAGGACGTGTTGGCCTCGCCCCCTGTGGACGTGTCAGTGACGGTCTATCGCGATCCAGATCGTAACCAGGGCGGCTTCGATCTCAACAACCTGAACGGTTTCGCCCTCATCACTGAAACCCGCCGCGTGAAGATCGCTCCGGGCCAGCACCGCCTCCGCTTCGAGGGCGTCGCCGACGGCATCGAACCCGCGTCCGCCATTGTCACCGGACTGCCTTCGGGCGTCATCGAGAAAAACCGCGACGCAGCATTGCTCAGCCCCTCCGCTCTGATCGACGCAGCAGAAGCCCAGCAGGGCCGCGTCATCCTTGCGCGAACAGATGAGGCAACGGGCAAGGTCACCCGCGTTGAAGGCAGGATCCGCTCGCAGGCTGCGAACGGCGTCGTCTTCGAAACGCCTGATGGCGTCGAGGCCCTGCGCTGCTCCGGCATGCCGGAAACCTTCAGCTTCGCCTCAACGGGTACAGGCCTCTCCGCCCAGCCGACGCTTTCCGTCCTGACCCGCACCGACAAGACGATCGAGGCAGTGGTGCAGATCTCCTATCTCGCGCGCGGCTTCGACTGGGCCGCCGACTACACGGCAAGCATGGCGGCTAGCCCCGGCAAGATGGATCTCGGCGCGTGGATCACGCTTGCCAACGGTAATGGCATGTCGTTTCCCAACGCACGCGTCCAGATCGTTGCCGGTCGGCTGAACCGTCAAAGCGGCGAAATCGAGCCGATCAGCCTTGGCCAGCCCCTGCTCGCCCAGTGCTGGCCCCAGGGCTCCACCAGCGACACCCCCGATCAGACCTACATCGAACGCGCCTTCCCGCTCGGCTTTAATCCTGAACGCTTCCGTCGCTACGCAGCGGCGATGCCCGCGCCTGCGGCCGTGATGAAGGCGGGGGCGGCAAACGATGCCCGGGACATTATCGTCACCGGCAGCAGACTCGCCGAACAGGAAGACCTCGGAGACCTGAAGCTTTACCGCGTGCCCGATCGCACCACGATCTCAAGCCGTCAGTCGAAGCAGGTTCGCATGATCGACGCCAAGGCTGTGCCCGTGGCGAAGATCTATGAAGCCCGCCTGTACGCCGACAGCGACAGCGACTTCGAGCCGCTCGACCTCATCCTCCGCACGAAGAACGACAAGAAGAACGAACTCGGCATACCGCTGCCCTCTGGCCGCGTCATGGTGTTCGAGCGGGCCGGAAGCGGCGCGGCGGCCCAGCGCCTGCTCGCCGGCGAAACCACGCTGCGCGATCTTGCCATCGACGAGGAAACCGAACTCCGCCTCACGGGCGGCCCGGACATCCAGGCCCGCCAGGTCAACGAAAGCGTCGACATCACCCGCACCCGCCCCGCCCTCCGCCCGATCCCCAGCGTGCGCGTGTCGGGCCGCACGGTCAGCGCCGTGAACCGGATCGAACTCAGCAACGCCCGCCCCTATCCCGTGCAGGCCGAGGTTCGCATCGATCTTGATGACGGCCAGGAAATCGCGAGGTCGGACGTGACGCCCGGCAAGAAGAATGGCCAGCCGATCTTCAAGATCACTATCCCGGCCAACGACACGCTGAACATCCGCTACCAGACGGTGCAGTCCAACTGATGCGTACCCTACACCTGCTTGGCCTCTGCAGCGCCGCCCTGGCCACCCTCGTCACGGCCCCCGCCGCTCTCGCGCAGGACGTGGCGGCGAGCCCGCCGGCAGACCTCTCGGTCACGGTCTATCGCGACCCGTATCGCCGGGCGGGCGGCTTCAATCTCAACAACCTCAACGGCTTTGCGCTCATCACCGAAACCCGTCGGGTCACCATCCCCGCTGGCGAGCACCGCCTGCGTTTTGAAGGCGTGGCGGATGGCATCGAACCTGCCTCGGCGATCGTGACGGGCCTGCCGTCCGGCGTGATCGAGAAGAACCGCGACGCCGCCCTGCTCAGCCCGTCGGCGCTGGTCGACGCTGCCGCCGACCGCGATGGCCGCGTGATGCTCGCCCGCACCGATCCCGCCACCGGCAAGACGACGCGGGTTGACGGCAAGGTCAGGTCAGGCGCCGGGGGCGGCGTCGTGTTCGAGACACCCGATGGCGTCGAGACGTTGCGCTGCTCCGGCATGCCGGAGACGTTCAGCTTCGATGCCGACACGACAGGTCTTTCCGCCAAGCCAACGCTGTCCGTGCTCACGCGCACCGACAAGCCGATCGAGGCCGTGGTGCAGCTCTCCTATCTCTCCCGCGGGTTTGACTGGGCGGCGGATTACACCGCCGACATGTCGGCGACAGGCAAGAAGCTCGATCTCGGCGCCTGGCTCACGCTGGCGAACGGCAATGGCACAAGCTTCGCCAATGCCCGTGTCCAGGTCGTCGCCGGCAAGCTCAACCGCTCG
>CANJXY010000324.1 GCA_947478925.1 Hyphomonadaceae bacterium | reverse complement strand
GGAGACGGTCGCGTCAGCAGCGCCATCCTCGTTTGTCGCCTTGCCGGCGGCGCCGTCGATGAACAGCTTGCCGACCGCGCCAAAATCGAACTTCACCTTCTTGTCGAAGCCGGTGCCCCCGGCGAGTGCTTCCTGAACCTTCGAGGTGAGGGCGGCGAGATCCATATGACAGCTCCTGTCGATTTGCCTGACGGCGTCTGGTCGTGTTTGTCGCGCAGGCGCGGGACAAGCGCAACCCACGGAGAATGTCGGAATTCCACTCGCGGTTCGTCTCCGGCCTCGTTAGGATTTCATGTAGGGAGACCCCATGAGCTGGAAAAGCTACATTGAAGAATTGAGAGCGCGCGAGCGGCTCGCCGAACAGATGGGCGGCGAGGAGCGCGTTGCGCGGCAACGAAGCCAGGGCAAGCTGACTGTACGTGAGCGTGTGGCGTTCCTGGCGGACCCCGGAAGCTTTCACGAGGTCGGCAAGATCGCGGGCAAGGCTGGATACGGCCCGGATGATCAGATCGCGGAATTCCTGCCGGCCACGATGGTGTTCGGACGGGCGACACTCGACGGGCGGCCGGCTGTGATTCTGGCGGACGATTTTACCGTAAGGGGCGGCGCGTCGGATGCCTCGATCGCGGGCAAGATGCTGATGGCCGAACAGATGGCCCATGAGTACGGCATGCCGATCGTGCGGATGATCGATGGCACGGGCGGCGGTGGTTCGGTGAAATCGCTGGAGCAGAATCCGCGCACCTACATTCCAACGACGCCGGCCTGGGAGTGGTTGGTCGCCAACATGGCGCGCGCCCCGGTCGTGTCGCTGGCGCTGGGACCATGTGCGGGGCTCGGCGCTGGACGCGTGGCGACGAGCCATTTCTCGGTCATGGTGAAAGGGCTGAGCCAGGTTTTCGTGGCAGGGCCGCCGGTGGCGAAAGCCATTGGCGAGACTGTCGACAAGGAGGGTCTCGGCGGTTGGGAGATCAATGGCCGCAACGGCGTTGTCGATAACGTCGTGAACTCGGAGCACGAGGCGTTCGAACACGCGCGGCGATTCCTCTCCTACCTGCCCGCCAATGTCGAAGAGCTGCCGCCCATCCTGCCGAGCGAGGACGATCCCAATCGGAAGGAAGATTTCCTGATCGACATCGTCCCGAAGGACGGCAAGACGCCTTACATGCCGCGCAAGATCATCGAAGCCGTGTGCGACAAGGGCGAGGACGGAGGAACAACGTTCTTCGAGATCGGTTCGTTGTGGGGACGTCAGGTGGTGACAGGGCTGGCGCGGATCGACGGGCGCCCCGTTGCGATCCTTGCTGGCGATCCCTTCTTCCTTGACGGCGCATGGACAGCGGATGCGTGCGACAAGGTCGTTCGGCATTTTGACCTTGCCGACACATTCCACCTGCCGATCGTTCACTTTGTCGATTGTCCGGGATTTGCAGTGGGCGCAAAACACGAGCGGGCCGGTGTGACGCGAAGAGGCGTGCGCGCGATGGCGGCGGTCTATCAGGTGCAGACGCCGATCCTGCCCGTGGTCATTCGCAAGGCTTATGGACTGGCAGGCTCTGCGATGTTCAACCCGACGCGGACACGGTGGCGGTATTGCTGGCCATCAGGCGATTGGGGATCGCTGCCGATGGCAGGCGGGATCGAGGCGGCGTACAAGCGGCAGCTTGAGGCATCGCCTGATCCGGAGGCGGAACTGAAGGAACTCTATCGCAAGTTCGAGGCGATGCGGTCGCCGTTCCGGACGGCGGAAGCTTTCATCGCCGAGGAGATCATCGACCCACGGGATACGCGTCCGCTGGTGGTAGACTTTGTGAGGCACGCTTATCGCGTGCTGAAGACGGGCGCGCGCGCGAACGGCATGCGCCCCTGATCTATGCGGTCAGAACGGGTCCTTGAGGATGTCCTGCCATTCGGGATGTTTGCGCAGGGTGGCGCTGGTAAAGGGGCAGAGAGGGATGACCTTGAGCCCGCGCGTGCGCACGTCATGCACCATGTATTCGACGAGCGCCTTGCCGACCCCCATGCCGCCAAGTTCATCCGGTACGCCGGTGTGATCGATGATGAGGATCTTCTCGCCAGCCTTCGAGAACGTCATCTCGGCTTCACGCCTGCCTGCGATGCGCGCGACATAGCGGCCGCCCGTGGGCGTGTCCTCGCGCGTGATGGTGGGGACGAATTTGGGGACTTCAACCATGGGGCGGGCTCCGTGACTGACGACCAGTCGGGTGTCAGGCCCAATCTGTTGTCAGGCCCAATCTGTTGTCAGGCGAAGAGTGAGTCCACCAGGTCCTGCGCTGCCGATTGCTGAAGCATCGGCGCGCCCTTGCCGCCATTGATGACGCCGCCGAGACGGGCGATGTCGGCGAAGATGGCCGGCGCCTCGCCAGCGACGAGTTCGGGCACCAGAGTTGTCGCGAGGCGCCGCTGGACGTCGGCGATGCGCGATTCGAGTTCGGCGCGGACGGCGCAGAACTGCGCCTTCACATCGCGCGGCACGACCAGCCAGCCGGCGATGGCGAGGCCGCGTTCGGCAAAGCCCGTTCGGGCAAAATGCGTGGGATAACCAACCGGGCGCCAGTCGAGCACGCATTCGGCCATGTCGGGCATATCGGCCAACGTCCCGATCAGCATCGCTACTTCATTGTAATGATTCAGATAATCTGTCGCCAACCCGGTCACCGGGTTGATGTTGGCCGCGCGCAGCCTGTCTGGGTCCTGGAAAATTGCCGGAGGCATGCGCGAGCGGGCCATGAATCACTGTTTGCAAACGACCCTGCGATGGGAGGATTTACGGGCGCTTAAACAGCAGCGTAAGCAGGCGTATGCGTGATTTCCTGTTCTTCCCCCTCGCCGCAGCACTGGCCAGCACCTTCATCTTCGTGGCGGTCAATCCGTTCGCCTCGCGACTGCCGACCGGACCGGTGAGCGGTGGCGGACGAAACGCACTGGATGTCACCGTAAAGGGCGATGAGTTGAACCGGTTTGTGCTCGGCCAGCTGGCGGGCGTGACCATCGATCTCGTGCGTCCCGAAGGCGGCACAGCCTTTCTGCACATCGACCGAGAGGCCACGGCAAAATACGAGGACCCGCGCCTCGGGCCACACCTGGTTGTGGCGGAAGACCTCGAGTTCACGCTGGAGTCCCGTCCGATCGAAGTGGTGATCGAGGCGCGCTCGACGGGCGATTTCCCTGCCACGCAGTTTGAAGCCAACTATTTTGCCAAGGTCGAAAGCGAGAGCGGATGGCAGAGCTTCACGCTGACGCGGGAGTTCCAACCCTTCACCCTCACCTTCTACACCCCCAAGCGCGGGACCGAGGAAGGCTATGACTATATCGGCATTCGCCCCGTCTCACCCGACAAGCATCGGGTGATGGACGTGCGTT
>CANJXY010000323.1 GCA_947478925.1 Hyphomonadaceae bacterium | reverse complement strand
GCCCGCCTGGCCTGCGCCAATAATGACTACGCGCTGGGGCGTCTCCGACATGCCGGCTGTCCTTCCCGAAACGCTGGCGTCTTAGCATGGCGCGACGCTTAAGACAGTGAAAGCCGCTTTCCGTCGCAGACGCGATACCTGGGCCATTGTCAGGCCCCATTCCGCCGGTCAAACCAGCGCCAATGACCCACCCTGTCCTGACCCTCGATCTCGCTGAAGAGGCCGATACCGCCGCCCTTGGCCAGCGGCTGGCGGTGATCGCCCGCCCGGGCGACGTCATCGCGCTTTATGGAGACCTCGGGGCCGGGAAAACGACGCTGGCGCGCGCCCTGATCCGGCAGCTGGCCGGTCCCGAAACGGAAGCACCGAGTCCAACGTTTACTTTGGTTCAGACTTACCGTGCCGCGTCTCAGGCTTCAGGCCTGACCATCTGGCATTTCGACCTTTACCGGCTGAACCACCCCGGCGAGGCGCGGGAACTCGGGTTGGAGGAAGCTGTGGATGGGCTCGCCCTGATCGAATGGCCGGAAAGACTCGGGCGCGATCTTCCCCTCGCGCGGCTGGAAGTTCAGCTATCCTTTGGAGGCGCCGGACGAATCGCCCGGCTTGTGGACCTCGACGACTGGAGCACACGGCTCAATGGCGACTGGCGCTCACCCGAATGACTAACAACCTGCGCGCGACCGAAATCCGGGAATTCCTGAACGGCGCCGGCTGGGGCGACGCCGCTCGCACGCCTCTCAACGCTGACGCCTCGACGCGGCGCTACGAGCGCCTGCGCCGCAAGACCGAGACGGCGATGCTGATGGATGCCCCGCCACTGGAATCCGTGCCCTGCCCGCCGGGCGCCGATGACGCGGAACGGGTAAAGCTTGGCTGGAACGCCATCTCGCGCCTGGCCGCATCGCGCGTCGAAGCGTTCGCCGCGGTTGCGACCCACCTGCAGGGGCTTGGCCTCTCCGCACCATCAGTTCTCGAGCACGACATTTCGCGCGGCCTCGCCCTGCTCGAAGACCTCGGCGATGATCTCTTTGCCGAAGTCATCCTCAAGGGCGGCGACGAGATCGCGCTCTATGCTGCCGCCGGCGAAGTCCTTGCAGCCGTGCATCGCGCGCCGGCGCCGTTCGTGATGCCCTATCGCGGCGGCGAGTGGCCGATCCTCAGCTACGATCATCTCGCGCTCTCGGCCAATATGGACCTTTTCGTCGAGTGGATGCCACAGCGCGACCTGGAAATCCGCATCAGCGATCAGACCCGCATCCGCTGGGAGCGCGTGCGCGAGACCATGATCGGCAAGGCCGAGGATTTTCCGCGTGCGCTGATCCTGCGCGACACACACGCAGAAAACCTGATCTGGCTGCCACAGCGCGAGGGCCTTGCGCGTGTCGGCCTGCTCGACTTCCAGGATGCCGTCCTCGGCTGGGGCGAGTGGGACATGTCGATGCTGTTGCACGACGCCCGCCGCGACGTCTCTGCCGAAGCGCGGGAAGCGGCGATTGCAACCTACCTTGATGGCACTGGCCTGACGCGTGCTGACTTCGACGAACGCCTTGCCGTGCTCGGCGCCATGAACGTCATGCGCATCATGGGCATCTTTGCGAGGCTCGTGACGCGGGACAAGAAGCCGCGTTACGACCTGTTCCAGCCCCGCCTGCGCGGCCTGCTGAATGAGACGCTGAGCCACCCAGCCATGGCCGAAGCGCGCGACTTTGTCGCCGCCGTCGCGCCGCATCTGCTGGTCTCGGCATGACCAAAGTCACGACAGCCATGCTGCTCGCGGCGGGCCTCGGCACGCGCATGAAACCGCTGACCGACACGCGCCCAAAGCCTCTGATCGAAGTCGGCGGCCGCACGCTGGTCGATCGCGTGCTCGACAAACTCGTCGCACAGGGCGTCACGCGCGCTATCGTCAACGTCCACTATCTCGCCGACATGATGGAAGCGCATCTCGCGGCACGCAAGGACATCGAGATCATCATCTCGGACGAACGCGCCCTCGTCCTCGAAACCGGCGGCGGCGTTGTGAAAGCTTTACCCCTGCTCGGCGACGACCCGTTCTTTGTCGTCAATACCGATGTCACCTGGACGACGGCAGGCGACCAGACCTTCCTCGATATGGCCGCGGCCTACGATCCCAGCACGATGGATGCCCTTCTCCTCCTCGCGCAGATGGAAGCAACGCTCGGCTTCCGCGGCCCAGGCGATTTCGACCTCGCCGCTGACGGCCAGTTGATCCGCCGTGGCGACAGAGCCAGCGCCCCTTACGTCTTCGCCGGCACACACATCACGCGCGCCGACCTCCTGCGCGGCTACGAAGCAAAGCCCTTCTCAGCCAACACCTACTGGAATGCTTTCGCCGCACGCGGACGCCTGTTCGGTACGGTCATGTCGCCGTTCTGGATGCATGTCGGCGATCCGAGCGGACGCGATGAGGCAGAGGCGCGTCTCAATCTGATGGGACCGGGCGCGTGATCACCGCTGCCTCCCTGTTCTCCGAGGGAAGCCAGCGCGTCTTCAATCTCCCCCCCTCGTCCGCCTTTCTCGATGAACTCGCGCGCGGCCTCGTTGAGGCCACCGGCGCGCGCGACAATCCCGAAGCCCTCGCCGACGCGCTGATCTTCACGCCGAACCAGCGCGCCGCGCGGGGCCTTGCCCTATCGCTCTATCGCGCGATGGACGGCACCATGCTGACGCCCGAGATCCGCCCGCTCGGTGACATCGAAGAAGAAGACGGCCTCGCAGCCTTCGGCCCAGACGCGCTCGACCTGCCACCCTCCCTCTCGCCCGCACAACGACGCGGCGCGCTCGCCCGCCTCATCCAGGCCTGGCGCGTCAATGTCGATGGCGAGCGCCTGCCGCCCGCCTCACTCCTGGCTGCTGCCGATGAACTCGGCGCCCTCATCGATCAGGCCTCGCTCGTCGGCGGCGTCGACTGGGGCCAGCTTGAATCCCTCGCCCATGAACTCGCGCCCGCACTTGCCGAACACTGGCAGGTCTCCGCAGACTTCCTCGACATCGTGATGAAAGCGTGGCCCGCACACCTGCACGAAACCGGCTATTCCGATCCGCAGGTCCGCCGTCTTGGCGCCGCCGAAGCGCTTGCGACGCGCTGGGCGAAGAAGCCGCCACGCCATCCCGTCGTCATCGCGGGCTCCACCGGGGCAGGCGCCGCCACGCGCCGTCTGATGCAGGCTGTGCTCGCCCTCCCGCGCGGCCTCATTGTCTTCCCCGGCATCGACCCCGACCTGTCAGCGAAAGGCTGGACCTCCGTTGCCGCTGCCGCAAGCCATCCGCAGCACACGTTCGGCGCCACGCTCGCCTGGCTCGGCCTCAAGCCATCCGTTATCCAGCCCTGGCCCGTCGAAGCCGAAACGCCGCCCGAGCGCGCGCG
>CANJXY010000322.1 GCA_947478925.1 Hyphomonadaceae bacterium | reverse complement strand
GCGGCAGTCACAAACACTGTCACAAATGCTTCGCGGAACGGGTGATAGAGGACCCGCGATATCCATGCCGGCCGCTTGGCCGAGGGAGATGCGCCCGTGGTGATCCAGTCTGCCTGCCGCATCCTGCGTGCGCTGGGCGCAGCCACGGCCGCCGCAATCGCGCTCACCGCGCCCGCCCACGCACAGGACATGACCGGCGCGGGCGCTACCTTCCCCGCGCCGATCTATTCGAGCTGGGGCGAGGATTACGCAAAGGTCTCCGGCGGCCGTCTCAATTACCAGGCGCTCGGCTCAGGCGCGGGCGTCACCCAGATCGTCAACCGCACCGTCGATTTCGGCGCGTCGGACTCGCCCGTCGCCGCCGAAAAGCTGGAGAAGGAAAAGCTGCTCCAGTTTCCCGCGGTCATCGGTGCCGTCGTCATCGTCGTTAACATCCCGGGCGTCGACGGCTCGAAGGTCCGTCTCACCGGCGAACTCCTCGGCGAGATCTATGTCGGCCGCATCCGCCTCTGGAACGACCCGAAGATCACCGCGATCAACCCGTCGCTGAAACTGCCGCAGATCCCGATCTCGCCCGCCTATCGCGCTGACTCATCCGGCACGACCAGCATCTTCACAAAGTACGTGTCGTCCGTTTCCCAGATCTTCAAGGAACGCACTGGCGCCGGCAACTCGGTCGCCTGGCGCACGGGCCTTGGCGCGCCGGGCAATGCGGGCGTCGCAGCGGCAGTCAAGAACATCAAGGGCGGCATCGGCTATGTTGAGTTCGCTTACGCTGCCGAAAACGGTATGCAGGCGCTGATGCTGGCGAATAAGGATGGCAATTTCGTCAGCCCCTCCGTTCCCGCCTTCCTCGAAGCCGCAAGCCACGCCGACTGGGCCAACGCCAAGAACATGGCCGCCACGATGCAGAACATGCCGGGCGCAACGTCATGGCCCATCGTATCATCCACCTACATACTCGTGCCGCGCGACCCCAAGGACCCCGCCCGCACCCTGCGCGTGCTGAAATTCTTCGACTGGTCGTACCGCAACGGCGCTGCCACCGCCGACCGCCTTCACTACATCATGCTGCCGCCCAACGTGCAGGACCTCGCGCGCCAGCAATGGACCACGCTCACCGCCGGCGGGATACCGCTCTGGCCACCCGCCACCAACTGATCGGCATCCCCGCATGACCACGCCAGCAGCAGATACCGAGACCATTGGCGCCCGCCGCTTCCATCTTGGCGACACCGCATTCCGCATCAGCCTGCACGTCGCCGGCGCCATCGTCGTGATCGTTCTGCTCTCGATCCTTGTCATCATGTTCACCGGCGGCAAGCTCGCCTTCGACACCTTCGGCCTCGGCTTCATCTGGGGCACGGAGTGGAACCCGGTGACAAAAATCTATGGCGCGCTCCCCGCCATCACCGGCACGATTGTCACCGCAGCGCTCGCCTTGCTCATCGCCTGGCCAATCGGATTCGGCATCGCGTTCTTCCTCACCGAAATCTGCCCTGACCGCCTGCGCGCGGCCCTCGGCGTCGCCATCGAATTGCTCGCGGCCGTACCCTCCATCGTCTACGGCATGTGGGGCTTCTTCGTGCTCGCACCCTTCATGTCGGAATACGTCCAGCCCTGGCTGACCAGCACCTTCCTCTGGATCCCGGCGATCGGCGACAGCTTCTTCTGGTTCACCGCCCCGCCCATCGGCGTAGGCCTCCTCACCGCCTCACTGATCCTCGCGATCATGATCCTGCCCTTCATCGCCGCCACCACGCGCGACGTTCTCCGCTCAACGCCGCAACTCCTGAAGGACGGCGCGTATGCGATGGGCGCGACCCGCTGGGAAGCACTCACCGGCGCCGTCATCCCCGCTGTGCGCGGCTCACTTTTTGGCGCTGTCTTCCTTGGCCTCGGCCGCGCACTGGGCGAAACCATGGCCGTCGTCTTTGTCATCGGCAACGCCATCCGCATGCCCGACAGCGTGATGGCGCCTTCCGCCACCATCGCCTCCGTCGTTGCCAACTCCTTCCCCGAAGCAGAACCCGGCACGCTTGATCTTGCCGTGCTGCTCGGGCTCGGCTTCATCCTCTTCGTCGTGTCGTTCGGCGTCCTCGCCGTTGCACGCCTCCTCCTCCGTCAGGAGCGCATGTCGTGAAGGAACTCTCGCCCGCAGCCCGCGCCCGCTACTTCCGCCGCCAGATGATTGACCGCCTGATGGGCGGCCTCTGCGTCCTCGCGGCCGGCATCGGTCTTGTCCTTCTCGGCCTCATCCTCTGGATGTTGTTTTCGAACGGCATTGGCGGCCTCAAACTGTCCGTCTTTGCCAACCCTATGGCCCAGCCCGGGGCAGAGGGCGGCCTCGCCAACGCCATCGTCGGCTCAATCATCCAGGTCGGCCTTGGCGCAATGATTGGCGCGCCGATCGGCATGATGGTCGGCGTCTACCTCTCCGAAGTCGGCAAGGAGAGCCGCTTCGCCTCTGTCGTGCGCTTCGTGAACGATATCCTGCTTTCCGCGCCGTCCGTGCTCATCGGGCTGTTCGTCTACCAGATCGCCGTCTCGCCCTTCGGCGGATTCTCCGGCATTGCTGGCGCGATCTCGCTCGCCCTGATCGCCATGCCGATCGTCGCGCGCACGACGGAAGACATCTTGCGTCTCGTGCCGCAAGCTTATCGCGATGGCGCTGTCGCTCTCGGCAGCCGCGAGAATGAAGTCGTCCGCAAGGTTGTTCTGCCGGCAGCCTTCGGCGGCATTCTCACAGGCGTGCTGCTTGCGGTCGCCCGCATCGCCGGCGAGACTGCTCCGCTGCTGTTCACGTCGCTCGGCAATACCAACTGGTCGACCGATCTGACACAACCTATGGCGAGCCTCCCCATCGCGATCTACCGCTACGCTGGCAGCCCCTATCCTGAATGGGTCTCGTTGGCATGGACCGGAGCGATGCTTATCACTGTCGGCGTCCTCTCTCTCAACATCCTCTCGCGCTTCTCCCATGCAGCCATCGCCGGCAAGCAAGGTGGCTGATATGCTGAACGTTGAAAGTTCACCGGCGATCGAACCCACCCGCCCCACACCGGCTACCATCGCGCCGCTGCGCGCTCCTGCAGTCTCGGCAAGGCCCAGCGCCACCGCAGCACCCACGCGTATCTCGGTTAAGGACGTCAACGCCTTCTACGGATCTAAGCAGGCGCTGTTCGACGTCAGTCTCGAAGTCCCCGACAACGCCGTCACCGCCTTCATCGGCGCCTCCGGCTGCGGCAAGTCTACCCTGCTACGGTGCCTCAACCGCATGATCGACACCATTCCAGGCGCGCGTGTCGATGGGGATATCCGTATGGATGGCATCGACATCAACAGCCCTGCCGTTGATCCCGTGCAGGTGCGCACTCGTATTGGCATGGTGTTCCAGAAGCCCAGCCCGTTCCCAATGTCGATTTATGACAACGTC
>CANJXY010000321.1 GCA_947478925.1 Hyphomonadaceae bacterium | reverse complement strand
GCCTGGATGAAACGCTGGCTCCGCGAGCCGGACAAGATGATTGCCGAGGGCGATGCCTATGCCAAGGCGCAGATGGCGCAGTTCCGGGGACTGGCCATGCCGAACCTGAAGCTGGATGATCACGCCATCGACCTGCTGATCGCCTTCATGGACAAGGAAAGCGTGACTGCGATGGAAGGCAAGGCTTCTGCCGAGCACGCTCACCATCATCATTGAGCGGCTGGCCTGCTCCAGCCACAAGTATGGAAGGCGGTGCGGTCACACGATCACGCCGCCTTCTGCATTTTTTGTTAGCGCGAGCGGCCACGGCCTTCGATGCGCCAGAGGTCGACAAGCGTGTCGCCGCGGACCACGTGGTAGAAATCGTACAGATTCACGGTCGGGTCGCAATGCGGCACAGCCAGGGTGACGATCTCGCCGATGGGGGGGGACGCGTCACCAAAGAGGACGAGACCGTGTTCGTCGCCCATGAAGTGGAAAGCGGCGCCGGCGGGTGCACCTGACAGGACGGTTGGCGGGCCGCCGTCTGTCGCCATGGCTTTGAATCCGGCGTCGATCGTGCCGAGGCCGGGTGTATTGGCGCTGACCACGCGGGCGTCGATCAGGAGCGCAGTATCGTAGCCCGGCGCACCCTGACCTGTGATGTCGCATTCGTTGTATTGGCGATCCATGAAGATGTAGGAGCCGGCTTGCAGCTCATTGAGCAGACCAAGTTCGATGTCGATCCTGTGCGTGCCAGTGCCGCCCCCGGTGATTATGCCAGGCGCAAAACCGGCCTCGGTGAGGGCGGCGATGACGCCGCGCATGTAGTCGCTGCGGTCGATGATCTCAGTACGGCGCTCGGCGTAGGCTTCGATGTGCTGCTGGCGGCCGCAGTAATACTGGACACCGGTGAAGTTTAGACCGGGTAGCGCTGCGATAGTCTGTGCGAGCGCGACCGCCGCATCGGCGGAGGCGACGCCGGTGCGGCGGATGCCAGGGTCAACGTCAATCAAAATCTTCAACGCCTTGCCCGTTGTGGCCGCGGCAAGTGCTTTGGCATTGTCAATGTTGTCGAGCACGACCTGCAGGTCGGGGATCCGGTCGTTGAGCTTGATCAGGCGCGCAATAGCCTGGGGCGAGACGATGGGTGAGGTGATGAGGATGCTGGCGATGCCGCCCGCCGCCATCTCTTCGGCTTCGCCCAGCTTGGCGCAACACACGCCAACGGCGCCGGCGGCAACCTGACGACGCGCAATCTCGGCGCACTTGTGCGTCTTGGCGTGGGGGCGAAGGCGGAGGTTACTGGCTTTTGCCAGGGCGGCCATCGCAGCAACGTTACGCTCGAAGGCGTCGAGGTCGATCAGCAGCACGGGCGTGTTGAGCGATTTGCGGCTACCCTGCTGGTTGATCAGATGGGCGTGGAGGTCGCGATCATCCATGGGGTTAGCTGGCCTTCGCTTCGATACCGAAGAGTTGGGAAAGATGGGCATTGGCGAATTTTGCGCCGGGATCGAGGCGGTCACGGACGGCGCAGAATTTCGCGGCGTCGGGGTAGAGCTTGTGGACGTCTGCAGTCGTGAGCGTGTGGCGCTTGGCCCAATGCGGGCGGCCGTCGTGGGCGCGGAAGATCTGCTCGGCTTCGGAGAATATCTCGCGCCAGGCCATACGATGATACTGATGCATCGAGATCGAAGCGCCCTCACGGCCCTGGAACGGGCTGAGCCAGATATCGTCCTTTGCGACGATGCGGAATTCGAACGGGAAAGCGACGGGCAGACGCTTCTTGCGGATCCACGCAATCACGTCGCGTAGGGCGGGCCAACCATTGGCGCGCGGGAGTTCGTATTCCATCTCCTCGAACTTCACAGTGCGATCGGATGGGAAGATGCGGTAGGCGGGGCCGACCCGGCGGCGCTTCATTTCTTTGGGCAGCAGGCGTTTCTGCAGAAAGGCGGTCATGAATGGGAATGTCTTGCAGATGTCGCAGACACGGCGGAAAGCCACGTCGTCCATGTCGTGCTGCTCGGGCATCTCGCCCTCGGACGGTTTGACATCGAGGATCTTCAACATGGCGAGGTCGGCATAGGGGAAGACGAAGAATTCGACGTGGCGGTTTTCAGCCGCCAGCTGGTCCCAGCGTTCGGAGATCTCGGCCAGGGGGTAGACTTCGAGGCGTTCCTCCAGATGGTAGGCGGGCAGCACGTCGATCTCGATGCGAGTAGCGACGCCGACGAGACCGAGAGAGAGGCGGGCGGCTTCGAATAGATCGGAATTCTCAGTTGGGCTCGCGCGAACGATTTTGCCGTCCGGTCCCATCAGGTCGAAGGCGCGGGCAGCGGTGGAGAGCGTGCCGAGCTTTGCGCCAGTGCCGTGCGTGCCGGTGCCGATGGCGCCAGCGAGCGCCTGCGGGTTCACGTCGCCCTGGTTGATGAGGGAGTAACCCTGCTTCCAGAGAATGTCAGTCAGTTTTGCAAGCGAGCAACCCGCGGGCGCCCAGACGCGATTGGTTGCGGCGTCGACCGTGACGTCGCCTTCCAGCTCCGAGAGCGACAGCAGCGTGCCGTCGGTTTCGCAGAGCGGCATGAAGGAGTGACCCGCGCCGACGACGCGCACCTTCTTCGCCGACTGCACGAGACCGGACAGGTCTGAGAGTGTCTTCGGCCGCTCGATGCGGGCGGGCTTTGAGTCAACGCTGCCGGACCAATTTGACCAGTTCGCCATCACTTGTCCTCAAGTCGAACGTTGTCGAGAAATTCGGCGGCCTCGCGGAAGATGTCATCGCGGGAAAGGCGGTCTTCCTCGTGCAGCATTTCGTCAATCGCGTAACCGAATTCGACCGTCATACGAAGGCGCCGCCAGAGCGCGCGCTTGTTCACCTTTGGCAACAGCGGCGCGTAGACTTCAAGCATTGCATCGGTGACTTCGCGGTGGGATTCGATACGAACGTGCGCCAGTTGCGGTACAGCGCGCATGGCGCGTTCGATCCAGACGCCGCCTGGCTCGCTGTCGGTGACCTCGGTGGTGGCGCGCAGCAGGTCTTCCGTGCCTGCCGCCAGAGCATCGAGACTATGCTTGTTCTCCTCCAACCAGGTGAAGAGTACTGCGTTCTGGCGATCCATGAAGCGACGGCCGAGCGCCTCAAGTACGGCATACTTGTCCTTGAAGTATCGGTAGAGCGCGGCGGGGGAGACGCCCGCATGGGCGGCGATCATGTTGGTGGAGATCCGCTCGATACCAATTTCGCCAAGCAACTCGCCGGCGATATCGAGCAGGCGGTCGCGCGTTTGTACGGCGCGGTCCTGAATCGGCGCAGCTCGCAGAGCCGGATTGCGCGGCTTGCGTTTGGCGGGCTTGTTGGCGGCTGGCATCATCCCCCTCCTTCCAGCGCGGGCTTGCGGGGCCGAATCTGGTGAAGGCAGAAGGCGATCAGCACTGCGACGATCATGCACGCGCCG
>CANJXY010000320.1 GCA_947478925.1 Hyphomonadaceae bacterium | reverse complement strand
CCCTTCTTCTTCGAGGCAGCGATCTTGTCCCGGATGCGCTCGGCGGTGACCTCACGCTCGAACTGGGCAAAGGACAGAAGTACGTTGAGGGTGAGCCGGCCCATCGAGGTCGAGGTGTTGAACGCTTGGGTGACCGAGACGAACGAGCAGTTCGATCTGTCGAACCGTTCGACCAGCTTCGAGAAGTCCATCAGCGAACGCGTCAGGCGGTCGATCTTGTAGACGACTACAAGGTCGACGCGACCGGCCTCGATGTCCGCCAGCAATCGGCGCAGGGCGGGGCGCTCCAGTGTCCCGCCCGAGATGCCGCCGTCATCGTAACGGACGGGTGTGCGCTTCCAGCCTTCGCTCTTCTGGCTGACGATGTAGGCCGAGCAGGCCTCATACTGTGCGTCCAGCGAGTTGAACTCCTGCTCCAGGCCTTCCTCGGACGATTTGCGGGTGTAAATGGCGCATCGGACAATACGCTGTGCCAGGCTCATTGCGCCTTGCCCTTGATCCCGAAGAAGCGCGGACCGGACCAGTGAGCGCCGGTGATCTCCTTCGCGATGGCAGTCAGCGAGGCGTAGGTCTTGTCCCGGTACTTGAAACCGCCATCAACGATATCGACGACGTGCGCAACCCCGTTCCACTCCCTCACCAGCCGGGCGCCGGCCTTCATGCTGGCGGGCGGGGTCGCGGTCTTGCTCGCCGCGATCTGCAGAAGGGCTTTCCGGTGTGCAGGCGAGAGGCCGCCATATGCCCTGGCCTGGACGTCATAGATGACGCCCCTCCGCAGCAGTGAGGTGGAAAGCCCTTCGGGGGCGAGGGAGCCATTGAGCTTCTCCCAGCGGAGGAGCAGTTCCTGTCGGCTTGCCGCCGACAGGAACTCGACCTCCTTGCGGATAAGGTCGTCGCTCATTGAGCTGAACGGCCGCGTTTCGCATTGATGCGATACCGCGTCAGCTCACCGTCCCGAGCCGGCATCTTCTCAACCGCGATTCCAGCCTTGCGCAGGCCGGTGAGAGCGGCGCGCACTGTGTGAGGCTGCCAGCCAAGGTTGTCTGACAGCGCCCTTACGTCCGTGCCACCCCTGGCGCGGAGCAGTTCGACGAGTTGGTCCTTCTTGGACCTGGGCTTCTCGGCAGGTTGGGTCGATGAACGAAGTTTTCGAGCGCGAGGCTCGGCGGTGTTGGTGGGTTCCATGAGCATGTCTCCTGATTGGAGCGGCGATCGACATGATCGCGCGTCCACTGAGACAAGCCCGGTGTGTAGCCGGGCCAAGTAGAGATGCGGCAGCTCGTTCTATCTACCTGTCCGCGTCCGTCGCGGCCGAGGCAACCATGCACTCAAGGTGTTCCGGATTCTCACCTGTTCAACGCAGCACTCGTCGGCGGCGGTGCGCACTACCGCTCTGCTCCGATCGGAAGTCGAGCGGAATGTCGGCCTTGGCCGTAGAATATTTGGGTGCACGCGCACGACGCAGAGTTTGGCGTAGCAACATCAGATACCTGGCGTTGCTCGACTTGACTGTTGGCCGACGCAGAGCGAACCGACACGCGTCATGGAACGGGGAAACGCATGTGGCTCATCACACCGACAGGGTTCTATAGTATCGTCGAGAAGCCGACGGATCGCGGCAAGGAGACGCTGACCATACGGGCGCGGGTCAGAAGCGATCTTCTCGCCCTCAAACGCGCCTACTGCCCTTCACTTGGCCGGATCCGCGAAAGCGATGATACCGACTATCGGTTCCGCGCGACGGCTAAGCGAGCGGACGTGGCGCGCGCGCTCGCACAGATGATCGAGGTGCTGGGCTATTCGAATTTCAAGTCCGAGGTCGCCATCCAGCAGGGGGTGGATCGCGCGCATCTCTATCACGACGTGTGGGACGTTCTGCATCGCCTGCAGGATGACCCGGTGTTCGAAGCGTCGCGACCGGCAAGCGGGAAGGGTGTGAGATGAAGGTCCCGAGTGCCGACGCCTATGGTGGCGTACTGATCAATGACCGTGGTGAGGTCCAGATCCGCGAGCCTGCCAATCATTTTGGCGGCTATGTTTGGACGTTCGCCAAGGGCAGGCCTGATCCGGGTGAGACGCCGGAGCAGACGGCGCTGCGTGAAGTGTTGGAAGAGACCGGCCAGGCGGCAAGGATCATCGTCCTCATCCCCGAAGTGTTCGCCGGGACGACTACGTCAACCGTGTTCTTCCTGATGGAGCCGGTAGGCGAGCCAGGACAGTTCTCGGAGGAAACAGCCAGCGTGCGCTGGGTTGATCGCGAAGCGGCCCGCCAGCTGGTGGCCATGACCACCACGCCGACGGGCCGTAAACGAGATCTCAGGGTCCTGGATGCCGCCTTCGCGATCTCGCGCTCATGCCGCTGATGCCAGTGCGACATTGCGACGAGCGCACCAGCAATCGCCGTGCCTGGACGACTTATGCGACAGGCTCGGGATCGTCTTCCTCTCCGTCTGCCTTGCGATTGTCGTCGATGAGAGTCCCGAGGTTGATCGTGTAGGTCTCCCCCTCGTCATCATCGTTCTGTGGATTTTGCGATTCGCATTCGGAGATGGCGTCCATGAAACGCGTGATCAGGCGAACGGCCGCGATGTCTCCTGCCACCGCAGACGCGACGATCAGGTTCCAGAGGGCGCGTTCGAACGTCATCCGTTTGCGTACGCCGCCGTCATTGACGGTCACCGGGAGCGCAGCAACGCGATTGAGGGTCTCAGGGCGTGTCTCGTTCTTCCGGCTGCGCATCGACGAGCGGGGCTTGCGCCGCCGCACCTGTTTCGGCACGTCCTCCGTTTTCTGGCCGTGAATTATCAAATTGAACTCTTCTACGACATCGTCATCGTCCGGGTTGCTTTGCCGCTTGCGCGCATACTTGAGACGCAGGCTGAGCAGCGCCGCCTGGGCCTTCCGGCACCCCTGAAATGCCTTCGCGTAGAGTGTGCGGATCATTGCTTCGAAACGCGTGACCTTGATCTCCTTGCCGTTGTGCGTAATCGGCACCAGCGCGCGAGACGTTTCTTCGATGATGGCGTCGGGCCCCTTCGCCCGGCGCGGGCGGCCCGCCGGATTGCGGGACGGTTCCCCCTTCTTGAACTGTCCACTCTTCGGTGGACGACAGTAGCCGCTCGGGTGGTCGCCTGTCGGCTCACATTTCGCGCTCTCGGGCGTGTCATCTGACTCTGTAGACATTTTATGTCTCCATGAAATTGATCTCCGCTTTCTGGTGGTCGCCCCGTCGCGACATGGCGGCGGGTGCGTAGTCAGGGTCGCGATCGCGCCCCTATTCGAGATTCTTGAGTAGCATGCCGTCCTCCAGGCGCACTGGCTCTTCACCCGTGATGGCGCGGAAGCGGCGCAGCGTGGCGTCGATATACTTGGGTTCGATCTCGAGGCCAAAACCGCGGCGGCCCGCACGCTCGGCAGCGATCAACGTCGTGCCCGAT
>CANJXY010000319.1 GCA_947478925.1 Hyphomonadaceae bacterium | reverse complement strand
GTCGGAAGATTCGCGAACAGATCGCCCAGGGAGCGAGCGATTCGGCTGTGCGGGATTTCTTCGTGTCTCGCTACGGTCAGTATGTCTCCTTCCGTCCGCCAATCGATGGATGGGCCATGGCGCTGTGGGCGTTTCCGTTTGCGCTGCTTGTCGGCGTGGGCGCCCTGATTGGTTTTGGCCGCTTCAAGACGCGTCGCCGGGATCTTGCGCCGGTGCCTGACGACCGGGGACAAGACGGCGCCTGAGCGGTGTTGGTTATCGCCCGACGACAGATTTTGCCCCATTCCATGCGCAATACGCCGCTCAGGCCACTGGCGCCGCCGCATGATTGCCTTAAAGTAAGCCAGGATTGTACACGCAAGGGGCGCGTCGAACTCGCCGCGTTCGCACCGCGCAAGCCGTCAGGCAGGTCTTTGCAGTTGCGCGGGCCGGGTCTGCATCTAGTTTCAATAGCCGAACATCGCGCACAGGCGACTGCAGTGAGAGAGAGCGAATGATGAAGGTTGGAATGGTCCGGAACCGTGGGTTGGGCATCGCAGCCGGACTCATGGTGGCGCTCGCCGCCACCACATCTCTGGTCCCCGTCGCCGCTGCGCAGAAGCCTGTCGCCATCTCGCCGCCCGCCGGAGCGCCGATGAGCTTTGCGGACCTGATCGAGCGCGTGAGCCCCGCGGTGGTCAGCGTGCAGGTGACAACTGAAGTGAAGGCAGCTCAGCGCAACGGCACGTTCAACCCCTTCCGGGGGCTGCCGGGCTTTGACGAATACGAAGACGAGTTCGGCGACCAGACCGACAAGGCCGAACCGGACGAGAGCGAGCGTGAAGGCGTTGCGCTAGGCTCTGGCTTCTTCATCTCGCCGGCCGGCTACATCGTCACCAACCACCACGTGATAGAGAATGCGCGTGAAGTGACAGTCACGTTGAAGAATGGCGACCAGCTGGAAGCGCAGATCATCGGCTCGGACGAGCAGACCGATCTGGCTGTTCTGAAGGTGAAAAAGAGCGGCACGTATCCGTTCGTAGAGTTCGCGACCAAGGCCAAACCGCGCGTCGGCGACTGGGTGGTTGCCGTCGGCAACCCGTTTGGTCTTGGCGGAACGGCGACGGCGGGCATCGTGTCGGCGGATGGGCGTGAGCTGCTGGGCGGCAACTACAATGATTTCATTCAGATCGACGCGCCGATCAATCGCGGAAATTCTGGCGGACCGACGTTCAACATCAATGGCGAAGTCATCGGCGTGAACACGGCGATCTTTTCCGACACAGGCGGCGGCAGCGTCGGCATCGGCTTTGCGATCGAGGCCAAGGCCGTGAAGCAGATTTCCGACCAGCTGATCAAGGACGGCAAGGTCGTGCGCGGTTGGCTCGGTGTCGAAATCCAGAGCATGAACCAGCGCGTCGCCGAAGCGTGGAGCCTGAAATCATCGAACGGGGCCATCGTGCGTTCGGTGACGGCGGGCGGACCTGCCGAAGCCGGTGGGATCAAGCGCGGTGACATCATTCTTGCCGTCAACGGTGAGGATGTGAAGGACAACCGGCACCTGACACAGCGTGTGGGCAGCCTGCTGGCCGGCACGACCAACACTTTCCTGATCATTCGGGACGGTAAACAGCAGACTCTCAAAGTGATGGTGCGGGCGCGCGACGACAAGGCGCTGGCCGTGGCTGAACTCGATCCCAAGCGCGCGGACATGAAGCCGCCGCATCCAGGCGAAGGCGATGTGAAAGTGGCGGGCGCGACCATTCGTGCAATGACGGCTGCAGAGGCGACGAAGTTCGATGTCGGCGCTGCGGGTGCCGGTCTGATCGTCGTGACAGTCGAAGCGCATGGCGCGTTCGCGCGTGCCGAGATTTTTCCGGGCGATGCGATCCTTGAGATCAACAACAAGGCGGTAAAGTCGCCGAAAGACTACCAGGACGCCGTCGCGGCGGCGATCTCGGGTGGCAAGAAGGACGTCGTGGCGCGTGTGGGCTGCGGCAATCAGCAGCGGTGTGGCGATCTCACCGTGCTGCGTCCGATCGAGATCGCTGCTGCGGAATAGTGAGTTCATGAAAGTTCTTGTGATCGAGGATGACTCAACGGCGGCCGCCTTTGTCAAAGGTGTGCTGAGCGATGCGGGGCATTTCGTCGATGTGTGCGGCGATGGCGAGACCGGGCTTAAGCAGGCCAAGGGCGGCGACTATGACGCCCTTGTCGTGGACCGGATGTTGCCCGGCCTCGACGGGCTGCGAGTGGTCAAGGGGTACCGCGACTCAGGTGGTCGGGCGCCAGCGCTGTTCCTGTCGGCGCTGGGCGAAGTGGACCATCGCGTGGAGGGCCTTCAGGCCGGGGGAGATGACTACCTGACCAAGCCCTACGCTCCCAGCGAACTGGTGGCGCGCGTCGAAGCCCTTGGTCGTCGTGCGACTGGCGACATCCCCACAACCAAGCTGACGGTTGGCGGCCTTGAGATGGATCTGCTGGGCCGAACCGTGCATCGCGATGGTCAGAAGATCGACCTGCAACCTCGCGAATTCCGTCTGCTGGAATTCCTGATGCGGCACGCTGGTCAGGTGGTGACCCGTACCATGCTGCTGGAGAAGGTTTGGGACTATCATTTCGATCCCCAGACCAACGTGATCGATGTTCACGTCTCGCGTCTGCGCGGGAAGATCGACAAGGACTTCGATCGTCCGTTGCTGCACACCGTGCGCGGCGCCGGATATCGACTCGAAGCCTAGGTCATGAAAATCGGTCGCCTACCGGCGCTGGTCCGGACGACAACGTTCCGGCTTGCGCTGCTGCATGCGTCCATCTTCATTCTGTTTTCGGCGTCGCTGCTTGCGTATCTCTATTACGAAACAGCCGGCCATATGGGGAGGCAGGCCGAGACCGATCTCAACTCCGAATTCCAGGAACTGTCAGCAGCCTATCGCGGCGGGATTGATCGCCTGAACCAGGCGGTGACAGAACGCTCCGAGGCGCGCGGCAAGTTCTTCTACCTGCTGCTCGACGGGAACGGACGAAAACTGTCCGGCGACTTCGATGTGCTGCCAGCCGCGGCGCCGGAGGGGCAGGTGGTTGATGTGCAATTCGACTATGACGCGCGTTCGTTCGATGGCCGACCAAGCCGGCGGACGGCGGAAGGGCGTATTTCGCGCCTGTCGGAAGGCGGCGTGCTGATGGTCGCCTACGATGTTGGACAGCTCGGTGAGATGAACCGACGCATTAGCGAGGTGGTGTGGAAGTCGGCAGCCGTCGGCTTCGTTCTGTCCCTGATTGGCGGCGTGGTGATTTCGCGCTCAGCTGCGCAGCGCGCGGAGCAGCTAGCAAGAACAACTGAGGGCGTCATGGCTGGCGACCTGACGCGCCGCGCGCCAGTGCATGGGTCGGGAGATGAATTCGACAGGCTATCGGAACAGCTGAACGCCATGCTCGCGAAGCTTGAGCGATTGGTGATCTCTTCGCGATCTGCGGGAGATTCGATTGC
>CANJXY010000318.1 GCA_947478925.1 Hyphomonadaceae bacterium | reverse complement strand
TCGGTGCGCCGTGTCGGCGCAGGAGGTGTGTGATGACGTAGAAGACACCTCCTCAACTTGCTGAACTTCGACCGGCGGCTGTAATGCCGCCCCTCTACAGAGAACAGTAGAAGGAAGGGGGCCGCAAAGCTCGACCGGGTGTCGCCGGTTGGGTGTCATAAGCAGAGTGGCCTTAACTGTACCGGATGCGCCCATCGAGCGCAGGTCGGGCTACCGCAGTGTCTATGGCGAGACAACGAAGTGAGCGTCGGAAGCCTCTATATCCGAGACCGTCTCCAAATCGCGCGGTGGCGTGGGAGGCAATACAACGCGAACAGAACTGGCGCGGCTCAATGTTCCTCGCTGGTGAATGCGAACAGAGCATTCGAGATGGGAACAGTTCTCCTTGGCCCATCTCCCGCATCGCAAGGGGTATAGCTCACCGCCTAACGACACGAAGGTCGAAGATCGGAACACGGGAACTCGGCTCGCCTGCCCAGTGCGGACTGGGCTAGCCGCGACGACCGGAAACGGACGACGCCGAGGGCGGAGCTTTCGTAGTAGTCCGGGCATGGGAAAGCCATGCACATGGCGAAGGGAAGCAGGAAGACGATAGACTTGTACGACGGAGAAATGATCCATGGACATGGATCGTCAGGCCGACGAGGCTTGGATACTCAGCGTTCAACGCAAACTCTATCAGTGGAGTCAGGCAAATCCTGGCGACAATTGGCGGGACATGTGGGGTTGGTTAACCGACATCCGCACGCTCCGCTGCGCCTGGCGGCGCGTTGCCTCTAATCAAGGTGGGCGCACCGCTGGGGTCGACGGGATCACCGTAGGGCGTATCCGCGCCAGACGGAATGAGGCACGCTTTCTGGAAGGGCTACAAGCTGAGTTACGCCTCGGCGCATATCGGCCCAGCCCGTCGAAGCGTATCCTTATCCCCAAGGCCGGAAAACCAGGACAGCACCGACCCCTGGGCATTCCTACGATCAAGGATCGCGTCGTACAGGGCGCGGTCAAACTCTTGTTGGAGCCTATCTTCGAAGCGCAGTTCTGGCATGTCTCTTACGGGTTTCGGCCCGGAAGGAGCAGCCATGGCGCTTTGGAATACCTCCGCCGAGCTGCCCTGCCGTTCAAACGCGATCAGGACAATCGGCGGAGCCGGTTGCCGTACCCATGGGTTATCGAAGGCGACATCAAAAGCTGTTTCGACCAGATTTCGCACCACCACCTGATGAATCGGCTGCGCGCCCGCGTAGGCGACCGTCGGGTGACGCGGCTGGTCGGACGGTTCTTGAAGGCCGGCGTGCTGACGGAGGATCAGTTCCTTCGTACAGACAATGGCACACCTCAAGGCGGTATCATCTCTCCCCTGCTCTCCAATATTGTGCTCAGCGCGATCGAGGAGCGTTACGAGAGGTGGGCGTATCACCGCACGAAACTCTATCCTCATCGCACTAGCGACGGGGCTGCGGCAGCAGCAAGTGCGCGGAGCACCGATCGAAAAGCCGGTCGATGCGTGTTTCTACCCGTGCGCTACGCCGACGATTTCATCCTGCTGGTGTCAGGGACAAGGGAGGAGGCCTTGGCGGAGAAATCCGCGTTGGCTGAACACCTTCGCGAGACCACGGGATTGGAGTTGTCGCCGGAAAAGACCAAGATCACGGCCTTGACCGAGGGATTCGACTTTCTCGGATTCCACTTCGGCGCATATTGGAACAAACGCTACGGCTTCGGCACGAGCGTTCGGATTCCAAAGCAGAAGGTCGCCGATCTGCGTCACCGGATCAAGCAACTGACAAAGCGGAATACCACGCTCGTCAGCCTTGAGGAAAAGCTCCAAGAGATCAACCCGATCCTACGGGGATGGGCGAACTATTATCGTTACTGCGCCTATGCTGGCGACGTCTTTACCAGTCTCGATTGGTACGTCGGCGACAGACTGTGGCGATGGTTGCGGAGTAAACGCCCAAAGGCAAATGCGCATGAGATACTGGGCTCTCGCGGGCCTAGTAAGGTTCGACGCACACGCACGGTCTGGCAGGACAGGTCCTCGGAGCAGTTCTTGCTCTCGTTGATCCCGGTTTGTCGGTACCGCCTCGCTTGGCTTGGCACGCCTGAGTTCGCCATGTCTTCTGGAGAGCCGGATGCGGAACGAAAGTCGCAAGTCCGGTTCGGGAAGAGGCGGTGAGAAACAGGTCGCCGAGAGGCGATACGGCGCTCGCCGCCTACTTACCACCTGACCCATGACATCCGGGAGCTGGCCGGGGATCTCTTGCCGCGAGGAGATCAGGGCGAAGTGCTCGACATACCGGAGACGCGCAGCCAGATCCGGCGGGTCAGCGAGGCCATACGCAACGAGCGGCTCCCTGCCTGGGTCAGGGGCACCGTTGCACCCATCATTCAGGCGCGGCTGGAGCGGGATGGCGCCCAGGCGATGGTCGAGCTCGATGGCTGCAATCTCAGCATCCGTTACGCCGAACAGGACTACGGGCAGGTCAAATCCACCGTGCTCCTGGAATTTGGCGCTCGCGCCACGGGGGAACCTGCCGACGTCCATGATATCGCCTGCGACAGCGCGGCGGCAGGTCTGGACATCGACCTTCCGACGGCCCGGCCCAGGGTCATGAAGGCCGAACGGACGTTCTGGGAGAAGGCGACGGCGGTGCACGTCTTCTGCCGGAGTGGAGATCCCGTCGGAGATCACAAGGCGCGTCACTGGTACGATCTGGAGCGGCTCCACGCCAACGGCGTCACGGGGCGTGCCATTGCGGATGCCAGCCTCGCTGCGCAGGTTGCCTCACACAAGACCGCCTTCTTCCGCGAGCGCGACACGGCAGGCGCTTGGATCGACTATCATGCCGCCGTTGGGGGCGGTCTGCAGCTCGTGCCGGTGGGGCCGCATCTGGCAGAGCTCGAGGCGGACTATGCGGCAATGCAGACCGATGGCCTGCTGCCGGTGGACGCGCTCACCTTCGCCAGACTCATGGTGCGGTGCGGTGAGATCGAGCGGGCGGCCAACGCGGCGAGGTGAGCGGCCGGCTGGAGGCGGGACGCTGGCAAAGGGCGCGTCCCGCCATGCAGGACCGGATAGGCCCGGTGCGCAGGCTCCTTGCAGCCTTCTCTTCTGTTGGCCGTCCTGACAGTCGGGATGTGCGCGCTAGCCTCCGCATGCTGTCTCATGCCTCGCGCGGAAGGGGAATTGATTGCTCAGTTCGTCTCAGTGTGCCGGACGTGATGGACCGCCTCAAGGGACGACGGGGCCCCACCATTTTTTTGGCGGAAGAGCCAAAAAAATCGTGACCCCCATCGCCGCTTCGCGGTCGCGCCCTGGCGCGATCCCTTGACCCGCTCCATCACGCCCGCCCGCCGACATCGTCCTTCAAACACAGGAGACGACGATGTTCACGAAGACCCTCACGATCGAGCGCCACATCGAGGAGCTGCGGGCCGAACTGCGGGTGATGACTGACGCCGAGGAGAGGCGCGAGATCCAGGCTGAGTTGGCGGCCATGATGCAGCTGGCCGA
>CANJXY010000317.1 GCA_947478925.1 Hyphomonadaceae bacterium | reverse complement strand
GCAGACGTGATTCATTGTGCGAAGTGCGGCGCAAAGGAAATCGAGCTCACAGCGACCTTTAGAGAATAGCAGCGACGGTCTGCCTTTGACGCGACTGAACTTCAGAGGACCGATTTCTGATTCAGGTGTCATAGCGCGGACATGGATGGGGCGCCGTCGTGACGGAGGCTCAGAGGGCGGATAGGTGCGAGCGTAACAGCATGTGCACGTAGTTGAAAAACGGCAATGTGCACGTCATGCTCGGCGCCATGAACACGTTTCATCCTGCTATCAAAATCCTCGCGGCGATTGTTGTGGCCGCTTCCGCTTTTGGCGGACTGTTCTGGCTATTGTTCGGAAGAGGCGGTCACTGAGGCGCCAGCAACAAACCGAGACGCCTTGCGATGGGCAATCAGGAGCGGCCGTCGAGACTGGCGGCAAACGTTGGTGCGAAGGATCCGGCATCCAAGAAGTGCGTCACGCGATCTGAATTGCCCCCGCCGCCCTGAACGGCGGTTGGCGGGGGCCTTCACTGCAAGCGAGGTTCTCACCAGGCGAGCGTTGCCAGCTTAAAGCGCTCATAGGCCTGCGCGTTGTTGTCAGTCG
Source organism: Hyphomonadaceae bacterium (assembly GCA_947478925.1). Classification (GTDB taxonomy): domain Bacteria; phylum Pseudomonadota; class Alphaproteobacteria; order Caulobacterales; family Hyphomonadaceae; genus UBA7672. The sequence goes on along the minus strand of CANJXY010000317.1, from coordinate 2,950 downwards.
CAAACAGTCGACGCTATCGATCGTTGGAAGAAGACGTCGGGTACACCGCGTCCAGTAGCGGCCTGTACCGGTGGACGGGAGCGGGCATTTCAGAATTCATGCCCTTGATTGACTTCCAGATGATCTCGTTGAGCCGCTTCATCGGGGCACGGTCTTCCTCCGCGAAATTCATGCGTCCGCTCTCGGCGGCGCCGTAGGCCGTCGGTTGATTGCGCTCGTAGATGTTGATCTGCGGCGGGATCGCCCGATAGGGCGTGAGATCGGGCTTGTCCGAAAACGATTTGTAGAGCGGGGTGGCCGCCGCATCGTATTGGCTCATAGGCGGCAAACCCAACAGCAGTTCGATGGTCCGAAGGAACGAGACAGTCGTGTAGTGTGTCGAGTCGACGGTCGCGCGGTTGATGTAAGGGCTAACAGCGAAGGCCACCGTCCTGCGGGCATCCACATGATCCGCGCCGTCCTGCGCATCATCCTCGATCACGAAGATGGCCGTCTGCGGCCAGTATTTCGAGTGAGATACTCTCTCGATGATCAACCCCAGCGCATAGTCATTGCTGGCGACTGCTGCGGCTGGCGTATAGGCCCCTGGCGTCGTGCCGCGCGTATGGTCCTCTCCCAGCGCCATGACCGTGACGTTGGGCAAGCGCATGGCGGAATCACCGCTGTCAAAGTTCTTCTCGAACTGGTCGAATTCACGGATGAACACGGCAGCGTTGTCGATATCCCGGCCACCGAAGCCGCCATAGGTTTTCGAAACGTGTCCCTGCAAGCTGTATATGCCTGCGCGGGCTTCCATCTCGACGCCGTCGTCGGACTTCTGCGCGAATTCGCCATAGCTGCGGTAGGTCAGGTTGTAACGCTTGGCGAGATCCCAGAGATAGCCATTGCCGACATATTTTGCAGGTGCATCCGGCAGCACCGAATGTCCGCCATAGTTCGCCGGCCAGCTTTTTTCGTTGAAGTCGGTGGCGTAAGCGCCGTTGGTCCAGTGATGGCCGTCCTGGCTGACTTCGCCATCACAGTAGATGTTGTCCAAGGCCACGAACTGCTGCGCGAGCGCATGATGGTTGGGGCTGATGGCGCCACCGAAAATTGCCAGACGAGGATCGCCATTGGTGCGGGGCAGGTCGCCGAGCACCTGATCATAGGTGCGGTTTTCCTTGATGATGTAGATCACGTGCTTGATGGGTGAGCCGGCGCCGACCGTATCGGGAATGATCGAGGGCGTGGTCGCCGGCCTGGCCTTGGTCAATAGCGCGTCGTTGTAGGGTGTGTTGCCATAAACCTGCTTCGTGTAACCACGCAGCTTCGCCTTCAGGTCGCCGAGCGCAATGCGCTCGACGCTCGCTGTCTGCAAGGTCTTGATCGAATTCCCCGGATGCTCGGGTGAGCGCAGCGGGCTCGAAGGACCGTAAAGATCAGCATAAGCTGCCTGACCTTTGGAGCTGCCGACATAAAGTGCTGCGCCCTTCTCGGCGAGCGCAAGGGCCGACGGATACCAGCCGGTTGGGATGAAGCCCGCGACATCGCTTTGCTTCCTGTCCGCTATGTCGACCACGGCGACATTGTTGTTGTCGGCGTTCGCCACGAACAGAAGCTTCTGCTTTGCATCGAGCGCCAGCGCGTTGGGAGTCGAGCCGATCGGAGAAAGTGGTGTCAGGCTTGTGCTGATCGTCTCGATCAACCGCAGCGTCTTGGCGTCGATCACCGCAACGCTGTTGTCGTTTGCGCAGGCAACGAACAGCCGGCCATCATCGCTCAGGAGCACGTCGTTGGGATTGGCGCCCACCGCTACCGTGGCGATAACCTTCGTGGTGGTTGTGTCGATGACGCTGATGTTTCCGCTCGACCAGTTGCTGACATAGAGGCGCGATCCGTCCTTGTTCATTGCCAGGTCGTAAGGCGAAACTCCCACGGGGATCTCATTCAATATACTTCTGGTTTGCGCGTCGAAGACCACAACTGAGCTGAGCTTGTCATCGACACCGCGCATCGCCGCATAGAGCAGTGGTTTCGAAGGGTGGCGCGCCAGGCCGGACCAGTAGGTCTGGGGCCCTGGCAGCGGTGAGTTGAAGGCCCGCGCTTCGGTGTCGATCAGCCTGCCGTCCTTGTAGGGGATCGCGTAGATCGGCGCGATGGTCGGATCGCTCGCGGAAGGCGGATCATCCGGCCCGACGAGCGGCGCCATGCTCGGACGAACGCTTTGCTTTGATCCCGTCGCGTTGCCACCCGAAACATAGAGTGTTGACCCATCGGGCGCCCATGCCATGCCGAGCCAGGCGGACTTGAGCGGCACCGTCTGAACGACTTTCCGCGTTGCAGCGTCGATCACGCTAAGCGCGTGCGGCTGGTAGCCGCTGTTCATTGCGATCAGAACCTTGCCATCCAGCGAAGGAATGATGTTGAGGATCAGGTCATCGGTTTCGGCCACCTTTTCCCCGGCCGGCGTGATGCGCCAACCATTCGGCAGATCAAATCCGCCACTCACGGGCCCAGGCAGAAATTCCGAAGGCTCGCCAATCGGATGGCCCCGCTCAGCCGCGACCTGGGAGATGGCGACAGGCGGTGCAAGCGTCACCAAAAACAGAACGGTCGCCAGGAGACCCGATTTTGCACGCATGCTGCAGTCCCGATTGTTTCACCGGCGCCAGGCCGGGACGATGTTAAGACACATAGCAATATTTCGATTCAATGACGCTTTGATTTCGCTAAGGCCTGAAGACACGCCCCGCGCAGAATTGGCCCTTGGACAAAAGACACGTCTGATACGAAAGATCAGACGAGTCCATTCCACATAGCCGCAAGCGCCACCATGACGCTGGTTGTCATCAACCCGATCGCCGCTAGACGCGGACCATGGAGGCGGCTCCAGAGCAATACGCCGGTAAGAGACATGGCGACCAGCGCACCCGCGAACGTGTCGATGACGAGCACCCAGGCTACGCCAAGG
>CANJXY010000316.1 GCA_947478925.1 Hyphomonadaceae bacterium | reverse complement strand
GTGTTCGCGATCTGCTACATCGCCTTCTCCTGGTGGGCCTCGCGCAGCAACATCCGCGACGGCATTGGCCACGCTGCTCACCTTGGCGGTGCGCTCATGGGCATCGCCATCGTCTGCCTGTTCTGGCCAGAGGCGCCTCAGCGTGCATGGGAGACATTCCTTGCGACGCTGCCCACCTCCCTTTGAGCGGACGGCAAAATCCCGAAAACGGCGGCTGATCTGAGAGCGACAGGCGCTTTTCCTTCTGTTAGGGCACAGAAAAAGGAGAATCGCATGATCCGTCTGTCAGCCGCCCTTGTCGCCCTCGTGGGCTTTGCCAGCCTGTCCGCCTGCGGCGCGGGCGGCAGCGAATTCGCAACCAAGGCCACCGCCGCATGCGTCAAGGACCAAGGTGAGGCCTCGGCCGCCAAGTGCGGCTGCCAGGTTCGCATTATCGAGCAGGCGCTCAACGACAAGGAAAAGAAATTCCTTCTGACCACGTTGAACGCCACAGAGGTGAGCCCGGAAGCGGGCATGAAGGCGCTCACCGATTCCGGTCTGACCCTGGCGGACATGACGGCCATGGGCACGAAGATGCAGGGGCTCGACGCCCGCAGCGAAACCGAGTGCAAATAGTCCGGCGTCAGGCTGGAGGAGCGAAAGAAAAGCGGCGCGTCCTTGGGGGCGCGCCGCTCTCTTTGGTGGGATCCAGCCCTGCCATTCCAGGGGGAGGGGAGAAGGCCAGGCGGCTCACCACCCATTCGCTGCCCGGACCAGAAGCAAGCCGGGCAATCAGCGGACAGATTTCTAGATCGGCATTGCCATCCGCTGATTCAAGGGGTCGTCGTTAGGCCCTGCTGTTACGCCGCAGAAGCCTTCTTCCCGCCTTCGATCACCTGCGGCTTGGAGATCTCGCCGATGGAAATCTTGCGGGGCTTCATGGCTTCCGGCAGTTCGCGTTTCAGTTCGATGCGGAGCAGGCCGTTCTGGAGTTTGGCGCCGCTGACCACAACGTGATCGGCCAGCTGGAAGCGGCGGACGAAGCCGCGTTCCGCAATCCCGCGATGCAGGAATTTGCGATCCGCTTCGCCGCCATCTTTCTTGCCGACAACGATGAGCTGGCCTTCCTTTACTTCAAGGTCGAGGTCGCCCTCGCCGAAACCGGCGACGGCCAGTTCGATCGCATAGGCATTCTCGTCTTCGATGGACTGCTCGATATTGTAGGGGGGATAGCCCTGCATGCCATCAAGCCGGGAGGCTGTGTCGATCAGGCTGGCGAGCCGGTCGAAACCGACAACCGTGCGATACATGGGGGAAAAATCGAAAGAGCTCATGTCTGTCCTCGTAAGCAACAGGTGGCTGCGAGCTGCAGCCACTTTGATTGACGTCCGAAGCCCGTTCACGGCGCCACCGCATGGTCTGCGCCTCGGTCTCCAAGGCCCGCGATTGCAGCGCCTCGTGGAGTCAGTTGGGAACGCGTCTGCGGATGGTCAAGTGACCCCAAACCGATAATGTCACTTTGCGAATCGGCGTTATGCAGGTTGGAAGACACTCATGAAATCAGGCCATTTTCTTCTCTCACTTGCTGTCCTGGGGCTCGCCGCCGCCTGCGGGGGGGAGCCGCCAGTCCCCGTCGCGCCGGCTATTCCGGAAGCTACAAAAATTGCTGAAGGCAGTCTTGAATGGGCCGTCGCCGGTAGCTGGCGTCTGGAGAAGGAGCGCGCCCGCGACTCGTATCGCCACCCGATCGAGACCCTGAAATTCTTCGGCGTCAAACCGTCCGACACTGTTGTCGAGATCGCGCCAGGCGGCGGATGGTACACTGCCATCCTCGGCCCCTGGCTGATGAAGGGCGGCGGCCATCTCTATGCCGCCAATGTCGATCCCGAAGCCTCCGAAGGCGCGCGCACCAATGTCGACAACTACAAGGCGGCCTTCGTCGACCACCCGGAAACCTATGGCGACATCAAGCTCACCGTCGGCTCGCGCACCAGCCCGGGCCTCGCGCCCGATGGTTCGGCCGACGCCGTGCTGACCTTCCGCAATGTGCACAACTGGATGGCCGGCGGTTATGCCGACAAGATTTTCGCCGATGCTTTCCGCGCTCTGAAACCCGGCGGCGTGCTCGGCGTCGAGGAGCACCGCCTGCCGTCCGCGCGCGATCAGGATCTCACAGCTTCCAACGGCTATGTGCTCGAAAGCTATGTCGTGCAGCTCGCGCAGGATGCCGGTTTCGTTCTCGAGGAATCCTCCGAGATCAACGCCAACCCGAAAGACACTGCCGACCATCCGCTCGGCGTCTGGATGCTGCCGCCCACGCTCGACAAGCCCAAAGCCGGCACGCCGGAAGCGGCGACGTATGACGAAGCGAAATACAAGGCCATCGGCGAAAGCGACCGCATGACACTCCGCTTCCGCAAGCCGGCCGCTCCGGCCGCGGCGCCCGCAACACCGCCGCCGGGCTGACAGAAAAGGGCAGGGCCATGGAGAGCTGGGGCCTCGAAACCTGGCTGGCGCTTGCCTCCGCAACGCTGGCAATCGCGTCTTTCGTCCTCAACTGGCGCATCGTGAATCGCCAGATGACGATGCAGTTCGAAAGCCTGAAGGCGCAGATGGACGCCGACATGCTTGGCTGGGCGCATGAGGCTTCCGATGCATTGTCCGAAGGCGTGCTCCTCGCGCGCGGACGTGGGTCCTGCTTTCGCGCGGACGAGATGCGCGTCCGCCGTCTTGGCGCCGCCCAGCGCCTGTCATCGCTCGCCGATCGCGGGCGGCTCTTCTTCCCCAACCATTCGCCCGACTTGCACGGCGCGGATCGCGAAGCCGCCTTCAAAGGCTTCCGCCCGCCCATCCTCGATACGGTGGTCTTCGGCTACTACCAGCTCGACCGTCTCGACTGCGACGGCGCTGAGCCCGACACGGACGCTGCCGATTATCTCGTGCGCTGCCGCCGCCTGTTGATCAGCGAGCTCCAGCAAGCCATCGATCCCCGCCGCCGTGGCCAGATGCTGTCCCGCCTCTCGAAGAACCGGCGCGCCGGCGACGGCCCGGATTTCAAGGCCGCCGCTGACCTCGGCGAAAGTCTGGAAGCCCGCTTTCCCGGCGTGCTCATCCACCGGCGTGACGCCGCCTGGATCGCCGAACGCGAAGCGGCGTTGAGGCCGCCTGCGCGCAAGCGCTAAGCACGGACCAAGACCCCGTTTTGTTGGAAACGCCCCGCGCAAACTCGGGGGAAACGCGCGCGCCGCTTCCGAACAGTTCCTGCGCCTTAAGCACGGGAATCCGGCGGATTGGCGTCGCCCAAACCGGCCGGGCTTCCCGCGCCCTTACAAGCGTGTCCGTAGGGGCTCGAAGGAGCGCCTCTTGAGCACGACGATGCGGCGGACCCGCACGACAGGTTCGCGCTGTTCACAATAAGCGGGTGGTTTTGGCTATACTTGCGTTCACGCGGCGCTGCGCCCGCAGGGCGCGTCTGTCGAAGGGCGAGCGTGGCCAAAGGCGGGCCCCGCTTGCCCGCAGCCCGGAACAGGCCTATCCACCGATCCCATGACGACCAGCAAGGCC
>CANJXY010000315.1 GCA_947478925.1 Hyphomonadaceae bacterium | reverse complement strand
CGCCGCGACCAGAACGACAGTTTCGAGGATGACGACACCTACAGCCTCGCCGCGTCGTGGGCGATCCCGGGGACAGGCTCGCGCCTCCACACGTCTTACGGCACTGGCGTCACCAACCCGACCTTCGTCGAGCAGTTCGGCTTCGACCCCGCTTCTTTCGTCGGCAATGCCAACATCGTTCCCGAGAAAGCCATCGGCTGGGATTTCGGCGTCGAGCAGACGCTGATCGCAGACAGGCTGGTGGTCGACCTCACCTATTTCAAATCGACGCTGGAAAGCGAGATCTTCACCAGCTTCATCCCGGCGACGTCGCAATTCACATCGCTGAATAATCCCAGCAATTCCGATCGCTCGGGCTGGGAGCTCTATCTCACGGCTGATCCGCTTGATGACGTATCGCTCGTCGCTTCGTGGACCGAGCTCGATGCATCCGAACCGGCAGGTGTCGAAATCCGCCGCCCCGAACAACAAGGTTCGCTCGACGCCAGCTGGCGCATCGGGGGCGGATCGGTGCAACTCAATCTCGGCGTCACCTATAATGGCGACATGACCGACACAGACTTCAGTACGTTCGCGCGCACACGTGTCGATCCCTACACGCTTGTCCGCTTCGGCGCGTCATGGAAGGTCACCGACCAGATTGAACTCTACGGCCGTGTCGAAAACCTGCTCGACGAGACCTACCAGGAGGTAATTGGCTTCAGCGCCGCACCAGAGGCCGCCTACGTCGGCATCCGCTTCCGCGACGAACCCAGCAAGTGATGGGGGCGAGACAATGATCAAGCACTGGCGCAGGTCGATACGTGTCGCGAACGCCATCACGCTCGCACTGTCGCTCTGCGCCGGTCTGCCGGCTCATGCGCAGACACATCCGAGGCGCATCGTCTCGATGAACCTCTGCACCGACGAACTCCTGATGCGTATCGTCGATCCATCCCGGATCGCGGGCATCACCTATCTCTCGCAGCAGGCCCTCAACGCCCCTCTCGGCCTCAACGCCATCGCCGAAAAGCTGCCCGCCAATCACGGCCTCGCGGAAGAAGTGATCAGGCTCCAGCCAGACCTCATCCTCGCCGGTACGTTCACGACGACAACGGCAGCTGCGCTGCTCAGTCGCCTCGGCTACACCGTCGTCAATTTCGACCCCGAGAACACGCTCGAAGATATGCGCGCCAACATTCGCAAGCTCGGCGCTCTTGTCGGCGAGCCGAGGCGCGCGCAACAGGTGATTGCGGATTTCGACGCGCGCCTTGCTGACCTGCAGGCACAGATCCCGCCCGGCGAAAAGCCGGTCTTCGCTGATATCGGCGTCAACAACTATGTCTCGGGCGGCGCGACGCTTTATGCCGAGATCGTCAATGCCGGCGGCTATCGCACGCTGGGCCAGGCGGTCGGCTTTGCCGGCTATCGCAACATCCCGCTCGAACAGGTGCTGACCGTCCGCCCCGCCCTTCTTTCCACCGCCACGCCGTGGACAAACCCACCTTCCATGTCGACCATGGCGCTCGCCCATCCCGCGCTTCGCACGCTGCTCGCCCAGACGCCGACCATCTCGATCCCGGAGCGCTACACCACCTGCGGCGCGCCAAGTGTCCTCGGCGCTGTGGAAATGCTGGTCGAAGCGCGCAAGCGGGGAGCCACACGATGAAGGTGCAGCTGCCTTATCCCCTGCTGCTGATCCTGCTCGCCGTCCTCGCCATCGCGTTCGGCTGCCTCTCCATGCTCATTGGTCCCGGCGGCGGACCTGCCGAGATCCTCGCGATGCTCAACCATGGCGACAGGGACCTCGCCTGGATGATCGTTGGGCAGGTCCGCCTGCCGCGCACACTTCTCGCACTGATGGTCGGCGGAACACTCGGCATGGCGGGCGCAGCGCTCCAGGGTTATCTCCGCAATCCGCTGGCAGACCCGGGCGTGGTCGGCGTCACGTCAGCCGCCTCCCTCGGCGCGGTGCTGGCGCTTTACTCTGGCGTTTCGATGGCTTTCCCGATGGCGCTTCCCCTGATGGGCATCGCGGGCGCGGTTCTCTGTGCGATCCTTCTGCAAGGTCTTGCCGGACGCGGCGCTGTCCTCACCCTCGTCCTCGCAGGCGTTGCGATCTCCAGCCTCTGCGCTGCGCTGATGTCGCTCGCGCTCAACCTCTCGCCCAATCCCTATGCCGCCGCCGAGATCATGTTCTGGCTCATGGGCTCCGTTACCGACCGTTCAATGGATCACGTCGCACTCGCTGCCCCGCTGATGGCGGTGGGTTGGCTGATGCTGGCCACGGCCGCCCGCTCGCTCGACGCGCTCAGCCTCGGGGAAGAAGCCGCAGCCTCCCTCGGCGTGCATATTCCGCGTACCCGGGCCCTTGTCATTGGCGGTACGGCAATCAGCGTCGGCGCCGCAACCGCCATCTCGGGCGGCATCGGCTTCATTGGTCTCGTCGTTCCGCACCTGCTGCGCGCGCAGGTCGGCCATTCTCCCAGCAAGCTGCTCCTCGCCTCAGCGTTCGGCGGCGCGGCCCTGCTGATGGCCGCCGATGTCCTCGTGCGCCTTCTGCCGACCGGCATGGAGCTGAAGCTCGGCGTCGTCACCGCGCTGATCGGAGCGCCGTTTTTTCTCTGGCTGATCTTTCGCGCCCGTGCGGAGCTTGAGTCATGAAGATCGACGCTCGCTCGATTTCCGTCACGCTATCTGGCCGGTCCATCGTCAACGGTGCTTCGCTCTCATTGCAATCCGGCGAACTCGTCGGCCTCATCGGACCCAACGGGGCCGGCAAGTCGACCCTGCTCAAGACCATTCTAGGCCTGCGCCATCGTACCTCGGGTGAGGTCCTGCTTGATGGCGCCAGCTTCCTCGAGAAGCCGCCACAGGAGCGCGCCCGTCACGTCGCCTTCCTGCCGCAGGAACGACACGTTGAATGGAGCCTGCCAGCGCGCGAGATCATCATGCTCGGCCGTTATCCGCATCGGGCACGCTTTGGCGGTCCTACAGCGGATGATCGCCTCGCAGTTGTGCGCGCGCTGGATGCGGTCGACGGCCACGCCATCGCCGAACGCCCCGTCAACATCCTCTCCGGCGGCGAGCGCACGCGTATTCTGCTCGCGCGCGCACTCGCCGTCGAAGCCCCTCTCCTGCTCGCTGACGAGCCCATCGCGGCGCTCGATCCGTGGCATCAGCTCCATGTGATGGAAATCCTGCGCGAACGGGCCCGCGCCGGCGCCGGCATACTCGTGGTGATCCACGACCTCGCCCTCGCCGCCCGCTTCATGGACCGGCTGGTCCTGATGCACGAAGGCGCCATCGCTGCTGACGGCCCACCTGCGGAGGTCCTGACGCCGGATCTGCTCGGCCGCATCTACCGCATCGAAGCACTGGCAGGTCACAACGCTGGTGAAAGCTACCTTCTGCCGTGGTCGCGACGACGCGAGCGATCTTCAAACGATCGGTAGACCCCGGCGTTACTCGCCACACTCGAACGGGATGATCTTGGTGACCGAGTTGGCTTTGATCCCCTTGCCGGTCAGTCGGGCTGAAATCGTGATTTTCGCGCAACCGGTTT
>CANJXY010000314.1 GCA_947478925.1 Hyphomonadaceae bacterium | reverse complement strand
AGTCCGATGTTCTTGAGCGCCACCGCAATCGTCTTGCAGGTGAAGGACAGGCCGATCAGCAGGAAGCTCGAGGCAATCGAGAGCATAAACACGGTGTTGCGCACGATGGTCTCAAGCGGCAGGGCGGCGGCGGCGAGCAGCCACGGGATGATCGCCGCGAGAATCAGCTGTGCGAAGGTAGAGAAGTGAAGGCCGAAGATGCCCGGCAGTTCTTTCCGCTCGGGTATCTGTACGGACGCGTCGGCCGAGGGGGCGGGACGCGTGAGGTTGGGTGAGATCAGCGCGCCGCTGGCGATGTTCGAGATCTCCTGGTCCTGCTCGATGATCTGCTCGCGCACGACCGCCAGTGTCATCTCCATCACCGAGAACAGGGCGAGGAAGGAGAACGAGACGATCAGCATCACGCGCTTGCCGTTCCGCGACATGGAATGGAAGGCGGGGATCAGCTTGGTGAAGCCGGCCGAGTCCATGAGGATCACGCCGGTCACGAATTCGAGGAAGATCACGATGATGGCCGCGAAGGCTGGAAGGCCCACGCCGCCGATGCGGGCACCTTCGCCGACGATCTCGGACATCGGACGCTCGATCAGGAAGAAGTTCAGAAAAACGCCTGCCAGCGCGATCGAGGTGATCAGCACGGCGATGAACCACGGGATAACGATCGAGGCGTGCGCCGCGATCTTCTTGCGGTCTTCCGAGCGGACGATCTCTTCGAACTCGGTGAAGGCTTTGTTGACGTCGTCGGTGTTCTTGGTGTGCTCGTGATGGATCGTTTGAAGCTTCTCAGCGACCTCTTTCAGCCGCGGGGCTTCGTTGCGGAGAGTGGTGAGCGCGGGGCGCAGCGGCGCCAGACGCTCGTTCATGGTGCGTGCAGTGTTCTGCGCGATGCTCTTTTCGATCTTGGTGAGGCCGCGTGTCGATTCCATCGATGGCAGTGCGGCGCGGAAGGCGCGTTCGGCGGCGTCCTCGAGGTTGATGTCGGCGAGCTGGTTGGCGCTGGTGGCAAGACCATGCGTGGCCTTGTCTAGCTTCTTGAGCATCGGCCCGGTTTCCTGGGCCAGCTTCTGGGCGCGGTGGCCCATGCGCTCCTCAAGGGAGAGCATGCGGTCCTGCAGTTCGTCAGCGCGATGCGCGGCGATCTTCTCGTTGGTGACGGACCGCGCGCGGCGGCCATGGTCGAGCAGGAACACGCCCCAGCGGCCGAAGACCCGACCGGTGATGAAGAAGATCTGCCAGAGGACGCGGCGCAAGGGCTCACGCCCCATCCACATCAGCAGGATGACGGCGATGATCGCGAGGGCGAGCGGCCAGCCATAAGGGATGCCAAGGAAGTGGCCGCTATCCACGGCTGCAGCGTTCGACGGCAAGCCCGTCGTCTCGTTTATCGGTTGTTCCACAGCAAGCCCTTCTGCCGTGCGCCAGACCCCACTGCCATGACCCGTTTCAATAACGCCCACGTGATGGGGCGGTTGTGTGGCAAAGACGTTACAAGTCAGAAATGAAACGCAGTGACGCCTGCTCCTGGCGCGGCGTTAGCGGACTGCCGTCGATCCGAACACCCGCGAAGAGTGCGCCGCCACCAGTCACGTATCTCCAGAGGCAGTGCTATCGCATACGGAACAAAAGCAGCGGCAGTGTCTCAGGGCCTGATCTGGCCTGTCCCTCGGACGACATACTTAAAGATGGTCAGCTGTTCGGCGCCAACGGGGCCGCGCGCATGGAGACGGCCTGTTGCGATCCCGATCTCGCCACCGAAGCCGAACTCGCCGCCGTCTGCGAATTGCGTCGAGGCGTTGTGCATGACGATAGCGCTGTCGACCTCCCGGAGGAATCGTTCCGCAGCTGCAGCGTCCTCGGTAACGATGCTTTCCGTATGCTGCGAGCCATGGCGCGCGATGTGCGCCATCGCGCCTTCAAGGCCATCGACGACGGCGATGGAGAGGATCGGCGCGAGGTATTCGGTGGTCCAGTCGGCTTCCGTCGCCGCCGTCATCGGATGAATGGCGCGGGCGCGTTCGTCGCCGCGCAGTTGGCAGCCGGCGGCTTCAAGTGCGTTCGCCAGGCGGGGCAGAAGTGTTGGTGCAATCGACGCATCGATCAGCATCGTCTCGGTCGAGCCGCAGACGCCGACGCGGCGCAGCTTGGCGTTGACGATGATGGCTTCGGCTTTGGCCGGATCGGCCTTTTCATGAATGTAAGTGTGGCAGAGGCCTTCGAGGTGGCCGATGACCGGCACGCGCGCTTCGTCCTGCACGCGCGCGACGAGGCTCTTGCCGCCACGCGGGACAACGACGTCGAGGCGACCATTGAGGCCGGACAGAATATGACCGACCGCAGCGCGATCTGGCGTCTGCACCAGCTGGATCGCATCCTCAGGCAGTCCCGCGTCGCCGAGACCTGCGCGCAAGGCGTCGGCGATGACGCGCGACGAGTTGAGGCTCTCCGAACCGCCACGCAGGATGACGGCGTTGGCTGCGCGCAGGCAGAGCGCACCGGCATCCGCCGTAACGTTGGGGCGGCTTTCATAGATGATGCCAATGACGCCGATAGGAACGCGGACGCGCGAGAAGGCGAGCCCATTAGGGCGCTCCCACGTCGCCAGCACCGTGCCGACGGGATCGGGAATTTCCGCGACGTCGGCCACGCCCTGCGCCATTGCTTCGATGCGCGCAGGCGTCAGCTCAAGACGGTCGAGCATGGCGCCGGTAAGGCCTTTGGCGCGGCCAGCGTCCATGTCGAGCGCATTTGCTGCGAGGATCTGCGGCGTAGCGGCACGAATGCGGGCGGCCATCGCGTTGAGGGCAGCCGTGCGCTTCTTCGGGCCGGCCTTGGCGACGGCGGCGCAAGCCGCGCGTGCGGCTTCACCCATGGCGAGCATGGTTGCGGCAAGGGCGGCGTCGTGCGCGGCGAGGGGCAGCTGGAGCGTCATGCGCGCGTTAGTATCAACGCGCGGGCGCGTGGGAAAGCTTTTTGGCTTTCGGGTAGTGGCTTTCGCCAAACACCTCGAGGGCGGCAAGCACAGGCCGGAAATCGCGGCCCGTGGCGTATAGCAGGTATTCCCAGCGAAGTGGCTTTTCTGGAACAGGCGCTGCGTTCCAGCATTCCGGCCTCAACCAGCGATTCCAGATGACGGGTCAGCATTTCGGGGGCAAGGCCGAGGCCTTGCTCAAACGGGTCGAACCGGGTTGAGACAAAGTCGGCGTCGCGCAGGATCAACATGCTTCTCGGATCGGCTACGCCGGTGACGCGTCATGCCGTCAGGCTGGCCGAACGGGCAGCGTAGCCCTATCGTTGGTATCGGGCCCTTTTCGCGCCGGCGCGGAGCAGGGCAGGAGCAGATGATGACACAGCTTCACGACAACACCGGCGCGCAGCAGTACGAACTCGACGTCGAAGGCGAGACGGTGTTCGCGCGATATCGCAAGGAGGGCAGCGTGCTGACGATCCTCTGGGTCGAGGCGCCTGCGGTGTTGCGGGGCACAGGCGCCGCCGGGCGTTTGATGAAGCTGGTGGCGGCGGAGGCGCAGACCAAGGGCTGGAGCGTTGTTCCGGTCTGTGGCT
>CANJXY010000313.1 GCA_947478925.1 Hyphomonadaceae bacterium | reverse complement strand
GCGAGATGATGGAGCGGATGGGTCTCGATCCGTCGCTGGTGAACCGCTATCCGCACGAGCTGTCGGGCGGGCAGAACCAGCGCGTCGGCATCGCGCGGGCGATGATCCTGCGGCCGAAGCTGGTCGTGTGTGACGAGGCGGTGTCGGCGCTGGACGTGTCAGTTCAAGCGCAGATTCTCGACCTGCTGATCGACCTGCAGAAGGAGTTCGGACTGGCGATGATGTTCATCAGCCACGACCTCTCGGTGATCCGCGAGATCTGCCATCGCGTGATGGTGCTTTATCTTGGCCGCGTGGTGGAGATGGCGCCGCGCGACGTCTTGTTCGAGCGGCCGCAGCATCCCTATACGCGCGCGCTCCTGTCGGCGGTGCCGTCGCCCGATCCGGCGCGCGAACGCGGCAAGGAGCGCATCAAGCTGGTGGGCGACCTGCCGTCCCCGCTAGATCCCAAGGCGAGCCTGCGTTTCCTGAAGTCAAAGCTGACCGAGGATGCGCCGTTCTACCGGCCGCAACTGATCGAAGTCGCGCCGGGACACTGGGTGGCCGAGCACGATCCCGTCGAGGCGGCGGGGCGGGTTGCCTAGCGACTACTGTTTGCCGCCGGGCGTCACCATGGCGGAGCCCTGAGGCTTTCCGCCCTTCAAGAGGCCGTCGATGTAGGTGATCTCCGACTGCGAGATCTTGTCGTCATTGTTGGCCTTCATGGCTTCGACATAGGCTTCGCGTGCTTCGATCAGGCGGCCCAGCTCGACCAGCGCGAAGCCGCGTTTGCGAAGAAAAGCATCGCGGTGCATCCCGATGATCATGTCGTCGCTGTCGAGCGTCTTGTCTGCGAGCGCAAGCGCTCCACGCCAGTTGTTCTGACCCAGGAAGGCAGCCGATTTTTCGGCCAGCAGTTCCCAGTTGGCGGGCTGCAGCGCAAGGCCGCGATCGAGATAGCCGTGCGCGTCGGCGAAGGCGTTGCGCTCGACAGCGTCGCTGCCGAGGATCAGGGCGATCCCGCCATAGACATTGAGCGTCTGGGCGACGCTGGAATTGCCGGAGCTGTTGCCGCCGAGCGCTCCGGTGATGAGTAACAGCATCATGCCGTCCTCCTTGTCGCTGGTGCGGACAACGTAGCTGCCGTTCGGTCTTTTCTCTGTAATCGGATAAGAGGCGGGTGCGTGGTCGAGCGCGGCGCGGAGCCGGGGCAGGTAGGGTTGCAGGGCTTGATAACCGCTCGCGTTGAACGCGTTTCGCGCCTCCACGAGTAGCGCGCCATCGTCTGCTTCGGCTTGCGTCGAAGATACCCCGTTAATGTCGAGCTGGATCGAGCCGACCTGCCTGGCTCTGTCGGCTCCGGAGGCGCAGCCGGCGAGCGCAATCGCGATAACGGTGGCGAGTAGCGTGAGCGGGTGTTTCATGTCGTCCCCCCCTGTGATCTGAGCAAAGCATAGCGCGCGCGTGCGATCCAGCATTCGGACCCCGCGGGCGCGATCCTGGAGCTGAGACTTTGGGTCTCCCAAGAAGCTGGCGGGCCCGGGGAAGCGGGCTCAAGCTCGCCTTTCAACGGGGTGGGTGCGTAGGGCGTCCGCGAGTGCTGGAGCATGCGCGGGGCGCACGTCCTGCAGTACAGGAAAGGCAGGCGGACGGTGGCGGCGTGGCTCCGCTGTCACTTTCGAGGCTGTATTGTACAGGGCGTTAACAAATCTCGGTGAGAACGGGTTCCGGACGCTTGACGGTGTCAGGCCCTCGTAAGATGAGATACCTGCGCCCAAAATCGCGAAAAATAATAAGCCGGAGGACCTCCCCGCATGAAACGCCCCCTCTCAATGACGGCCTTGGGACTTGTGCTTGCCCTTGGGGTAGCCAGCTGCGCCCAGCCAGGTGAAGTCGCCGGAACCACCGCCGGCACGCAAATGTCGGTCGCCGAGCCGATGGCGCAAGTCGCCTCGCGCGTCGACAATTTCCGCCTTGTGACGGCCGATGGCCACGCCCGCGAGCTCTATCGCTACAAGGACGCCCCGGCCATCGTGCTGGTGATGCACGCCTCGAACTCCGCCGACAGCGCCAAGGCTGCCGCCGAGCTGGCGAAGCTGCAAACCCAGTTCGCGCCCAAGGGCGTCGAGTTCATGCTGGTCAACTCCACAGCCGACACGCGCGACGCCATGTTGGCCGATGCTGCGAAGAACGGCATTACCGCTCCGATCCTCCAGGACGACCTGCAGCTCGTCGGCGGCCAGATCGGCGCGTCGCGCGTCGGCCAGGCTTTCGTCATCGATCCCAAGTCATGGAAAATCGCCTATAGCGGCCCGCTTGCCGCTGAACCGATCGCGGCTGTTGTTGAAGGCAAGGCCGTGAGCGTTGCTTCGGCAGCCGTTCAGGGCCAGTCGATCAGCTTCCCTGGCCGTTCGCCTGCAGCGAAAGCCGGCTACGCGAAAATCTCCTACGCCGAAACCATTGCGCCGCTCATCGAAGCGAAGTGCGTCGCCTGCCACCAGGAAGGCGGCATCGCACCGTTCGGTTTCGACGGTTATGAGAAGGTGAAGCAGTTCTCCGGCATGATCCGCGAAGCAGTGCGCACCGATCGCATGCCGCCGTGGGACGTCGACCCGCACGTCGGCAAGTTCGCTGATGACAAGTCGCTCTCGGGCGACCAGATCAAGACGCTGATTAACTGGATCGAAGCGGGCTCGCCGCGTGGCGACGGACCGGACCGCCTGTCCGCCGTGAAGCACGTCGCGCAGGAATGGCCGCTCGGCAAACCGGACCTGATCGTCGACATTCCGAAATATACCATCCCGGCTACGGGCTATGTCGACTACCAGTATCCGACGGTCCCGAACCCGCTGACCGAAGGGAAATGGCTGAAAGCTGCGACGGCGAAAGTCTCGCAACGCCAGGGCGTGCACCACATCCTGTCGGGCGTGATCCCGGAAGGCGCGACCTCCAAGGGCATGCAAGCCTGGGGCGGCGGCGTCGGCGGCTATACCGTCGGCATGGAATCGACGGTTGCGCCCAAGGGCATCGGCTCGTGGGTCCCGACCGGCGGCAAGTTCGGCTACCAGATGCACTACACGCCGTTCGGCAAGGAAGCTGTCTCGGCCGAACAGATCGGCCTGTATTTCTACAAAGACAACGAGAAGCCTGAGCTGATCATGCGCGAGACACCGCTCGTCGACCAGTTCATCGACATCCCGGCCAACGACCCGGCCCACAAGGAAATCGCCTACTTCAACTTCCCGCACGATGCGATCCTGCACACGGCGGTCGTTCACGCGCACTATCGCGGCACGTATTCGAAGCTCGAAGTGCTGTCGCCGGATGGCAAGCGCGAGACCATTCTCAACGTGCCGTTCTACGACTTCAACTGGCAGCGCATGTACGAGTTCGACAAGCCGATCAACATCAAGGCCGGCTCGAAAGTGATCGCGACCTACATTTACGACAACTCGAAACGGAACCCGGCCAACCCGGACCCTTCGAAGGAAATCGTGTGGGGCGACCAGTCGTTCGAGGAAATGTTCTACACCTCGCTGCGCTATCGCTGGGCCGACGAGACGGTCGCCAAGCCGACCAAGTATGACGACG
>CANJXY010000312.1 GCA_947478925.1 Hyphomonadaceae bacterium | reverse complement strand
GCTGGGCGTTTCGATCGGCTTCACGCTGATGATCGTGCTGGTCGGCGCAGGCCTCGCGAAGGTGTTCGAGCTCTACCCGGTTGCACACGTCATTCTGAAGTATGCGAGCTGCGCCTACCTGCTCTGGCTGGCATGGAAGATCGCAACCTCGGCGCCTCCGGGCGCAAAAGGCGATGCAGAGGCAACAGCCCGGCCGATGACATTCGTCCAGGCCTCATTGTTCCAGTGGGTGAACCCGAAGGCATGGACCATGGCGCTCACGGCGGTCTCCGCCTACACGCTTCCCGCCGATCCGATGGTCAGCCTGCTGGTCGTCGCAGCTGTGTTTGGAGCGATCAACCTGCCCTCAACCGGGTCGTGGGCGCTGCTGGGCACGCAGCTACGCCGCTTCCTCAATGATCCGGTGAAACTTCGTGTGTTCAATGTGACGATGGCGCTGATCCTGGTGGCGACACTCTACCCGATCGTGTTCGCACCGCATTGAGCGCGGCCTACTGCTCTGCCTTCGCCCGCTCGATCGATTCGAGGATCAGCTCGCGCGCCCGCTCGGGGCCATGCAGGCCTTCGATCTTCACCCACTTGCCGGGCTCGAGATCCTTGTAGTGCTTGAAGAAGTGCACGATGCGCTCGACGACAATCTCGGGCAGGTCGTTATAGTGTTTGATCTTCTCGTAATAGCGCGTGAGCTTGGGGTGCGGCACGGCGAGGATCTTCTCGTCCTGGCCCTTGTCGTCTGTCATCATCAGGACGCCCACTGGCACCACGCGCACGACACAGCCCGGCACCAGCGCACGGTTGCCGACAACCATCACATCGATCGGATCGCCATCCAGCGACAGTGTGTGCGGGATGAAGCCGTAGTTACACGGATAGCGCATTGGCGTGTACAAGAAGCGGTCGACGAACATCGCGCCGGACGGCTTGTCGATCTCGTACTTGATTGGCTCGCCGCCCAGCGGGACCTCCACGACAACATGCACGTCATCGGGCGGGTTCGGGCCGGTTGGGATTTTCGAGAGGTCCATCTGGCATCCTGTCGTCTTTGGTGCGGTATCAGAAGAGGCCGTCTTATTACGCCACGGCGCCTGCAATATCGGGGCCTGCGACAAGCGCAAGGCTAACCTGCATGTGGCGCGATTCCAGATCACTGGATTGGGTCGCGGGATCAGGCCGCGTTGGCGACCGCTCTCAGCATCGCACGGGGATCGATCGGCTTGGCGATGACGTCTGCCGACCCCGCCTTGCGATAGGCGGCGATCTGGTCCGGCAGCACGTTGGCGGTGCAGGCGATGACGGGCGTATCCGAATTCAGGCCGGCCTCCTCACGCAACCGGGCCAGGACATCCAGCCCGTCCATGCCTGGCATCACCATGTCGAGCAGGACCAGGTCGAACTTCTTCTCTTTCAGGATTTCGAGCGCCTCATGCCCCGTGCCGCATTCCGTGGTGCGATGACCGGCCGCGCGCAACATGCCCACCAGCACGAAAAGATTCCGGGGATTGTCATCGACGCAGAGAATGTCCCGCGACACCAGCGCATCCGTTTCATCGCTGGCGCGCAGATCGATTGGGCGTGCCGGAATGGCGTTGGCCGGCGGCGCCTCGATGCGAACCGTGAAGCGAGACCCTTGACCAGGCAGGGTGTCGAGTTCGATGTCGCCGCCCATGGCCTGTGCGAGCCGCCGCGCAATAGGCAGGCCAAGACCCAGACCACCATGATGCCGCTTGGCGGAAACATCGATCTGCTCGAAGGGCTGGAAGATGCGTTCCGCCGCTTCCGGGGGCACGCCGGGGCCGGTGTCCTCCACTTCGATCGCGACGCCGTTGGACATGCCCGGCACACGCTCTGGCCAGGCGCGCAGGGTGATGCCGCCCTCGGACGTGAACTTGATCGCGTTGGCAATCAGGTTGCCGATTATCTGCAAAAGGCGGGCGCTGTCGGCGAAGCGCATCTGCGACAGGGCCGGATCGATCATGACCGTCAACGACAAGTGCTTGGCGCGGACGTCGGACGCCCAGATCACAGCGGCATCCTCGATCAGCCGCAGCATCGAGACCGGCTCAACCTCGATACGCACCTTGTCTGCATTGAGAGCGGACAGATCGAACAGGTCGTTGAGCACGGCGAGCATCTGTTTGCCCGCATCCTCCAGCACGCCAAGCGTTCGCCGCTGTACCGGGTCAAGCGTGGACTGCGAGATCAGCAGGGCGCATCCCGTGATCGCGTTCATCGGCGTGCGCAACTCATGGCTCATGACGCCCATGAAGTCGGTCTTGGCGCGGCTGGCCTTTTCCGTCAGCTCCAGCGCCTCGGCCAGCTGGGTGTTCTGAGCCATGAGTTGCGCCTCGGCGAGGCGCTGATCGGTCACGTCCTTCATGGTCACGACAGCGAATTCCACTTCGTTGGTCTCGGCGTGGCGCAGGGGCACGGTGTTCACCGACAGCCACCGCATGCCGCCGTCCGGGAGTTCGATCCCAAGCTGCTCGTTCTGGAACGCCTTGCCGCTGCGCAGCGTCACAAATGCCGGAAACTCGTCAGGGCTGTATAACGAGCCGTCTGGACGGAAGGTTCGCCAGCGAGGATCCGTGCGGATCCGAGACATCGCATCCTCCCGTGTGAGGCCCATGATCGACAGGCAGGCAGGGTTCATTTCCACAACGCCGCGCCGCGCCGACTGGACGTTCACTCCCTCCTGGATGGCGTTGAAGATCAACTCGAAAAGGTGCTGGCGCTGGCGGTCGGCCTCGGTCGTCTTCGCAGCGCGCGTCGCACGAATAGCGGCTCGGCGCTGGCTGAGGAAAGCAGCGACCAGTTCGGAGACGCGCGTCAGACGCTCGATCTCGAGCGCGCCGAACCTTTCTGTCTCTGTGTGACCTATGGCCAGCACGCCTATCGGCAGGCCGGGCTCGATGCCGATGGGCACGCCAACAAAGCTGCGCACAAAGGGAGCGCCGGCCACATAACGCGTCGATGCAAGACGCGGATCAGACGTGGCATCCGGCACATGCAGTGTCTGGTTGCTGGCGAGCAGCGTGCTGCACATGCACTCCTGCTTTGGCATGCTGGCGCGCGCACCAAAGCTGGACGACACTTCGCGGGCTGTCGTTGCATCGTGTACGGTGAAGGCTGCGAGACTGGCGCTGCAGATATCGGCTGCGAGCAGCACAAGGCGATCGAGATCCTCCATCGGATCGTCATGCGTCAGTTCGAGTTCCTGAAGCGCCGCCAGACGATCATCGCCCACGGCCGGTTTTTGGTCAGCCACGCACAAGCTCCCTGACAGGCGTGCATGGTGCGCTCGCGTCTGCCGCGCGTCGAGCCGCGAATGATCTCACATTTTTGCCTCGTGGGACCGGCCGCTCCGCGGGCGGACAGGCGCACGCGCAACGGCAAGCACGAGACTGGCTGTGTCGATCGGCTTTCCGATGATCGCGACGATGCCCGCAACGTCCCGGAATTGGCGGTGTGCGAGGGTCATGTTGGCTGTGCAGATGATGATCGGTGTGTCGCAGTTCACGGTGGTCTGGCGCATCTGTTGGGCCACGATGACGCCGCTGATTTCGGGCATCACCAGATCGAGCACCACGAT
>CANJXY010000311.1 GCA_947478925.1 Hyphomonadaceae bacterium | reverse complement strand
GAAGCCTGGTCGCGCTGGCCCGCATCGATAGCGCGCACGCCCACGGAGGAGGCCGCGTACGTTGACGATGTCCGCCCGCTTCATACCGGGATACTCCCAGACGATCCGCCGCCCAGCCCGAGAGTTCGCAATCGTTAGCAGAAGAAATCAGAATGATCGATAAAAAAATCACAGTTAGTGTGATCCCCGCGCTGATCGTTGAATCAGCTGGCGTATTCGCGCGCGCAGGGGACACCGGCGAGTGATTGCGCAAGGTGGAGGCGAGGGTCGGCACGAACGCGCAGATAGCGGAGCGGCTGGCGCGAGTCGAAGTGAAGATCGACCTGGCGGCGGCGTAGCCGACACGCATCGAGCGAAACCCTGAAGCCCGCTGATGCCGACAGGTGGGATGCAGTCTCTCGCGATCGAGGGATATGCCTCGTCGTCCCACGTCGAAGGTCGGGCGGGCGATGTGGTGCGGGCGAACGCCTTTGCCCTGAAGGCTGGCGTGGGGCGCTGGCGTCGGCATGCTGCTCGGTCATGTCGGAGGAAGAACGGCCGGACGCTTGGCGACAACGCGGGAGGACGGGCGTGGCCAGTTTGTGCGCGGCAGGGTGTGGGTTGATACGATGGCTGGCGCGACAGCACTTTCCATGATTCCACACGCCGGGCTGGATAGCCTCTCCATCGGTTTCGTTGCGCGGGGCTGGTTGCCGAGGATTGTGTTGGAGGGCGCGACCTGAAGGAGATCGAACTGCAGGAGATCTTGCTAGTGTCGGCCACCATGCTGTCGGGCGCGCGGGTTGTGGCGACGGGTGCCCCGATCAAAATTCGCGTGAGCTGCCATTCTTGACGTAGCGTAACGCTTTCCGTCTTGGGAAAGCGGGCTTAGGCTCCGCGCCAATGATTGTGCCTGTCACCGCCGGAAAAGCCCCGGGGCAGCGCGACGGAGGAGCCGCCATGAAAACCAAACTATTCGCTGCCACAGCCTTGTGCGCCGCCGCCCTCTTCGGCGCTGGCGCTGCCTTCGCGCAAGAGCCGGGATACACAACGCCCAAGACGATATGGGGCGTGCCGGACCTTCAGGGGTTCTGGAACAATACGTCGATCACCAGCCTTCAGCGTTCGTCGGACGCCAAGGCGCTGGTGGTGACGGAGAAAGAGGCCAATCGCCTGGTGAATCGCAACGTGCTCATCGTTCTGGGCAAGGAAGACAATGCCACCAACGGCCAGGACCCGAACAATACGAAGCTGCTCGAGGACAAGAATAACGACCGCGGCTACAACTCGTTCTGGATCGATCCGGGCACGAAGCTCGCTTCGGTGAAGGGCGAACTCCGCACATCGTGGATCGTCGAGCCCGCGAATGGCCGCGTTCCTTACCGGGCGGATGCCGCGCGCGGCGGTGGCTATGCGATCACAAATTTCGACGGACCCGAGACGCGCCCGATGGCGGAGCGCTGTGTGCTGGGTTTCTCCGGCTCGTATGGTCCGGTTATGATGAACGGCATGTACAATAACACCATGACCTTTGTGCAGACGCCGGGATTTGTCGCGATCACAGTCGAGATGAACCACGATGCGCGGATCATACCGACGTTTGCTGCGCAGGCGGAGGCCAAACACGGCAACGTTCCTAAGTGGGGCGGCGACTCTGTTGGCTGGTATGAAGGCAATACGCTGGTGGTTGAAACCACCAACGTCCACCCGAACCAGCGCGCGATGATCACGCCGACGGGCAAGGTGACCGAGCGTTTCACACGCTGGAACGATCAGCAGATTTTGTATGAGTTCACAGTGGAAGATCCGGCGCTCTACAGTCAGACGTGGAAGGGCGAGATGTCGCTGAACGCGTCGAAGCCGATGTACGAGTACGCCTGCCATGAAGGCAACCATGCGATGCCCGGCATTCTCGGTGGCGCGCGCGAACTGGAAGCGCACGGTCAGGTGCCAGGCATGGGTCCGGGCATTGCGGCCGGCCTGGTTTTGCCGCGTGACGAGAATGGCGGCGAAGGCGGCTGATCAGCGCAAGCCTTACTAAAGTTCTGGTGGCCAGGTTATCGGAAGGGCGCGGCGACAGCCGCGCCCGTCTGCTTTTATGCCGGACGGTACGGCAACTGGACTTGTCGTTCGGCGCGGTTCTAGATGCATCCGCTGGCTGCAAGCGCGCAATAGACGCGCCGGCCACGGAGGAGGCGCGGATGATCAGGATTTTGCTGGCAAGCACGATGCTCGTGGCTGCCGCGTTTGCTGGCGTGGCCTCGGCGCAGGAGGCGGGCTACGCAAGGGCCAAAACGAGCTGGGGCGCGCCGGATCTGGAAGGCTTCTGGAACTCGACGTCGATAACCAGCCTGCAGCGGCCGCAAGGTGTCACCAATCTGGTGGTCAACGAGAAGGAAGCGCGGACAATCGTCAACGACAACCCGCTGATCATCATCACGCAGCAGGAGAACGACAACGAGGGCAAGGATCCGAACGACACATCCATCCTGAACGACAAGAATGCGGACCGTGGCTACAACGCCTACTGGATCGATCCGGGTAACAAGCTCGCCACAGTGAAAGGAGAGCTGCGGACCTCGTGGATCGTCGATCCGCCAAATGGTCGCGTGCCGTTCAAGTCGGGCGTGGGACGATCTGGCGGGAACGGTCTGCCGGAGACGAACTTCGACGGGCCGGAAACGCGGCCGTTGTTCGAGCGATGCCTCGCGACGGAAACGACGGCCGGGCCGGTGATGCAGAATGCGATGTACAATTCGACGCTGCAGATCGTGCAATCACCGCAATCGGTGATGATCCTGGTCGAGATGGTGCATCATGCACGCGTGATACCGATTGTCGCGAATGCGGAGGCGGCGAAGCACGGTCCGGATGTGATCCCGCAATGGGCCGGTGACTCCGTCGGCTGGTACGAGGACGACACGCTGGTGGTGGAGACGCGCAATGTCCACCCGCTGCAGCCGAGCCTGATCTCGCCGAAAGGAAAGGTGACGGAGCGGCTATCGCGCTGGGCCGACGGGCAAATACTTTATGAGTTCAGCGTGGATGATCCGACGCTCTACACACAGGTGTGGAAAGGCGAGATGACATTGAACGCCTCGAAGCCGATCTACGAGTATGCGTGCCATGAGGGGAACATCGCGATGCCGGGAATTCTTGGCGGCGCACGCGAACTGGAGTCGCGGGGCATCACGCCGACGATGGGGCCGGGTATTGCCGCGGGCATCGTGCGACCAAGCGACAGGGCGAAGCAGGAAGGCGCGGACGAGTAGATCGTTCGCCGACTGGGGAAGATCAGAGGGCGCGGCGCAAGTTGCGCCCTTTGGCGGGTCCGGCACGCGCTGCTTCGGCGGGCCGATGAGTGAGTGACAGGAAGAAATCAGAGGAAATACACGATAATCGACGCAGAAATGAACGCGCCTTCGCGCGCGTTGGCGGATGCGCGGGCAATCGGCAACGAGGTGCAGCAGCGCGGGCCTGATGAGCTTTGGCAGTTCATCATTGACGACACGAGCGGCGGCAGCCGAACGCCGTGCTTTAGCCGCCAAACTCTCAAACAGGTTGAACTTCGCTTCGCGATGAACAAGATGCCGCTCCATTGAGCATGGGGATCTG
>CANJXY010000310.1 GCA_947478925.1 Hyphomonadaceae bacterium | reverse complement strand
TTGGCAAGTTCCTTTGCGAATGCGTTGACGGAGGAAAGCGCTTCCACCCATAGCGACTGCATCGAACCCGAGCGGTCGAGAAGAATGTAGGCCTGCATGCACTGTCCCCTTTTCGGCTGATCCCCAACCCCGCGGGCCGCATGACCCGCAGCCGGTAAGTGGGTGCGGCGGGCCGCCGCACCAGAGGCGCGCTGCAAAAAGATCAGTTGCAGATGCACTCTCCTGTTCACGCGCGGAACATCGCGGACGGGCGGTCGTTCCGTCTCGTGGACGAAACTCCAGGAGATGCGCGATGACGATGAAGGCAAAAGGCAAGCGTGTTGCTATCCTCGCAACCAATGGCTTCGAGGAATCGGAACTGTTCTCGCCGAAGGGCGCAATCGAGGCGGCTGGCGGCAGTGTTGAAGTTATCTCGCTGGAAGCGGGCGACATCCAGGGCCTGCGCCACATGGAAAAGGGCCGTTCGATCCATGTCGACAAGACCGTGGCGGACGCCCGCGCCGACGACTACGACGCCGTCCTCATTCCCGGCGGCCTGTTCAGCCCGGACAAGCTGCGTACCGAAAAAAACGCACTGCGTTTTGCCAGCTCCTTCGTCAATCAACGCAAGCCTGTGTTCGCGATCTGCCACGGTCCGCAGGTGTTGATTTCTGCAGGCGCCGCGAAAGACCGTCGCATGACAGGCGTAAAATCGATCCAGACGGATCTCGCCAATGCCGGCGCCGACGTGAGCGACGAAGCCGTCGTCGTCGACGATGGCATGGTTACGTCACGTACGCCTGACGATCTCGAGGCCTTCAATGCAAAGATCGTCGAGGAGATGGCCGCGACGAACCACGATCGGCACCACAAGCATTTCGGCTTCGCGTTCTTCTAGCGTGAGCCTGAGTTGCCGCCGCACGCGCCTGAGTTCATCGCCTCGAGCATCTGGTCGGCGGTGAACTGCGTGCAGCTTGCCGGGGCCCAGTCTTTCGCGATGACGTCGCGCAGCCGCCGCTCCGTGACACCCTCGTTGGGACAGACGCGCCCCGGCGCGCCCAGCACGAGCCAGAGTTCCGCCTCGCTGAGGCCGCGCGCAGCAAGGCCGGTCGCGCAAGTGGTCGCCACCTGAAGATCAACACCGGCCGGCAGCGGCGGCGCACCGGCCAGTGACCGCGCCGGGCAGAAGCCGCTCTCGAGCGCGCTGAGGCGGCCGGGGCCGTACGTCGACGTGCACGATCGAGAGGCAATCCAGATCGGTGCGATCTCACGGATGCGCGCCTCGCTCAAAACCTCGGATGGGCATACCGCATCGCTTCCGCGAAGCAGCACGTCCAGCTCCGCATGCGTGAGGCCATTGCCGAGCAGATCGCCCTCGCACTTCACCCTGGGCTCGATCGCGCAGCAGTCCGTTCTTTCCTCTTCGCCGCAAGCCGCAAGAACGAAGGCAAACGTCGCGATCACGAGGGCGCGCATCAGCATTGGGGTTGTTCCTCACTCGCGCGCACCACGCCTCGCGTCTTCAAGACAGGTGAGGGCGGGCCGATCCAGCTGTCAACGTGACCCCGAACGTCCGCCAGGTTCACATGACTTTCACCTTCCTTAACCTCGCCTTTACCGAAGAGCGGCCCTGTTATCCGCAACATCCCATAGGAGTGCGCCCGATGTCGGTCTGCTACCGGCTGGTTCTGGATTCGGTGTGCCGCAGCAACCACCACCGCCTCGCGGTGCTGGCGCTGGAGCATATGCAGGGTGAGGAAGCCGCAAAGTGGCGCGACGCCTTCCTCAAACATCGCGACGCCTACCTGCAGGGCGCGAAAGCACCCGACGAAGTGTTCAAGGATTTCAAGAACCACGTCCTCCATGTCCGCGATGGTGATTGGGGCGGCGCGCCGCAAGCCGCGCGCGAATGGTACCGCCGCACCGTCCGCGCGTTGCAGGCAAAGGACTGGCAACACGCCATCTATAGCGCCGGCGTGATGAGCCACTATGTCGTGGATCCGATTCAGCCCTTTCACACACACCAGACGGAAGCGGAAAGCACGATCCATCGCGCCGTCGAGTGGTCGCTGTCCAAAGCCTTCCCGGAGATGCTGATGATCCTCCAGCAGGATCTCGGCTTCCCCGACATTCCCATTCCCACCGGCGAGGACTGGCTTGAGCGCATGGTGCGCAACGGAGCACTGGTCTCGAACAAGCACTACGAGACGTTGATCGATCACTACAATTTCGACATTGGTCGCAAGAACCCTGTGGGGGGTCTCGACCAGGAAATGAAGGACGTGGTCGCCGCCCTCCTGGGCTACGCCTCCGTCACGCTCGCGCGCATTCTCGATCGCGCGATCGCAGAATCGCAGGTCAACGCACCCGACGTGAACCTCATGCTCGACACAGTCGGCATCGTCGCCACTGTTCCCACGCGCATGGTCGCCAAGCAGATCGACGATCTGATCGACCGTCGCCTCGTTGGTTCACAATACGCGGAATATCGCGCCACCGGAAAAGTGCGCGAGACGCTGGGCGATGATGATCGTGTCGTGCGCAAGTTGTTCGCAGAAGAGGTTCTCAAAGTCTCCATGGCGACGCTCGATTGCCAGTGGCCGTCCGAAACGGGCACGAAAGCTGGTAAGGGCGCCAAGGCGCGCCTGACGAAGAAGATCAAGCCGGCAAAAGCGGCGCCGGAAGACGTCATTGAGCTTACCGAGGAGATCGCAGCCGCGCCTGAGCCCAGGTCAAAAGCAAAGTCCGCTCCGGAACCGACAGCAGAACTTGCGCCAACCCAGCCGCGCGTCCGCCTCAGCCGCGAAGCAGCCATCGTCGATGCGCCGTCGATCGGTCCCAAGACCGCGAGCCGTCTCAGCGTGATTGGCGTCAACACGGTCGGCGATCTCCTGTCGCTGACCCCCGAAGACGCCGCCCACCGCATCAAGGCCAGCCACATCAATGCTGGCGTCATCAAGGACTGGCAGGCACAGGCCCTGCTGGCGTGCTCGATCCCCGATCTCAATGGCTCCAATGCACAGATCCTCGTCGGCGCCGGCATCTACAGTGTCGACGATCTCGCCAGCATCGACATCGACTCGCTGATGGAAGCCATTGATCTCTACGCCACCTCCAGCGAAGGCGAACGCCTCCTGCGCGATGGCAAGCCGCCCGCGCGTCAGCGCGTGAAGGGCTGGATCGAGTCCGCCGTCATTGCCTGCGAGAACCGTACGGCGGCCTGACAGGTCACGCCCGGCTGCGTGACGAGATGCGCAGACCGCAGGGCTCTCGCCCGGCAGTCGCTACAAGGCCGCGAGCCGGACCCGCAAGCGGTGTTGGAAAGAGCCGGGCGGCAGCACGGCGCTCAGATGCTGCGCGTTGCCCCCCTTTCGTTGGAAGGCCCCGGTTCTGCCTCTGGCGAAAGCCAAAATGCTTTCACCTTGCGCCCATCCGCCCAGCCGAGAAATTCGGCGGATCAGCGACGCGCAAATCGTAAGGCCTCCCAACGGCGGTCCAATCGCGCCCATGAAACGCCGGAGCTTCGCTCCGCGGCTGCTGCCAGACGCGCCAGCCCTGCCGCCCCGTCCTCGCCAGCTTCCGGACGCTGATCATCTGTATGTTGACCAATGTCGGCA
>CANJXY010000309.1 GCA_947478925.1 Hyphomonadaceae bacterium | reverse complement strand
TCACGTTGGCGGCGCATCAGTGCTTTTCAGCAAATCTTTTCGGATTGGCCACCGACCTGTTCCCGACCCGGACCATTGGCATTGTGATTGGCTTCGGTGCGACATTCGGCAATCTGAGCGGTCTGGCGATGCTGGAGCTTACGGGCTTTGTGCTGGATCGCACTGGATCGTATCTTCCAATGTTGCTCCTGTGCGCGGGCGGATACGCTAGCGCTCTGCTCGCCATTGTTCTGATCGTTCCCAATATCGATCGAGCTCGACCCGCGGTGGCGCCACAAGGATAGTCCGCAACGCGAAGTGGCTTTTGCGTTTTCGTGCCTTCGCCCCGAGGGCATCATGGCGCTCGCTGTTCAGTTCCGTCGCATGCACAAGCGATAGTGGGCGCCAATCGTTCTGGTACAGATCGGATCGAAGATTGCGTTCCCGATTTCGAGGACAGAGCAACGTTCTGGGCCAGATAATCAGGACGACGAATAGCACCCGCGGCAAGTCCCCGTTCTGCCGCTCACCCAGCGACAAGCTTGTCCTACCCCCCAGGCCCCTGCCCCAACAATCACGAGGATTAGATGCTACTCGTTGGAGAGGTGTTGACCTGCCAGCTCTCTTCGGACCACGGTTGGTTCGCTTACGCGGCCAGTTCTGCTTCCTGTGTTTGCCGCTGAAGGCGTAATTGAGCGAGGGAGCGGAGCGCGGAGGCCCCACATCCCGCAGCAGTCCGCCCGGCGCGTTCACGGGCGCTACGTGAGTGGTGATACTGGCGACAAAAGCACGCGGCGTCATGTAGCAGAGTGACGAATGCCGGTGTACGGGGATTGACGCCCGATCGATACGGATCCGCAGTTTAGGCGCAAGAAACCGGAGAGCGTGACCGCGCTAGCCGACCCCGGGCGTGTAGACTACGGTGCGTGTTCGGGGATGTCGCGGAGGGACGGAAGTTGCAGAACAGTGTCATACAGTGGGCTGTGTTCATCGGCCTGACGATCGCGATGGCCCTGGCTACGGCGTGGCAAGTGCGCCGCATGGGCGGCAGATCGAGCGATTCCAACCGCGAATTCTTTCTGGCGGGCGGCAACCTGACCTGGCCCTTTGTCGCCGGGTCCATAACGCTTACCAATCTCTCAACTGATCAACTCGTCGGCATGAACGGCAACCAGATGTTGCTGCTCGCATGGTGGGAACTGTCGGCCATCGCCGGGCTCCTGATGCTCTGTTTCATCTTCCTGCCGATTTACTACCGCAACAACTGCACGACCACGACGGAGCTGCTGGAACGAAAGTACGGTTCGAAATATCTCCGTGCCAGCGTCTCTATACTATTCCTTCTGGGGAACGTTTTTATCTATCTGCCGATCATGCTCTACACGAGCTCGCTGTTCCTGAAGACGCTTCTCGGCATCGAGGTCCCACTGGTTGTAATCGCAGCTGTGCTCGCAGTTGTCGGCGCAGCCTACGCGATCACCGGCGGACTGCGGGCCGTGGCGGTTTACGATACCATTTCTGGCATTGGCGTCCTCGGTCTGGCAGCACTCGTCGTGGTTCTTGCGCTTGCCGCGATCAATTTCGACTTTTCCGGCATTCCAATGGAACGACTTTCCATGATCGGCGGGGAAGATTCGCCCATACCATGGCCGACCCTGCTAACGGGCATGATCTTCATTCAGATGTTCTACTGGAGCACCAATCAGACCATCACGCAGCGTGCGATGGCTTCCCCTTCCCTGCGCGAGGGGCAAAAAGGCGTGCTGGCAGCGACGGTGATCCGGATCATCTTCATACCCGCCATTGTGGTCGTGCCCGGCGTGGTCGCCTTCAAACTTCTGGGACCGCTTGGCGATCAGACCTATAGTCGCATCGTCGATGCTGTCCTCCCGGGGTGGCTATCGGGAGCGTTCGCCGCCTTCATGGCCGCTGCTGTGCTGACGAGCTACACATCCGTCCTCAATTCATCGGTCACGCTCTATGTTTGCGACCTCCACGAGAAGTTTCTCAAGTCGGCGCCAAATGTAGGACGACTGAACACCGTGATCTCCCTTGTCTTCATGGTGCTCTCGATCCTGCTGGTGCCTGTCTATTCTGGCGCCGCTTCGATCATCAATCTCGTCCAGCAACTCAACGGCCTGCTCTCGATGCCGATCCTCTCCGCGTTCATTCTCGGACTTGCTTTCGGCAACGTGGATGCGCGAGCAGCTATGGCGTCGCTTGTCTTCGGCACCAGCCTCTACGCGTATTTCACGTTTGTCTGGACGCCGATCCACTACATCCACCTGATGGTCATCACGCTTTTTGCGTGCATCGGATTTGGACTCCTGGTGAACGGCCTCATCTTCCGGCGCGTGGCGACGTTGCCATTCATGAAGCGCAAGGTGGCTAGCGGCGTCTAGTGTCGTTCGGTCTCAACGCCCGGAGTTACGCTGAGGAGAAGGCGTACGCCTAAATCAGCTCCTGGCGGCAGGATGCAGACGCCGCTTGCGGCCAGGTCACGATTGAAGGCGTCCGGAATCGCGCTTTGCGGCTCCACGCAGAAACGGTCTCCATTGACCGGCGAATAGACTTGCAGATAGCGCAACGCTGGTTCGGTGCACATCGTCAGGGTATGCGTCGGCCAGTCAATCACGACGACGCCATCCCAGCCGACGAAGCAGTTATCGAGCGGCTCGGCGGCAATGACGAGACCGGACTGAAATCGCGCGGCAACATCTTCAAGCCCCACGGAAGCTGGAAGCCCCACGCCGTCAGTTATCCATCCAGAGGACGTCTTCGCCCTCACGACGGCGCCTAGCGTCGGAAAGTACGGGTGAAACCCAACTGCGGCAGGCATCGGTTCGGATCCGAGATTGGTCAACCGCGTTTCGATTGCCAACTCGCGCGCGCTCAGAGAGAAACGCCGTATGAGGCTGAAAGGGAATGGCCAGCCTGTCCCGCCATCCCAGGTGAGGCCAAGACACGCAGCGTTGTCACTTCGTTCGAGAACCGACCATGCCAGACGCCAACCGATACCATGAAGTCCCTGTGGATCCCGACCCGGCCCATCCGCCACGTTGATATCGCGCCCTTGCCAGGTGAACCTGCCGTTGGCGACGCGATTGACCCATGGCCCCATTGGAAACTCGCCGAGATTTCGCGGATCAGCATCACCGGCATCGACATTGCGCTCGCGGAGCAGGATCTCGTGACCCGCAAGAATGAGCTCCGAGATGCCGCCCCCCACTTCGGGCGCGAGCCTCGCAACCGAGTTGCCAGCCTTGAGCGTTACACGACTCATTGAAACCTCGACGCGGATCGAACGATCCTCCAGTGTAATAGTCTACGGGGAGTTTTCATGCCGCGCTATGAACGCATCGATGGGGGGCGAACCACCTTCGCCATTGCGGCGGACGAGACGGGAGCGCCGCGACTGCTGCATTTCGGGGTTCGCCTTCCTGATGACATCGATCTGGGTGAGATCGATGCGGCTAGCAGGACCGGGCCAAGAGAATCGACACCCGACGCACCGATTCCGCCGTCACTTTATCCTGCAGCTGGGATGGGTTGGTTCGGGGAACCAGCAATATCCGGCGTACATGATGGCGGTGACGGCGCGATCCTTTGGACGGCGACAACCATCGAGCGGCGCGACC
>CANJXY010000308.1 GCA_947478925.1 Hyphomonadaceae bacterium | reverse complement strand
CGTCGTGATGAGTTCACGAACGATCTGGAGTTGTCCGGGATTGATACGTCCGGCAAGCAGATCAGCCTTGATCTCGTTCAGACTGTCGATGGAGCCATCGGCGCCCACCGACGCCAGGTTGGTGACCAGCGGTCCCGTGCCGTCCTTGTTGGCGTGCACCTCGATCCGCACGTTCAGCCAACGGTCACCGTCGATCAGGTCGTTGCCGGACTTTCCGAAGATCAGATCGCTCCCGCCGCCACCGAGCAGGATGTCGCCACCGTTCTGCGGGTCAAACACGGTCGTATCGATCGCCAGCGCACCAAACGGCGTCGCATCCGCGCCCACCGTCTGCCCGCGAAGCGCGCCTGGTGTCAGTTTCAGGAAGGCTTCGAGCCCGTTGATGAGAGAGACGTTCTGCGACAGAAGCATGCTGTCGGTGGTCGGGCCGCCAACAATGCCGCCAGCGACGCCGACGGCGCCGGGAGGACGGTTCGTGCCAATGATCGTGTCATTGAACTTCCAGCCGGATGCCCCTTCAACCGAGTCGTTGCGATCGCGGAGTGTCAGCGCCTGCTGGTTTGCAAAGCGCGAAATGCCAAGATCGACGACATCAGGATCGGGATT
This sequence comes from Hyphomonadaceae bacterium, assembly GCA_947478925.1. Classification (GTDB taxonomy): domain Bacteria; phylum Pseudomonadota; class Alphaproteobacteria; order Caulobacterales; family Hyphomonadaceae; genus UBA7672. The sequence goes on along the minus strand of CANJXY010000308.1, from coordinate 3,014 downwards.
GTTGGGGCTGGTTGAGTTCGGATTGCCTTTTTTGATGACCCAGTCGAACCCCAGCATCCCGTTGGCGCGGGTGATGCCGTTGTTCAGGAACATGATGTCGTCGCCGGATTCTCCGTCATAGTCGGTGTCGTTGCCCTGACCGTTCAGGACGTCATGGCCGATGATGGGGGAGTCGAAGAAGAGCTCCGAGTTGTCGCCGCCGATACCGTCGAAACCTTCCCCGCCCTCGATCCAGTCATTGCCCTCGTTGCCGAGCAGGGTGTCGGCGCCAAGGCCGCCGAGGACGAAATCGTCGTCCTCACCGGCGAATATCTCGATGACATCCGATCCAGCCATGATGAAGTCCTTGCCGGAGTCTCCGAACAGGACGTCACCGAAGCCATGGGTGTCGCTGACAACGTCATTGCCCTTGTTGCCGCGCAGGAAGTCGCCGTCGCCGAAAAAGTCCTCGATGATATCGTCGCCATCACCGCCAAAGACCTGGTCGGCTTCTGATCCGGCGTTCAGATAGTCGTCACCGCCATCGCCCCAGAGCGTGTCGATGCCGCGGTCTCCATAGAGGCTGTCTCTGCCTTCAGTGCCGCCGAGAACCACGTGCTCGCCACCAAAGAACTTGAGAACGTTGCCGCCTTCGAAGCCGTTGGCGTCATTGCCATCGTCATTGACGATGCGGACAACCTTCGTACCCAGATGGAATAATCCATCGCCCCAGACCGGATCGGCATATGTCGGATCCGCCGAGCCGAGGCCGGGGTTATTCTGCGCCGCACGCGGGTCGAGTTCGAGAATGAGGTCGGGCGTATCGAAGAGCGTACCGCCAATGTGGGTCGAGTGGATGTCGCCCAGGCTGGTGTTGCGCATCACGAGGTCGGCGAACGTATTTGGCTCCAGCTGGTTAAGCAGGTTCATGCCCTGGGTCCGGCTCAGATAGTAGAACCGATCACCGTTCTGCAGGTTTTCCAGCTGTGTTTCGAACACGAAGTTGAAGGTCGAGCCCAGCATGCCGCCGAACTCCATCTTGGCTTCCGCAAGGCCGCCGATCCACAGATCAACGTCGTTCAGCCCGGAGTTCTCGGCGTTCCAGGCGCCTGTGCCATTGAGAAAGTCGATGGCATCCGAAGCGACGCCGTTCGTGCCCAGGTCAACGCCAGTCACGAGCTCGGTGGCAGCATCACGTTTTTCTTCAAGCGTGGTTGCCGACAGAATTGTCGGGTGCTTCCCATAGGCAGCGATGAAGTTGATGACAGAGATCGGGTTCTTCATGTTCTGCCCGAACTCCAGCCAGCTGACATAAGGCTTGAGCTGGGCATCGCCGGTCATCGCGTAGAACTGCGCCCGGGTGTCGTTGAAGGTCGGCACGCCGGCGTCACGGCCACGTGCGATGTTCAACGCAGCAAGGTCGAGCGGCAGTCCAACGAGGTTGCTGCGGACCGCTTCGACGACGAACTCGTCGATTTCATTGCCGACCTGCCTGGTCATGCCGCGGATGATTGCCCCTGCAGCGTCTCCAGCGGTCGCGCCGCTCGCCGTGAAGGCTTGCGGGTTCAGGAACGCTTCGATGAGCCCCAGCTGGGCGCCGCCATCGACGGACTGGAGATTATTATCGAGACGATCAACCGTATCGCTCAGCATCGAGTGGCCGAAGCGGTACACGACGTGTGCGAACTCCGCCACGATCGCGGGATCGAGATCTGCCGAGTTCGTGAAGATGAATGGATCGACGTTTGGTTGAACCTTGCGGGCGAACTCCTCGAACACAAGATGCTGGTACTGCATCTCGGTGACAAAGCGCGCGGCCTGGAAGAGGCGCTCGCCATCCCAGTTCAGCGCGTCGATGGCGGCGGCCTTGGCCGTGCCCGCCAACGCGTTGATCGCATTCAGCTGCGCTTGGGTGATGCCATTTCGAACACCACCTGCTCCAGGAAGGAGCCATTCGTTGACGACAGCGGCGTCACCGGAGGCGACCAAGGTGTCCTTGTTGTTCTCCGCGAGCCGGTTGTGCTCGGAGTGGAAAATCGTGTGGACGGTCGTCAGGCCGATGTTTTCGTTGCCCCTGCCATCTCCGGTGATGAAGTGGGCATCCAGCATCTCGTTGTCGTAGGTGTTGGAAGCCCCATCGTCCGCGATAAGGTCCTTGGCGTTTACAACACCGTCGCGATTGACGTCGTGGTTGTCGGCGGTGATGTCGACCTGGTCGATTTTCCCGTCCCGGTTGACGTCCTGGATGTCCAGGTCGGCGATCTGCTGAATTTTCGGCGTGGCCGGGTTGCCGTCGTGGTCGATCAGCACCGGAGCTGCGTGGTGTGCGATGTCGTTTAGGAAGGCGTGCCCCGTGCCAACGACCGAGACCTTGAACGCCTGCCCGGGGAGCAGCGTCGGCAGGCTTGTGCCCGGCGGCAGCTGAATCTGCGATGCCAGAAGGTGCGCCAGATCGAGCCCACCGGCGACCCCTTCGACTGTGAAGCTCGACGGCGCGGTCGCAAGCTCAGCGCCGGTGGCGCTATCAATTACCTTGAGGCTGACGACCACCTGCGCAAAGCCATGCGCGCCAGCAACGAACTTGCCGTACGGATCGGTTACCAGGAGCGGCACGTCATTGACGTCGTAATCGCTGAGGGTGAGACCGAGCATGCTCTTGGCTTGCGCCTTGATGTCACCCCAGTTGGCGATGCTGCCAGCCTGGGCGCCGTCGAGGAGGCGACCGGTCGACACGGCAACTGCACCGGCAACGGTGTCGGTAGCGATGTCCACCATCTTGTATTCCCGCAGGAACACCTGATGCGACGCACTGGACGTATAGGTCTGGTTCTGGTCGATGAACGGCGTCGTCGTGTTCTCCATCTCCGTCTTCAGGCCCGTCGCTGGGTCGACGAAGGTCGTGCCACGCGTCAGCGCCATGAAGTTCGGCTGGTCATCGAAGGTTCCGAAGACGCCGTCTGCTCCCCACCCGTCGTCGACACTGACAACGCCATTGCCATTGAGAGCGCCATTGACAACGCCATCCCGCCCCTTGT
>CANJXY010000307.1 GCA_947478925.1 Hyphomonadaceae bacterium | reverse complement strand
ACAGAAAATAGTGGAACGCCATGACCGACAGGATCGCGACGCCGCGAAAGGCATCGATCACCTCATTCCGGTCGTCCTGCATGCGGCGGCTCCCACGCGTCCCCTTGTCGCCTGCAGGGATTTGAGCCGGGATGCGCTGATTTCAAGGCCAGCCCGTGCCGGTGTCGTGGGCGACGCGCCGGACCAATGGCCGACTTGTCGCTCCCTGCGGCGACTTTTATCGCTGTCCGCTGGAGCGTAAACGTCTTGATCGAGATCGACGGCGTCATCTCTAGCAAGCTCGACAACGCAGGGTGTTGGAGGACAAGGCGCATGATGGACCGGGGCGGAATGCCGAAACTGGATATCAGCCTGCCTGAAGGCACGCTTGCGGCGTCGCCTGACGACTGGCGGCAGGTCGGCGGGATTATTGCTGAGGCGTTCTCGGAGGATCCGGTGAACCTCTGGATATTTGGCAATGCAGCGCCAATGCCGACGGTATTTCGCTCACTGGCGAAGAGCGTCTACCTGCCGCGAGGGTTCTGCCACCTGTCAGGCGATGTGGGCGCGACGATGTGGAGCCACTCCTCGGCGGACCGCGAGCTGTCGCTGATCCCGACCCTGGCGCTGGTGGCCTCAGTGATCGGCAAGGGATCGAAAGGCGCGGTGAAGCGCGCGCTGGGCGCGAGCAGCATCATGCAGAAGGAGCATCCCAAAACGCCGCATCTCTACTTGTTCGCGATCGGCACGCGGAAGGCCGCGCGCGGCAAGGGTCTGGGCAAGGCGCTGATGGCGCCGGTGTTGGCCGCGGCAGATCGCGACCGCCTGCCCTGCTACCTTGAGAACTCCAACCCGGCGAACACCGGCTTCTACCGCTCGCGGGGATTCGAGCGAATGAAGCTGTTCGAAGCCGGACCCGGCGGCCCGCCGCTGGAGGCGATGTGGCGTGAGCCGCGCGGGGGCCCGGCATAGTCACGAGAGGTTTGTTGGCGCCTGGAAGCTCGCCCCGCCGGCGCCCACGAAAAATTCGTGGGCCATGTCGGATCGACTGGGTCATGATCGTCCTGTGGGAGACCAGGAGGAGACGATCATGGCCTATGTGGACGGTTTTGTCCTGCCGGTGAAGAAGAACAGGATCGCGGACTATAGGAAGATGGCCGAGCTCGGCCGCATGGTGTGGATGGACCACGGGGCGCTCAGTTATGTCGAGGCAATGGCTGACGATGTGCCCTATGGCGAGGTGACGTCCTTCCCGCGCGCCGTCCAGGCGGCCGATGACGAGATCTGCTTCTTCTCGTTTATCACCTACGAATCCCGCGAAAAGCGCGACGAGATCAATGCCAAGGTGATGGCCGATCCGCGCATGAAAATGGATGACGGCTTCCAGACCCCGTTCGACATGAAACGGATGATCTTCGGCGGCTTCAAGGCGGTGGTGGAGAGCTGAGCCTCTCCTCCGACAGCAGCTTGCCGAATTTGGCGAGGTCACGTTCGGGCCAACGCAAAACTCCCTCAGATCGCGTCGAGGCCTTCCATCAGCGCCGGATCGATCTCGACACGTTTGCCCTGGCGATAGTTCACGACCATCGTCAAGGCTTCGTCCTGCGAGAGGCCCTGTCGGCTGATAAGCCTGTCCATCAGCGTGCGCTCATCGCGGCGCGCTTCTTCGGGGCTGCGTGTTTCAACCATGGCAGGACCTCCGTGACATACTCATGACGCTTCGTGGTTGGTGACGTTTCGTGAGCCTGGAACTTCACGGCGGCGAACGTAAACGCGTCCGCGCCGCACTAGTTTCCATGCGCGCTCATATGGGGCGAAGATCAGGCAATTGAACGGCTGCGGGGAGATTTTATGTTCCGCGTTCGATAGCACCGCTTATGCGCATGTTGAGCCGCGCGTTCGCCAGTGCGAGATGGGCGCATTCATGCCAGCGAAACCAATGCAAAACACGTGATTTTTGATGCAGCAATTACGTCGCAGGTGCGTACACTCACCGCGTCACGAATTCAGAGCCGCGCTTCGCAAGAATTTGTCCGCGATCAGGCCGCGTCATCGACGGCGACGGTGGGATCAGTCTGCCTCGAGCAATTTGGCGCGAAACAGAAGGCCGGCGAGACCGGCCCCCGCGAGCGGAGCGACGATGAAGAGCCAGAGCTGCTGCAGCGCTTCGCCCTGAGCAAACACGGCAGGTCCGAACGAACGCGCCGGGTTCACCGAGACGCCGGTCACCTGGATGCCGACGATGTGGATCACCACCAGCGTGAGGCCGATGGCAAGGCCTGCAAATTGCGATGGGGCTTTGGCTTGCGTCGCGCCGAGGATGACGGTGACGAACAGGAAGGTCGCCACGATCTCGAAGACGAGCGCCGCCGTCATCGCGTAGCCGCCGAGATAGCCCTCGCCAAAGCCATTGGAGCCAAGGCCATAGGGGCCGACCGCGTAGCCCGTCTTGCCCGAGGCGATGAGGTAGAGGATGCCCGCGCCGGCGAGCGCTCCGAGAAACTGCGCGGCCCAGTAGGTCACCATTTCAGTGGCGCTCATCCGGCCGCTGACGAAGGCGCCAAAGGAGACGGCAGGGTTCACATGGCAGCCGGAGATGGGACCGATGCCGTATGCCATCGCAACGATGGCAAGACCAAAGGCGAAAGCGATGCCGAGCTGGCCGACGAACTCTGGTCCCGCGAGGACCGCCGAACCGCAGCCGAAGAACACGAGCGTGGCAGTGCCGATGAACTCGGCGATGAGTTTCTTCATGTCCGTCCCTCCCCAGGGCTTTTATGGAACCCGGATGCTACGCGAAACGAAGGGCAAAGCCACAAGGATCCCGTGGTTTTCGCAGCCCCCCCTTAACGAGAACACTTGCAGAACATCTATGGATGTTCTATTTATGTTCCTGTCGTCGATTCGTATCGGATTCGGACGCGGGAGATGGTCATGCAAGGCTATGTGACGCTGGATACGTGGGATCTGCCGCGCGCCGTAAAATTCTACGATCGGATCGCCCGTGAATTGGGCTCGCGCCGGTCCATGGAGCGGGATGGCTGTGTCGCGTGGGGTGTTCCCGGTGCACCGACCGCCATCAGTGTGGAAGCGCCGCAGAATGGCCGCGTGGCAGGATGCGGCACGGAAGTGGTGGCTCTCCAGGCGGCGGACCCGGAACAGGTGCAGCGCCTCTATGACCTTGCGATTGCGCAAGGCGGACGTGGCGAGGCGGAGCCCTGTGAGCGTGGCGGGTATTATGCAGCTTGCTTCCGCGATCCAGATGGCAACCGTCTCAACGCCTTCTGTGTGACGCAGCATTAGGTTTGCGGTTAAGGGTTTAGACCCTATATTGATCTCGTTCCGCAAGGAACTATGGCGATAAACTCACGTGTAATAAGCGGACCGGACCCGGGGGCAGTGCCCGGCGGCTCCACCAGATTTTCTCCGGGCATTGGCCGGACTGTCTGGGGCCGACACAGGATCGACGGACGTGTAAAGACGACGACTTTGCCCGCTTTGGCCCCGATAGAAGCCTCTTACGCAATAGTTGCCAATGACAACTTTGCTCAGGACCAAGCTCTTGCTGCGTAAGCAGCGGACCTAGTCCGAACACTTAAGTCCTTAGCTCTAGCCAGCTAAGGCGGGGCTCGGGGCGGCGCCTGGCAACAGAAGCCGCCCCACTT
>CANJXY010000306.1 GCA_947478925.1 Hyphomonadaceae bacterium | reverse complement strand
TCCCGACCTTCTTTGTCTGGGGTTTTCTGGCTCGCCGTAAGCCCGAGGCGCACCGGCGCCTGATGATCCTGTCATCTGCCGTCGTGTTGCAAGCAGCTGTCGATAGGATGTTCTGGCTGCCCAGCTTCAACCTGCCTGACTTCTGGGATCATGCGATCCGGCTCTACGTAATCGTTCTCTTGCCGCTCTATGTGTTTGACCTGATTTCAATGCGGCGCCTGCATCGTACCACGGTCATTGGGACGGCGCTTATCTTCGCAGCCCATGTCATTGTCAGCGCCTTGTGGATGAACGAGGGCTGGCACACCTTCGTTCACGCCATTCTTGAACGACTTGCGTGAGCGTCGCCTGGCTGGCTCGGTTTATCTCCGCCACCGCGCCGAGTGACTGCATTTGGGCGATGACCCGCCGAAGCGCAGCATCATCGTCGAACGACCAAAGTGGATGGACTCTGCCGGATCGCCACATTCCGGGTTGATGCAGACACGGGGCCCTAAGCGGACGTTGGAGTTGGGTCCCATCGCCGTCGAAGTTCATGCTCCAGCGCAACTATCGACGGCGCTGTATCGTCCGTGGACGCCACAACCACTGCCAGCGCTGCAAGCTGTCCGTCATGTGCGCTGACGCCACGAAGTATTTCTTCGGCTACCGACGGCGCGACCGGGTCATCGTCCACCAGGGCCCTCGCGCACGGCATGATCAGATCGGCAACCGGGTGCTTGACCATCGACATCCACTGCGCGAGGAGCTCATGACGTCGCGCTCGTGTTACCTCGTGCGGATAGGGCGGGACGCAAATTTCGTAAAGAACGCAGACTGCGGCATTCATCGAAATTTCGCGGGCCTCATCGATAAGCCCTAGCGCAACAGCCGGTTCGTCATAGGGAAAGCAAGCGTCAATCCTATCCGCAAATGGCTGTTCTCGTCCTGCATCGTGCTCGCGCATACGATGATAGTTTCACGCGTTCGATACGCCTGCAATCGGCCCGGTGGACGGCTCTCGACCCCGCCGGCAGCTTATGGGCGAGGTACTGCCGCAACGCAGCTCCGTCTCTGACTGACCGATCTGGATGGACCTAGCCGGATCGCCACTTTCTGTGTTTCGGCATGCACCACGGCCGAAGCCGACACTGAGAAGCGGGTAGCGGTTCTCCGCTGCGCTTTTCAAATCTGTCCGGACAGGTACCGTAGAGATCGAATTTCTAGTTGGGGGGGGAGCATGCGCCGGGACGACCTCCTGACCGCTGGCGTTGTTTTACTGGGGTGTCTTGCGCTTGCCATCCTCATACCGGGTGACGTGATCGCTAAGGGTCTCAATTCGCTGGGGCTGGTCGCAGTCTGGATCGTAGTCGGACTATTCTTCGTTATCTTCCGGGGTCTCCTTTGGGGACTACGCGCTGCCCGAGGACGGCGTGCAGCGAATACGCCTGAAGTGACGACTCCTGTGGAAGCGCTCACCCCTGACTACCGAGCGTACACTCGGGACTTCGATGTGATCGCAGATGCGAGCATGCTCGATGACATTCTGGGAAAGCTGCAACCAAAAGAAGCTGCGTCTCTTGAAGAGGCATGGGAGACCTACTCTCATGCACTTGTTGGTTGGCGGGCCAAGGTAGAGGTGGCGGCCCTGGATGCAGCGGTCCGCATCAAGGGCGCTATCGACCCAAGCGCCCTGGCTAGCTCGACGGTCTCAATTCTGGTCGATCAGAGTGGATCGATGCGTGGTCAGGGCATGCTGCTCGCGGCGGCAGCCACCGATGTGGCGAGCGACTTTCTGGTTCGGCTCGGTCTGTCTGTCGATGTACTCGGGTTCACAACCGTCACGTGGCACGGCGGAAAATCTCGCAAGAGGTGGCTGCAAAACGGGTCGCCTCCCAAACCCGGGCGGGTCGCTGATCTGTTGCATGTCATCTACCGCTCTGCCGAAGACCAGAGACATGCAACCGGCGGCTGGTCATTTCGCTCGATGTTGCGACCGGACCTCCCCAAGGAGAACATAGATGGCGAGGCCCTTGAGTGGGCCGCTTCTCGATTGAGAGAGCGGAAAGCAACGCGTCGTTTCTTGATCGTTATATCGGACGGCGTTCCTTGCGATGATGCAACGCTTAAGGCCAACGATGCCAGCTACCTGTACCGCCACCTCAGTCGAGTCATTCAAGAATTGCAGGCGGCAAAAGACATTGAGGTCGCCGCAATCGGGATCGGATTTTATGTCAACGAGAACTATGAAAATGCGCTCGCAGTCTCGACTCCCGAAGAGTTGGGCGGCGCGCTCGTTGGCCTGCTAGAACGGCTTATATGCCGACTTGAACCTCGCGCTACCACTGATCAGAAGGAGGTCCTTCTGTGATGACAGCTACCTGGAGCGGGTGGTCGCTATCTCAATACGCGTGAACGTCCGAGTTTGGGCGATGAACTGCCGGGTCCGCGAGGGCATGATGAATGGCTCGATTGGATGGATCCAGCCGGATCGCCACATTCTGGGTTAGGGGAACCGGGCCATCGCATGCGGTGCCGCGATCAGAAGTGACACCAACGCTACCAATGAACGGCAACGCCGCTTAGGCTTCGCTATGGCTGTCGGCGGGGGGCACATAGATGTGTGCGGGTAAAATTGCAGGGCTATTGGTGGCTGGCTTGATTGCGGGTTGTTCACCTGCGGGCGGAGTACCTGTAAGGCTAGGTGATATCTGTCTTATCGTCCCTCAAACGTACTTATCAGCTGACGGCTTGGTCCCACAGTTCGACAAACTGGCCGTCGATCTTTCCACGCCAGAGTTGGCCGTCGTCGTTCCTTACAATGAGCTGGCTCCGGTGATTGGCAGGCCCGGCGGTGAGGTGGCGGTAGGGACGCGCCCCGGCACGGAGCTGCGCGTCATCATCTCGGTCCTGTCGGCACGTGACCTAAAGTACATTCATTCAGGCATTCACGATGCAGATTTGTGGCGCGGCACAGGGCAGTACTCAGAAGGTGAGTTGGGGCGGCGCATCGAGTGGGATCCTCAGAGCAGACTGTACAAGATTTATTATGCCGAAATTCCCAGAGGGTGGACGTTCACAGACTTGGACCCGCGCACGGTCAAAGACCAACTGCCGTCAAGCGACCACGTCGTTGGTGCCTGCAGAGAGACAGGAGTTGATCCGTCGCAGGACTATTCGTGTATCCACAGCGCCGTTCTAAGTGGGGTCGCGATCCAGTACTGGGCCAGTTCGCCTGAGGTTGCCAACTATCGCGCTATCGATGGCTACTTGTTCAGCAAGGTGAGCAGCTGGCGTGAAGCTGGAGCAGCCCCTCAATCACCTTGCGTGCACTAGCACGTTGAACGGCAGCTTTTGGGCGATGACCCGCCGCAACGAAGCATCATCGTCGAATGACCAATGTGGATCGACCCTGACTGATCGCCACGTTCGTAGTCTCGGCAAGCACGCGGCCCCTTGCTGCCGGTCGCCGCCCCGCATTCTCAAGCTTGCGGGAGTTCCAAGACGATGCGTAGAGTAGCGGCATGTCGCGCTTTCTGGTTGGGTTGGCAGTACTTCTGGCGGGTTGCGCGAGCCACGAACAGTCTGCCGCGCCAATCCGTCTGCCGACCAACCAGGAAGTCTCAGCGTACGTGACTCAGCACTGGACGGACTTTTCGGAGCGAGCGGCAACAT
>CANJXY010000305.1 GCA_947478925.1 Hyphomonadaceae bacterium | reverse complement strand
TCTGTGCGATGCCCGACGCGAAGTGGGCGCTGCATGCCCAGCGCCCTTCATTGAGGTTTTGAATGGTGCGACGAGGCGGTAGCCTTAACCGCGGTAATCGCCATTCGACCAATAGGTTCGGCCTGTGTTGCGATCAACGTAGTAATACCGGCGTGTGTAATTGTCGTACACCAGCGGTTCGCCATGCGGTCCAGCCTGCGGTGTGGTGTTGCGATCCTGCTGAGAGCCGACCACGCCACCCGCAATCGCGCCAGTCGCTGCGCCGATCGCTGCGCCCTGGCCGGCGTCGCCGGAACCCGTGTTGTTACCGATGACTGCGCCGGCGGCCGCGCCAAGCAAGGCGCCACCAACAGCGCCACGTTCGGTATTGCCAGAGGACGTGCAGGCTGCAGCGCCCAACGCGGCCAGCGCGCCAGCTGCAATGATCAACGTCTTCATGAGGGTCTCCTTGAGTATGCCGCACTGGAACGTCCCGGATGTGTCCGGGTTCCCGCTATGACCGCGGCTTGCGCAGCGCGTTGACCGCGCCGCCGATGATGAGTCCCGCAACCGTTGTCTGGGCGACAATTACAAGGGAGGCTGCCGTAGCGGCGCTCGCGACAAGGCCCACAGCCGCGCCAAGCAAGCCGCCAATGACCATGCCCGACACGACGTGCGTGGTCTGGTTCTCCTGGATGGCTTCGAGCGGAACGGTCATTGCTTTCAGTTGCACCAGTACGCGCGAGACCTCACGCAGGTCGGTTTTTTCCCCACCTGTCATGTTCTCCGCTGTGCTTTCCGCCAAACGCTGAGCGTCGTGTTTCCAGCTTTCCAGAATGCGGCGCTTTTCACCGTAGTTGAGTTTCTCGTCCTCGAGGACCTCTTCCGGTCGGTTGAAGTGCCGCTTGGGGGCGAAGGCAAGTTCGTCAACATACGCGCTCATGGCGTGATCGCCTTTCTGCTGATGGTCAGATCGAAACGGCGATGACGGCGATGTGGTTCCTCACGAAACGCAGACCAAAAAAATGCAGCCGGCGGGAACCGGCTGCATTCGGTGACATTGAGACTGTGAATCCGAGAGGTTAGCTCGGCCCATCCTTCGGCAAACTAGCGTAAGCGATGCCGCCATCGACCGCGATCGAGTCGCCGACAACATAATCGCCGGCCTTCGACGCGAGGAATATCGCCGTTCCCGCCATATCCTCATCGCGACCGATGCGGCGCGACGGCGTGCGCTTGGCGACAGCGTCAGCCTGATCGCGCGCGGCCTTGTTCATTTCCGACGCGAACGGCCCCGGCGCAATTGCCGTCACCACGATGTTGTCGTCGATCAGCCGCGCCGCCATCCGCTTTGTCAGGTAAAGCAGGGACGATTTTGACGCGTGATATGAATACGTGTCCCACGGGTTGAGGCGAATGCCGTCGATCGAGCAGATGTTGATCACCTTTGCGGGCCGCTCCGGGCTCGCAGCTTTCTTCAACGCGGCATGTAAGGCCTGCGTCAGGAAGAAGGGCGACTTCACGTTGAGGTCCATCACCTTGTCCCAACCATGCTCGGGGAATTCCTCGAACGGCGCGCCCCATGCAGCTCCCGCATTGTTGACGAGGATATCGAGCTTGCCTTCGCGCTTGTAGATTTCCTCGGCCAGCAGCTTGCCGCCTGCAACCGTCGAAATGTCCTGCGGCAGCGAGATGCACTCCGCATGGCCAAGCGCTGTCAGCTCCGCTGCTGTCGCATCACACGCGTCCGCCTTGCGCGCGGAGATATAGGTCTTCGCGCCGCTCTCGACAAAGCCCTGTGCGATCATCTTGCCAATACCGCGCGACCCGCCGGTAACAAGCGCCACACGGCCCTTCAGCGAGAACAGGTTGTCGATCATCATAACGGCAGTCTCCCGGTATTGCTGTATTGTGCGCGCAACCTAGCGAGGCAGGCGTGAAAGGCTAGGGTGATGTTGATCCGTCCGTTACCCCGCGCGCGTCCTTCCAGACAGCCTGCGACCCCTGCAAGGATGTGCTCTATTTCTGCTAGAGCCCTCGAAGCGCTCGTCGTCGATAAGCAGCGCAGCAGCGTCAGTCCTGGGACGTGAGCATACCCGCAAATCTAGTCCCGCATCAGATGTGCCGCCACCGCCGCGTAGGCCGGCAAGGACACCTTGTCCAACACCGAATTCCCGTTCGCTGCAACCGGGTGCGAGGCGAACCGCGCAATCACCAGCTCCGCTTTCGGCGCGATCCAGCAAACCTGTCCATGGATGCCGCGAGCCGTGTACGATCCGAGAGCGTCATGGCTCACCCACCACTGCGTGCGATAGCTCCAGCCCGGGAGGGTTGTGTATCCGGCCTTGGCGAAATCCTCTTTCCGCGCGCCGCCGGCAATCCCGTCAACCACGGCTGCCGGCACAATCTGATGCCCATTAAACACGCCGCGATTGCGCATCATCTCCCCGAAGCGCGCGAGATCGCGCAAACACATGTTCATGCCGCCGCCGCACGCCGCCATCCCGACCGGGTCGACGATGATGTGCGCATCTTCTTCCATACCCATTTTCTGCCAGATGCGTTCCGACAGAAGCTGCGCCATCGCCTTGCCGCTCACGCGTTGCACGATCCAGGCAAGCACTTCAGTGTTGCAGGTCTTGTAGGCAAACGCCACGCCGTGCTCGCCCTGCTTCTTCAGGGTCGAGAGAAACGCGACGATCGAGTGCGGTCCGTCATATCCCTTCGGCGGCTTTCCGTATCCCGCGGCAATGCCATAGGTCCGCACCTCCGCTTCGGGATCGACATAGTTCTCCGAATACTTAACGCCGACGGTCATATCCATGACTTGACGCACTGTGGCGTCTGCAAACGCAGACCCGGCCAGTTCCGGAACATAACTGGCGACAGGCGCCGCCTCATCGAGCACGCCCTCATGCGCCAGGATGGCCGCCATCAATCCAACGAATGACTTGGTCATCGAGAAGGCGATATGCGGCAAGTCCGGCGACAGCGCACCGCGATAGGTTTCATAGACGATTGCACCGCGATGCAGGATCACGATTCCATCCGTGAACATCGCATCCAGCGACTGTGCCCACGTCGTCTGCTCGCCCTCCATCGTGGTGAAGGCGACCCCATCGATGTCATCGCGCAGCTTCTTCGACAAAGCCGAAGCCGCCCCCGCACCTCGACGAATATTCACCGTACATTTCAGCTCGCGCTGATGGCTGAACGCCCACCGCGTCTGCGGGAAGGAGCTCCCCGCCAGCTCTCCTTCGGACTGTACGCGCTTGTCTAACGCCGGCGGAAACCCCGACATCAGGCCGCGCGAGACTGGATCGCTGTTTTGCGCATTCCATTTGGTGGTCATCGGCTTCTCCGCGCGTTGTTTCTTGCGTCCTCGCCAACCCTAGACTTGTCGACATGAAAAACCAGTGCCGCAGCGGGGGAATGATCCGGCGACCGCGTGCGCGCGTATCAGGTTCAAACCGGAGGCATCCATGCGCTTTTTGCTTTTACTCGGGCTCCCACTTCTCGTCGCGGCCTGTGTGACCGAGGGCGTGGAGGAACCTTCCTTCGCCCTGCGGCTTTCCGACGGCAGTTTCGAAGTTCGCGAGTATGCCCCTACGATCGTCGCGGAAACGACGGTGCAGGGTGATGCTTGGGGCACGCGCTTTGAAGGCTTCGGTCCGCTGGCGGACTAC
>CANJXY010000304.1 GCA_947478925.1 Hyphomonadaceae bacterium | reverse complement strand
TCTGGCGGGCGCCGTTGATGACGCCGGCCAGTGAGTTCGCGACAGCGAGGCCGAGGTCGTTGTGGCAGTGGGTCGCCCAGATGACCTTGTCGGAGTTCGGGATGTTCTCGATCAGGCGGCGGAACAGCTCGCCATACTCTGTCGGGTGCGAATAGCCGACCGTGTCGGGTACGTTGATGACTGTGGCGCCGGACGAGATTGCGACGTCGATCGCCTTGCAGAGGAAGTCGAACTCGGTGCGGGTCGCATCTTCGGCCGACCATTCGACGTCGCCGGCGAATTTGCGGCTATGGGTAACCGACGCGCCGATGGCTTCGAGCACGGCATTCGGACCCATCTTCAGCTTGTGCTTCATGTGCACGGGGCTGGTCGAGATGAAGGTGTGGATGCGGGGATTCTTTGCCTTCTTGAGGGCCTCCCCCGCCTTGTCGATGTCGCTCAGCGTGGAACGGGCGAGCGTGCAGATCGCCATGTCCTTGGCCAGCTCGGCAATCTGGCTGACGCAAAGGAAATCGCCTTCGGAGGAGGCGGCAAAACCGGCCTCGCAGATGTCGACCTTCATTTCCTGAAGCAGTTCGGCAAGTTCGAGCTTCTCGCGCAGCGTCATCGAGGCGCCGGGAGACTGCTCGCCGTCACGCATCGTGGTGTCGAAGATCAATACGCGATCTTTGCCTGTGCTGTTCTGGGTAGGGGTGGTCATCGGGAACGTCCTGTCAGGTCATTGTCTGGGGTGATGTGCTGGGACCCCTGAACGCGCGACCCGCGGAGCTATGCCCGGATCACGAACGCGCCCAGGGGCTGCTAAGCAGCCCCGGCAAGGAGAGAAGAAGGGTGACACCCCGTGCGCGCATGATTGTTCTATGATCGGGGCGCAGCTTTGCGTCAAGTCGCAGAAAATTCAAGCTGGCGGAGCACCGGCCAACGGACGAATTTACCCTTTCGGATGACCGGCGCGGAATTCTCGACCTCTGCATGCCTAGGATGGCTGGCCCGGGAAGCGGCGCTATTCGACGGCTTTTTCCGACGCGGCGATTGCGACATCTTCCGGCTTTTGCAGGTCGGGCTCGTCGTTGACGGCCTTGCGGGCGGCAAGCGCGACAGAAATCCAGATCGCAACCACGGTGATGCCGCCGCCGATTGCCAGCATCAGGCCGCCGCCCATCGCGGAGAGCACCGACTGGCCCAGCAGGGCGACGATCAGGATTTTGGGGATCGAGCCGACGATGACGCCCGCTGTGTAGCGCCAGAAATTGGCCTGGCTGGCGCCGAAGGCCATGTTGACGACGACAGCGGGGGCGGTCGGGACGGAGCGCACGATGAGGCTGGCGAGGAAGTCATTTTTGCCGATGAAACGCGACAGTCGGTTCACGGTGTCACCGCCATAACGCTCGACCAGGGCGTGTCCGCCAAAGCGGCCGAAATAGAAGTGGATCCAGGCCGAAACGATGGTGCCGATCATGGCATAAGTGCAGCCCAGCCACGGCCCGAACGCCACGACGCAAGCGCCGAACAGCACGAATTGGGGGGCGGCCAGAAAGCTCGTGATGTTGAACAGGAGAATGGTCATGGGCAGGGCCCACGGACTGTTCCGCAGGTCCACCAGTTGCTGGTCGACATGATCAGCGAGGCCGGTGACGCTGGCGAGGACGATCATGGCGATAACCATGGCCAGCAGGGCCAGCGACACCCAGACGGTGCGCCAGACCTTCGCGTCCATATTGTTGATGAAGGCGCCGAGCTTGCTCATGAATGGCCCCAATGCTCCCTCGGGAAAGCCACGTCAAGAAACGGTCACTGTCCTCAGGCTATGCCCTCGACATACGTCAGATGGATGAGCAAGGTTCCACCCATGAAACGCTCACGGATTCTCGCAATATTCGCCCTCACGCAGGTTCTGGCGCTAGCCGCCTGTGACACCTTGGCGGGGTCTGCCGGGGGCGCTTCAGGCCGATGGCCCTTTCCCTCGCTGGGCCATGAGAAGCCGATCATCATCGGTCACAGGGGCGCGTCGGGCGCCCTGCCCGAGCACACGATCGAATCCTACCTGCGGGCGCTGAACGATGGCGCGGACTGCATCGAGCCGGACCTTGTGCTGTCGAAGGACGGGGTGCTGATCGTGCGCCATGACACTTACCTATCGAGCACGACCAATATTGCCGCCAAGCCGGAGTTCTCCAAGCGCAAGCGGCGCTCGACCGACCCGGAGTATGCCGGGCGAGACGACTGGTGGGTATCGGATTTCACGGCCGCCGAGTTGAAGACGCTGCGCGCGGTTCAGTCCTTCCCCGGCCGGACGAAAGTGTTCGATGGACTTTATCAGATTCCGACCTTCGACGAAGTGCTGAGCCTCGCGACATCGCGCAAGACCGTGGCCGACAAGCCCGTGTGCGTTTATCCGGAAGCCAAGTCGCCTGCGTATTTCGCGAGCGTAGGCCAGCCCGACATGGCGGAGAAAATTCTCGCAACGCTCGACAAGCATGGCCTCGCCGCCAAGGGCTCGCCGATTTTCATCCAGTCGTTCGAGCCGGACTTCGTGCAGAAGATCAGTACGATGACGGAGCTCCCGGTCGTGATGCTCGTCGCCGACAAGGCGGGACTGGATACGGCGATGGCGAAACCGGGCGCGCCCTTCTGGGACGGTCTGGGCCCCAGCCTTGGCATGCTCATCGATGCCGACGGAAAGTCGACGGGCGTGGTGGAAGCTGCCCACGCCAGGGGCATCCTCGTGCACCCATGGACGTTCCGCAACGATGCGCCGCCGGTGAAGGGCGAACCTGTTGAAGCCGCCATCAGGCGTTACCTCGCGCTCGGCCTCGATGGTTTCTTCACCGACTTCCCGATCACGGGATACAAGGTCAGGAACGAGATCCAATACGGCGTCGAGTAACCGCCTCAGGATTTCGCGCGGCGGGTTTGTTCGAAGCTAATGCCGCTTTGTTGTGGAACCCGCTGCGCGACTATGATGAGCGGGCCGAAAGCGAAGCAGCCGTCAGTGTCGGGCCCGGCGAGATCCGGCGCCTGCCGAAGAAGAAGCGATCGCGTCCGTCAGTTTCGTACGCTTCCACGCCTGAACGCCGGAAGCTGCCGACGGTAGGTATTGATCACGACGCCCATGCCGATGGGTTGCGACCCGGCGTGATCGAAAGTGGTGCGCGCTTCGACGTCGGCAAACAATGGCTTGCCCTGCCCCAGAGCCACGGGAATGATGGCGACTTCGATCAGATCGATGAGGGTTTTGTTGAGAAACAGGCCGGCCGTGACGCCGCCGCCGAAGAGCCAGATATCCGTTTCGAGGTCCTGCTCGATCATGCGGGCGCGCAAGCGGGCGAGGCCCTGCGCGGGATCGCCCCCATAGGGTTCGACTGTCTGCGGGCCCTTGAGGAGTGGGCGCGAGGTCATCACCAGGGCAGGCGTCTGCCCCCACATCCAGCCACCCATGCGGATCGACCGGTCGTAGGTGGTGCGTCCGACGATGATGCCGCCAATCTGTTTCATCCATGGGCCGATGAAACCCATGGCGACCTTGCCATAGGGCTCGAGCCACTCGGTCGCGCCATCCACGGGAGCGATGAAGCCGTCGAGCGAGACGGCCACGTGATAGCGGACCAGATGCATGCGCGCCTCTGCGAGGTTGATGGCGCATCAGGTCATGCGTGTGCTGCCAGCATGATGTCAGCAGGCGGCATA
>CANJXY010000303.1 GCA_947478925.1 Hyphomonadaceae bacterium | reverse complement strand
GGGCAAGCACTGCAGCGCCAAGACCCGCGCCACCGAACAGGAAGACGTGGCCAAGCGGGCCGACGCAAAGGTCCTCAGTGACGCGAAGCGTGAAAGCATGCTCGCCAGCGCGGATGATGGGAAGGAAGTGGGTCATGCGACGGTTCTAGTGCAGGATCGGCGCAAACGAAAAGCGCTTCGCGCTTGTTCCGACGAACGTCGGGACCCCGGGAACGCTTGCGCCGGTTGCACGGGCGCGAAGCCCCGCGCTGGAAGAAGGTTCGCCATCTGCCCTGGATCCCGACATTTGTCAGGCTTAGCGGGGCAACGTGCGCGCCTCTTCAGCGCTTCCCGCCGGGGATGACTTTCAGGGTCGGCCGTTTGGAAGTCGCGGGCTCTGTCGGTGTCGGCTCGCTGTCGTCGTTGATGTCGCGACCACGGGGCTTCCAGCCGGGTTTGGTTTTCGTTTTGAACGACGACATGCGGCGCGGTCCCACGCGTTTGGCCAGGTCTGCAGATCCGTCTTTAGCGGGCGTCACCTTGGCCTCGGCCTTCGTCTTGCGCGACTTCTTCTCGATGACGCGCGTGACCTGCGCCTGCCGAGCCGAAAGCGCCTCCTCGAGGCGTCCCTTGCCGGGATCGCGGAAGGCGGAGCCGTAGGTTTCGAGCCGCGTCGTGACGCCTTCGACGAAGTCCTTTTCCCAGGTGGTGAGGCCGGGGCCCTCTTCGGCTGTCGCGGCCTCGGCGGCACGACGCAGCTTGCGCAGGGCCTTCTGGGTTTTGCGCTTGTCGACTTCGCGCTTCATGGGCGCAGATTAGGGAAGACGGCCTGCCCTGTCACTTCCGCCGGTGAGCACGCCCTCTGGGTTCAACGGACGCACGCGCCGCATGCTGCTCACCATGAGGGATCAAGCCTCAGATTTCACCCAGGGCCATAAGATACGTGTCGAGAATCGCTTCGGCTTCTTCGCGTTCCTGGCGGTCGAGCTTGCGGAGGCGGATGACAGCGCGCAGGGCCTTGGTGTCATAGCCCATCGACTTGGCTTCCTGGTAGACGTCCTTGATCTGGCCGCCGACTTCTTTCTTCTCTTCCTCAAGCTTCTCGATCTTGTCGACCGTCTGCCGGAGCTTGTCCTTGGCCGCCTGCGTGAGGGCGGCTGCTGCTGCGCCGTCGTCCATCGTTGATCTCCCGGAAGCGTTGTGGGGGTCACTTTACCGGGGCGCGGGACCACATCCAACGACGGGCGCGTCGCCGGGCGACATTCCCTGTGCATGGGCCTGTGGGAAAAATCTTAAAGCGCGGAACCGTTGACCGCGCGCTCGAGGCGTTTCTTGCCCTGCACAGCGGCCTGCGCCATCGGGTGGATGGCGAGCGCTTTCTCGTAAGCTTTCAAGGCCGCTTCGGGCCGATCGACGGACTCGAAGATCATGGCAAGTCCGATCCAGGCGCCGAAATGGCGCGGCTCGAGCCGGATGGCAGATTCGAGATCGGCCATCGCCTCGTCATACTTGCCATCATTGAAGAACAGCACGGCGCGGCGGTTCCACACCTCGGCATAGTCGGGCTTGATAGCGATGGCCTTGTCGAAGGCGTCGCGCGCGCCTTCGAGGTCTTCGCCCTGCTGGTATTCGAGGCCGCGCTTCATCAGCGTATCGACCGTGGCGGAGCCGGAGACGAGCCAGGCGTCCCAGATCTCTTCCTCGAGCGTGGCGGCTTCGGCCTCGTTCTTTGTGTCCTTCAGCTTGTCGAGCAATTCCTGGCTGAGGTTCTGGGCGTTCTTCTCGCCGTCTGCGTCTTCGGTCGAGACGACCGGCTTGGCGACCTGCCCTGCGGAGCCAGGATTGAACGATTTATCGCCGCACGCTGACAGACCAATGGCCGTCAGGCACGCGAAAGCTGCTATTGTGGTAAGGGATACAAGGCGAGACATGCCGCCACTATGCGGGCACTGGTTCAGGCGGGCAAGCGCAGCTAGCCGTAAGGGCGAATTAGCCCTGCTTGGCCTTGAAGCGCGGGTCCGTCTTGTTGATCACGTAGGTGCGGCCCTTGCGACGGACGACTTTGCAGTCGCGGTGGCGGCCCTTGAGAGACTTGAGAGAGGAACGGACTTTCATGGGCGGGCTGCCGGTCTGAATAGCGTGATTTACGGGAGCGCGGCCTGTAACGGAGGCCCCGACCGGTGTCAACCACGGGGCCGGAACATCAACAATGCGGGCGGTTCCGGACGTAAATTAGCCTTAACGTTCCGGCGTCATTCATGAATCCGGCGTGAAAATCTGGCCAGTTTGCCGCATCCCTTGTGGTAACCTGATGCTCGGACTTCGGAGGCGGCTGGCATGAAAGTGCGGACCTGGAAGTGGGCGACGGCCGGCATCGCGCTGGGTTTGGTGGTCGCGGCCTGCGCAACGACGAAGGTCTCGGGCAGCCGACCCCATCCACAAACGCCGGCAACGGCCGAATCCCCGCCCCCGCCGGCGCCTGAACCGGTGACGCCGGGTGGTTTCGCCAGCTCGGGCAATTCGCAGTTCGATAGCTGGCGGGACAATTTCGCCGCCAAGTCCGCCATGACCGGGCGCAAGCCAGAAACCGTGCGCGCTGTGCTGGACGGACTGGTCCCGGTCGAAGCGACGGCGCAGGCCCAGTCATTCGACAACCAGGCCGAGTTCGTGAAGCCGATCTGGGACTATGCGAAGTCGGCCGTGTCGCCGACGCGGATCACCAACGGGCAAGCCAAGCTGGCGGCGAACGCCGACACGTTCACCGCGATAGAGGCGGCTTACGCGCCGCCGCGCGAGATCCTCGCAGCCGTGTGGGGGATGGAGTCGGCCTATGGCGCGGTGATCGGCAATGAGGATGCACCGCGCGTGCTGGCGAGCCAGGCGGCGGTCGGACGGCGCAAGGATTTCAACGAGATCGAGCTCGTCGCGATCATGCGTCTGATCGACGACGGATCGGCGACGCGCGAGCAGTTCAGGAAAGCGAGCTGGGCCGGCGCAATCGGGCAGACGCAGTTCATGCCGTCGAGCGTCATACAGTATGGCAAGGATTTCGATGGCGATGGCCACAAGGATCTCTGGACCAATGCCGGCGATGCGCTGGCGTCGGCTGGAAATTATCTCACGTCGTTCGGATGGAAAAAGGGTCAGCCCTGGGCCGTTGAAGCGGCCATCCCCACAGGCTTCGACTACAGCTATGGCGACGGACGCAAGCTGACGGTTGCGGCATGGAAGGCGATCGGGATCACGCCGGTGATGCCGGCGGTGTTCGCCGACACGGATATCCTGAGCGCCGAGCTGTTCCTCCCGGCCGGGTCGTACGGACCAGCCTTCCTGCTGTTCGACAATTTCTATGTGATCAAGAAATACAACAATGCGGACAGCTACGCGCTGGCGATCGGCCTTCTCGCGGATCGGCTGGCGGGACGGCCGGACCTGACGCGGCCATGGCCGACAGACATCCAGATGCTGACGCCGCAACAGGCGAAAGACCTCCAGACGGGCCTCAACACGCTGGGCTTCAGCGCCGGCACGGTGGACGGGATCATCGGGCGCGGCACGCGCGGGGCGCTGCAGAAATTCCAGAAGAGCAAGAGCCTGACCGCCGACGGCTTCCCGACCGTGGCGATGCTGACCGCAGTGATGGACGCGGCCAAAGCGGGCTAAGCGCAGGAACAACGGCGATAGCGGCACGTTCGTCCTCCACACATGATGGAGAGCGACCATGG
>CANJXY010000302.1 GCA_947478925.1 Hyphomonadaceae bacterium | reverse complement strand
GCGGAACGCGCATGGCGGCCCTTGTCGCCGAAGGCCTCAACCATCAGGTCCGAGCAACCATTCACGACTTTTGGGATATCGATGAAGTCGGGTGCGGCGTTGACGAAGCCGCCAAGTTTCACAATGCGCGTTACGCGCTCAAGATCTCCGAGTGCGGCTTTCATTTGCGCAATCAGGTTGATGGCGCAGGCGCGGGCGGCTCGCTGGCCCTGCTCAAGCGTCATGTCCTCGCCGAGCCGGCCCTTGATCAAGCCCTCGGGATTCACGCTGACCTGGCCCGAGATGAAGAGCAGATTGCCGGTGATGACCCACGGGACGTAGTTCGCGACGGGTGGGCGAGCGTCCGGCAGGGCGATGCCAGCGGACTTGAGGCGGTCGGATACGGACATGGGCAGCTCCCTCTTTGAGCAACTTGTAGCAGGCGGGCTCAGAATTCAAAGGAGATCGAGACCTCGATGGTATCGCCCGGCTTGATTTTCTCCTTGCGGCGGACGTCGGCTTTCACGGGCAGCACGAAGACCTCGCGTTTCGTGTCCTTGAACAGCGAGGTTTCCCAGCGGCTGAGGCCGGTGCGGGCGTTCACGCGGAAGGAGCCGAAGGGCTTAAGTTGGCCCATCGTCAGCGTGCGGATGCGCTCAGACAGGTTCGCCGGCAGCGTCACGAAATGCCATGCGCCCGTGCTTTCCTGCGTCCATACTTTTGCGCGAAAGGTTTCGTTGAGCGTCATGACAGCCCCCGTGAGGAGGCTGTCATAGCCGCGTTCGGATCAGGTTACGACGGCCTGTGAGAGGCGCGGCAGGTTGAGCGCGATCTGGCCTTTTGTTGCAAGCGAATGGATGTGGCGTGGAAGGACGGCAATGCCTTCTGCCAGGTCGCGCTGGGCCGCTTGATCAGGCGCGCCGAACATGTCGAGATCGCCTTGCGGTATGCAGTATGCGGCAGGCGAGAAGGTCGCGTCGGTACGCGTGGAGGGCATAGAGATTCTTTAAGTCGCTGCACCGCGCAGCAGGCCTATGGGTAGGCACCGCAGCGAATGAAACGTGTCTGGAAGTCTTGAGTTCCGGCAGCCGGATCAGCTACGGCCGCAACACATGAGCGACATGCAGGTTTTCGAATGCGAGCGGCCAGCAGCCTTGATTGGCGCCCAAGCTTACTTCTTTTCGCGCTCATTCTGTATGCGTGCGCCACGGCCTGTCATCACCGCTCCGTCACCAAACCTTTGGCGAGCCTTGTCAGATGCGCGTTCGGCTTTGGCGCGCTTGAGGGATTGGGGGTCCGCGAGGTCGAGGGCGTCGGCTTTCGCATCGACCAACTCCGAGATGCCAACGCCAAGCAAACGGAAGCGCAGGCCGGTAGTTTCGCGAGTCAGCATCGGCTTGGCGGCACGAAAGATTACCTGCGCCAGTTGGGTCGGCTCGGTCAGCGACACGCGGCGCGTCAAGGTCTTGAAGTCGTGGGTCTTCAGCTTCAGCGTGACGACGCGGCCCTCGACGCCGGAATGCTTGGCGCGGTCGGCAGTACGTTCGGACTGGCGCCAGAGGATATCTTCGAGCAAGCGAGCGTCAGAGATGTCGTCGTTGAACGTGGTCTCGGACGACACGCTCTTGCGTTCGCCTGCGGGATCGACTTTCCGCTCGTGCCGCCCGAAGGCGCAGTTGTGCAGCCAGAGACCCGTCTCGCCGTAGCGGCGGACGAGCGTCTTCACGTCAATGCGCTGGATGTCCGCGACAGTGCGGATGCCATCGCCATTCAGCTTCTTTTCGAATTGCGCGCCAACGCCGCCGATGATGCGGACGGATTTGCCGGCGAGGTAGGCCGGAGCCTCGTCGATTGAGAGCGCAAAGAAACCGCGCGGCTTGTCTGCTTCCGAGGCGGTCTTGGCGAGGAACTTGTTGCTCGCGAGCCCCGCGGAGATGGTGATGCCGATCTCACGTTCAACCTCCTTCTGCAGGTGCATCAGGCTGATGGCGGGCGGGGCGCCGTGGAGGGCGTCTGTTCCGGAAAGGTCGAGATAGGCTTCGTCGATCGAGACAGGTTCGACCAGCGGCGTCAGCGTCTGCATCATCTCACGGATGCGGTGGCCTTCCTGAACGTAGAGGTCCATCCGGCCCTTGATGACGACGGCATTGGGGCAAAGCTTCAGCGCCTTGAACATCGGCATTGCGGAGCGGACGCCGTAGGTGCGGGCGATATAGCAGCAGGTGGAGACGACACCTCTCTTGCCCCCGCCGACGATGACGGGCTGTGCCGCCAGCTCCGGATTGTCGCGCTTTTCGATCGAGGCGTAGAACGCGTCGCAGTCGATGTGCGCTACGGTCAGCTCGAAAAGCTTCGGATGCGAGACGATTCGTACCGATCGGCACTTTGGACAGGCGCGCGCCGCTCCAACCCAACGCGAGAGGCAGTCGCGACAGGCGGAGGCCAAAAATTCAGTGCTATGAGCAGAATTGACGGGTAACATTCAGTTCCGTCCGGAAGTCTTTGTTTGACCGCCAGTTTTGTTAATCAACCGGGCTTAACACGCAGGCCTGTCAAGCGCAGTTGAAAATCGGCGGTTAATACTCTCAGGTCTAACAGTTGAGACCTTCCCGGGAATCAGCCCGGTCGTTTCTAGCGTGAAAGCTTTATGGCGACGCCCCCCGCCAAGAAAGTCCTGGTCGTCGAAGACAACGAGCTCAACATGAAGCTCTTCTGCGACCTCCTGGACGCCTTTGGATTTCAGACCGTCGAAAGTCGTGACGGGCTGAAAGCCGTCGACCTTGCACGTGAGCACAAACCCGACCTGATCATCATGGATATCCAGCTGCCGGAGGTTTCCGGACTGGATCTCACGCGCTGGATCAAGGACGACAGCGCGATCAAGGATATCCCCATCATGGCCGTCACGGCCTTCGCAATGCGTCAGGACGAGCGTCTCGTGCGCGAGGCCGGCTGTGAAGCCTACATGTCCAAGCCGATTCAGATGGGTGCCTTCATCAACGAGGTCAAGAAACTCACAAGTCCGCGCGGCGCCGCACCACCACCACGCGCGCCCACGCCACGCCGCGTGGTGTCATGAGCGCGCGAGTCCTTGTTGTCGACGATATCGAGCAGAACCGCAGGTTGCTAAATGACAAGCTGCGCAACGAATACTTCCACGTCATTCAGGCGGTGGATGGCGAGGATGCTATCGACAAGGCGCTGGCCGAGGAGCCGGACGTCATCCTGATGGATATCATGATGCCGAAGCTGAACGGCATCGACGCTTGCCGCCGGCTGAAAAACGATCCGCGCACCGAACATATCCCGATCGTGCTGGTGACGGCGCTGAACGAGCGCGAGGATCGCCTGCGCGGTCTGGGCGCCGGGGCTGACGACTTCCTCACCAAGCCGGTGAATGACCTGCAGCTTCTGTCGCGCGTACGGGCACTGACGAAGTACAAGATGGTTGCTGACGAGCTGCGCAAGCGCGAGGCCTCGGGCAAGCGCATGGGAGCAGTCGACTATGTCGCTTCGGGCCGTGCGAGTGAGCCGGCACGTATTCTTGTGATCGACGAGAACGAGCGGCAGGCACGTCGTATCTGCCGTTATCTTGAGGGCCTGCACCAGCCGATCTCGCACGTGGAAGCCAACCGGCTTGGCATTTCCGGCTCGATGGTCGACCTGATGATCATATCGCTGTCGAACGAGAAACTGGACGGCCTCCGGCTATGCGCCTACTTTCGCTCGCTCGAATCCACGCG
>CANJXY010000301.1 GCA_947478925.1 Hyphomonadaceae bacterium | reverse complement strand
TCCCGTTACGTTTCGGTTGAAATGTAACCATGCAACGCCGAGTATCAAGTGGGGTCGTTATTGGGTAACCTTGCAGTCATGTCGCAATCAGATACCCCTACGCCTGAGGTGCATATTCTCGAGGCCGAAACTGGCCGGGCCGAAATGCGCCGCGCCGCCTTCCTCAAGGCTGCCCGGGAGGTATTCCTCGAATTCGGCTATGACGCTGCAAACATGGCGGAAATCGTGCGCCGCGCGGGTGGTTCGTTGTCGACGCTCTATGCCCAGTTCGGCGGCAAGCGCGGCCTGTTCGAGGCCATGATCGACTCCCGTGTCGGTGTCCTTACCGAGCAGATGCACATCGAACTGGCGGCGCATGCGCCCCTGCGCGAAGGCCTGCGGCGGATTGGCGAGGCCTTCCTGACCCGGCAGCTGGATCCCGAAAGCGTCGATGTCCTGCGCCTGATGATCGCCCAGGCGAAGAAATTCCCGGAGATGGCCCAGACGTGGAGCACCCGCGCGCCAGAGGCCGTGCGCAAGGCGCTAGCCACCTATCTCGAAGACCGCGCCATCGCCGGAGAGGTGAAGATCGCCAATGCCGAACAGGCAGCGTCCGTGTTCTTCGACCTTCTGCGCTCGCGCCTGCAATTCCGCGCGCTGCTGATGCCCGGCAACCACGCCAGCGATCAGGAGATCAGGGATGCGGTCGACCGCGCCGTGAAAGTCTTCATGGGCGGCATCGAGTCGCTGGCCTAGCGCCCCTTGAAATCTCCCGCGCGCCGTTCGCTCACCGCGCGCACGCCTTCCTTGAAATCGTCCGTCTTCATCAGCCATTGCTGTTCAGCGAATTCGTGGTCGGTTGCCGCGCGTACCGCCGCGGCGAGATCGCCGCGCAACGTCTTGCGCGTCGAGCGCACGGCCAGCGGCGCATTCTCGGCGATGGTGGCGGCCATGGTCTGCGCGCGGCCGAGCAGGCGCGGAAGATCGACAAGATCGTCGATCAGTCCCATCTCCAGCGCTTCGGACGCATCATAGCGTTCGCCCGTGAGGAACATCATCGCCGCGTTCTGTCGTCCGATCAGGCGGGGCAGGGTATAGGTGAGGCCGAAGCCCGGATGGAAACCGAGCTTCGTGAAGTTTGCCGCGAACCTCGCTTCGGGCGCCGCTACGCGGAAGTCTGCGATCAGCGACAGCCCGAGCCCGGCGCCGATCGCCGCTCCCTGTACGGCGGCGACGATGGGCAATTCGGTCGAGAACAGGCGTACGGCCTGATCGTAGAGCGGATTGATTGACCGCTCCGGTATCGGGCCTTCGCTCGTGCGGTTGGACAGATCCGCGCCCGAACAGAATACCTTGCCTGCTGTTGCCAGCACAATCGCGCGCGTGAGCCCGTCCTTCTCGAGCCCCTCCAGCGCATCCGCGAGATCGCGCATCAGGTCGACGCTCACCGCATTGATCGGCGGCTTGTCGATCGTGACGGTGGCGACGAAGCCCTCGCGCGCAATGTGAATGTCGCCGATGCGGTCGGTCATCTTGTCCCTCAACCCAGAAAGCGTTCGCGAATGGCCTTGCGGAACGGATCGATACCGGCGGCGAGACGCTGCGCATAGGTCGCGCGTGCATCATCGCCCGCGACGAACGTTACGTGATCGCTGGTATCCGTCACGGCCGCATAGGCTTCTTCCGCAATCTTCTCCGCCGTCGAACCGCCAGCGCGACGTTCCGGGTCCGTGAAAGCCTTCATCGTCTTGCCGATGGATTCCATGTAGTCCGGATGTGGCGTCATCACCAGCGAGCGACCCGCGAAGTCCGTCGAGATGCCCCCGGGCGCTAGTGTCTTCACGCGAATACCGAATGGTGCAAGCTCGTAGGCAAGGCTTTCGCTCCAACCCTCGAGCGCCCACTTCGTCGCGTGGTAGACCGAGTTGAACGGAAAGGTGACGAGGCCGCCAATCGATGTTGTCGTGAGGATCGTGCCACTCTTCTGCGCGCGCAGGGCAGGCAGGAAAGCCTGCGTCACGCGCATCACGCCAAGCAGGTTGGTGTTGAGCTGTGTCTGCAACTGCTCGTCAGTCGCGCCCTCGAAAGCGCCGGCGAGACCATAGCCCGCATTGTTGAACACCACATCCACCGGCCCGAGCGCCAGCGCCTTCGCGGCTGTGTCCCTGATCTGCGCGAGGTTCACCACATCAAGCGGCATCACCGTGACGCCCGCAATGCCCTGCAGCTCGGACTCCTTGGACGGGTCGCGCATCGTCGCGATCACTTTCCAGCCTTTCGCCGCGAAGAGTTTGGCGGCGGCGCGGCCGAGGCCCGTCGAGGCGCCGGTGATGAAGATAGTCTGCGTCATGATATTCCTCAGTTCGTAGGGTGCATTGAGCAAAGCGAAATGCACCGTTCGCTTTCAAGAGTCGTGATGGTGGCTTTCGTCACGCTAAAGCCACCCTACCTTTTCAACCCCAACAGGTTCCGCGCAACCACCCATTTGTGCACTTCGGTCGGGCCGTCATAGATACGCATTGTGCGCATCTGGGCCTGCATAAGCGATAGCGGCAGTTCCTTTGTCACGCCCATGGCGCCGTACATCTGCATGGCGTGGTCGAGCACTTCGTAGGCCATCTCTGTGGCATAGGCCTTCACCGAGGAGATGTCGGTACGGACGTCCGCATGCTGGTCGAGCTTCCAGGCGGTCTCATACGTCATCAGCGTCGCCGCCTTGATCTTCGTATAGGCGTCGGCGATCCACCACTGGATCGCCTGCCGGTTTGCCAGTGGCTCGCCGAACACCACGCGCTGCGGCGCATAATCCAGCATCATGTCGAGCGCGCGCTGCGCCATGCCAATCGACCAGCTCGCCATTTGCAGCCGCCGCGTCGAGAGCCGCACT
Organism: Hyphomonadaceae bacterium; assembly: GCA_947478925.1. Lineage (GTDB taxonomy): Bacteria > Pseudomonadota > Alphaproteobacteria > Caulobacterales > Hyphomonadaceae > UBA7672. The sequence goes on along the minus strand of CANJXY010000301.1, from coordinate 891 downwards.
TGCATCGGCGCGAAGCCCTGCCCCTCGGCGCCGAGCAGGTTCGCCGCCGGCACGCGGCAGTTCTCCAGCGCGACTTCATAGGTGAACTGCCCGCCCAGCATTGGGATACGGCGCAGTACGTTGAAGCCCGGCGTTCCACGATCAACGAGAAACGCCGAGATGCCGCCGCGTGCGCCCTTCTGCTTGTCGGTCACAGCCATCAGGATGGTGAAGTCTGCTTCCTGTGCGCGGCTGATCCAGATCTTGCGTCCGTTGATCACCCACTCGTCGCCCTCGCGCACGGCGCGGGTGATCATCGCTGCGGGATCAGCGCCCGCGCCCGGCTCGGAAATGCCGATGGCCGACACAGTGCCTTTCTGGACGTAGGGGGCGAGATAGCGTTCGCGCTGGTCTTCGTTTACCGTCGCCATCAGCATGCGCAGGTTCGGACTATCAGGCGGCAGGTGATAGGGAACGCACGTCTTCCCCATCTCGATATTGACGCCGATCATCGCGACCGTTGGCAGGTCCGCTCCGCCGACATCCTCCGGGGCGTCGAGCCCCCACAACCCCATCTCGCGCGAAACAGCGTCTATCCTGTCGTGCTCTTCGTGAGAGAGGTAGGCGCCTTGCCCGGTGGCGTCGCGTTCAAGCACTTTCTGTTCGAGCGGCATCAAGTTCTCGCGCACGAACCGCGCGACCAGATCCTGCAACAGCTTGTGCTCTTCCTCGAGTGCGAAGTGCATCATTCCTCTCCCGCCGGTCTTGCGCCGATGAGGCAAGGATGGACCCGGCCGCTGGAGAAGGGAAGTGCGCCGCCTTCTAGATCAGGTCCGGAATGGCCGCGAGCACGGCGGCCAGCGCAACCAGTGCGACGGCGACTTCCAGATGGATGATCGGATCGTCGACGGC
>CANJXY010000300.1 GCA_947478925.1 Hyphomonadaceae bacterium | reverse complement strand
TATATCCTGCCTCAGCGTGACGCCATGGTTCAGCTGCAACGCGAGGGGCGACAGCTACTCGTCGCGGATCAGGGGCTGCATCTTCGCGAAGCGGCTGACCGGATCACGCGGATTTCGGAGGAGCTGGACTCGATCCGCGATCGCGCGGCCGTACTTCAGGACCAACTCGCGGGCCAGCGTCAGGAACAGCTGAACCGTCGCCTGCTCACACTGTCGATCATTTCGGCCTTCTTTCTGCCGCTCACTTTCTTCACGGGTCTGCTCGGCATGAACCTCGCCGGTATCCCCTATCACGATCAGGACTGGTCGTTCGGTGCGGTGGTCGGCGCTACCGCGGTCATCAGCATTGGCCTTCTGGGCCTGCTGAGATGGCGGCGGTGGATCTAGGTTTTATCGTTGCCGTCGGTGGCGTTATCGATCGTTTCCTTGACGCCGTCGCCGATACCCTTGACCGATTCCTGTAGCGGCTCCGTCGTCTTGTCGATGTGCTGGAGATTTGAATCCATGTCCCGACCGGCGCTTTCAAGCGATCCGTCCCGCATCCAGTAGAAGCCAAGCACCGCTACGAATCCGACGAACAGCACGACCAACAGCCCACCAATAACGCGCATCGTTCAACACTCCAGAGTTGGAAATCAGGTATGCTTGTCGCCGTCGGCGGCGTTGCTGATCGCCTCGCGCATCGTTGCAACACTTCCATCAGCCGCTTTTGCGACGTTATCGCCGGTTTTATCCAAGACTGAATCCATCGACCGCCCTGCCTTGCTGAGCAACCCTTCGCGAATCCCGAAGAGAGTGATCACGGTCGCAAACGCGAAGATCACGAAGATGAGTACCGACCAGAGGTTCGCGCGGCTAACGACATCCCTCGCTGATGATTGCAGGGATGGAACGCGCTGAGAGACGCCTGGTTTCAGCAGACGGCGGTGAATCGCGGAACCCACTGAGACTCCAGCAGTTCAACCAAGGTGGCCCCGGGCTCTATGCCTGGTCCTGCCGGCGAGGATTTTCCATGACCGACAAAACGAACCCCGAAACCGACGAAGTCCGCCAAGGCGAAACCGGTCATGGCGTCCGCTATATGCTTGGCGCAGGCATCCTCCTGGTCGTCGTCGCCTTCGCTATGGTGGCTATCTTTACAATGCAGTCGACAGGCGGTTAGCCCCGCGGCGTAAAACGGCCGCGCAGTTCGCTCTTCATGATCTTGCCGTTGGCGTTGCGTGGCAGTGGGTCGCGCTGGATCTGGATGTCGACCGGCACCTTGAAGGCTGCAATCTTCGTTGCCACGAAATGGCGTAGGGCGTCCTGCGTCACCTCCATCTCGGGCTTTACCTGCACGACCGCCCCGACTTCCTCGCCGAGCACCTTGTGCGGGATGCCGACCACCGCCGCATCCATGATGGCGGGATGGTCGTAGAGTGCATTCTCGACTTCGGTACAGTAGATGTTCTCGCCGCCGCGGATGAGCATGTCCTTGGCGCGGTCCATCAGGAAGACGAACCCGTCGTCATCGATGCGGCCGACATCGCCGGTGACAACCCAGCCGTCGATGAAGGTTTTGGCAGTTGCTTCCGGTTTGTTCCAGTAGACCTTGCAGTTATTCGGCCCCTTTACCCAAAGCTCGCCGACCTCGTTCGGGCCCAGCGCCTCGCCACTGGCGCCGACAATCTTAAAGTCCATTGCGGGCGCCGCCGCGCCGCATGAGTCAGGGCGCAGCTCGTAATCCTTGCCAAAATTCACACACGAAGCGGCGCAGGTTTCCGTCATGCCCCAGCCATTGGACGCAAGACCATTCGGGAATCTACGCTTGATCGTCGCGACGAGCTCGGGAGCGGAAGGCGCGCCACCATAGGCGACATACAGGATCGAGGAGAGGTCGTACTGATCGCGGTCCGGATGCTCGAGCACCTGCCAGGCAATCGCGGGGACGCCGCCGATAGTGGTCACACGTTCGCGCTGGATGATCTCGAGCGCTTCGCCCGGATCCCACTTGTACATCGTCACGATCTTGTCGGCGTTGATGATCGAGGGAACGAGGTTCGAGAACGCGCCGGTCGCGTGGAAGAAGGGGATCGCCAGCAGCGCGACGCGTGGCGCATCGATTTTTGGGTCGCGCACCGGCGGCGCGAGCCCCTGCCGTACGAAGTGACGCGCCTGGCACGCCATGCCATTGAACACGTTCGAGACAATGCCGCGATGGGAAGCAAGCGCGCCCTTGGGCTTTCCGGTCGTGCCGGAGGTGTACATGATCGTCGCGTCGTCATCGGGGCCTATGTCCGCATCCGGCATCGCGACGTCCGGCAGGCTCGCCCATGACTTCGCAGGCCCGATCAGTTTTTCAAACGAGACGATGCGCTTGTCCGCTTCGTCATCCGCGCCACGCGCGACGATGACGGCCTGCAATTGTGGCAGATTGGGCAGATGCTCCCGGATGCGCTCCAGCTTTTCCGGATCGACGATGGCTACCTTGGCGCCGCTATCGGCCAGCCCGTACTCCAGCTCCTCCCCTGTCCACCAGGAATTGAGCGGCGTTGCGATGGCGCCGATGACCAACGCTCCGAAAAACGCAACAGCCCACTGCGGATAGTTCCGCATCACGACGGCAACACGGTCGCCTTTCCTCACCCCAAACTCGTTGCGTAGCTTGTACGCAAAATTGGCGACAGCCTTATGGTGAGCATCGAAAGTCATCCGCTCGTCCTGATAGACGATGTACTCGCGCTCGCCCCACTCCTTCGAGGCGATGACGATATCGCGAAGGGTCAGCGGCGCGTGCTTGTAGGTCCGCAGGGAGATGCCGTTGATGACCTTCTGTTCCAGCTCGAACTTGGCGCCAGGAGCTGTCATCGCCGCGTTGCATTGCGCGATGGTCAGCACCGGAAAGGCGGCGGTTTCGCTGGTCATGGATGGGCTCCCTGCAGTCTTCTCCATTTCGTCCGGGATCGCACAGCCCGGCGTTGTGAGCTAGTCCCCTGCAAGCCAGGTGGACGGCTGAAGGCCTGCATGCAACGCTGCGCCGCAGCACGGGAGGGTCGATGAGCATCAGTATTGTGGACGCGGACGAAACCCGCCTGCCCGGCATTACCTCCATCTTTAACCACGCCGTGCGCGAGACGTTTTCGATCTGGTCGGAGACAGAGACGACCGTCGAATTGCGGCGCGCGTGGCTGCAGGCGCGCAAGAGCGCGGGCTTTCCGGTGATCGTCGCCATCGACACAGCATCGCCTGATCAGATTCTAGGCTATGGCAGCTTCGGGCTATTCAGGGATTTTCCCGGCTATGCAAAGACGGTGGAGCACTCCGTCTATGTCGCGCCTGCAGAACAGCGCAGAGGTGTGGGACGGGCCATCCTCGCGGAGTTGGTGGCGCGCGCCAGGGCCAAAGGGCTAGAAGCCATGGTAGGCGGCATCGACAGCGCTAACGCGGGCTCCATCGCGCTGCACGAGCAGGCGGGGTTCGAGATTCAGGGCAATCTGAAGGGCGTAGGTCACAAGTTCGGCAAACGGCTGGATCTCGTGTTCATGGTGAAGGCGCTGTAGGCGGGTCGAGACAGCGCATGGATACAGCGCATGGATGGTGTGCTCCGAATGCGATGCTACTGTACGCGCCGGACGGACTAGGTGGAGGGATTTGAGGATGCGTCTTTTTGCAGGCTGCCTGATGGCAGCGACACTGCTGTCGGCGCCCGCGTTGGCGGACGAGAGGTGGAAGACCGACGTGGGCCCCGTCATGTGGGAAGATGACTATAATGGCGGCGCGATCTTCATGGTCGAG
>CANJXY010000299.1 GCA_947478925.1 Hyphomonadaceae bacterium | reverse complement strand
GTTCGATCACTGCCCCAAGGCTTTTCAGCAAGGTGCTTTTGCCCGAACCTGACGGGCCGATCAGCCCCACAACCTCGCCGGCGGCGACATCCATGTTGACGTCGATCAGGGCGTCGACAGCCGTATCGCCCGAGCCATAGCGCTTGCTCAGATTCTCGATTCGTATGCCGGCCTTTCGCGGACCATTGCTTGCGTCAACCACCGATGGCCTCCGCAGGATCGACCTTGAGGGCTGCGCGGATCGCCACAAAGCTGGCCAGCACACAGATCAGCACAACCGCCGCAAGACCACGGGCGGCGTCTGCAGGTTCGAGCAGAACATATTTGGGAAATAGCGGCGCCCAGAATGTTGCAGCCGTCTTTCCCACCACAAAGCCGATCAATCCCAGCCCGATCGCCTGCTGCAAGATCATGCCGGCGATGGTGCGGTCTTTTGTGCCGATCAGCTTGAGGACAGCGATCTCGCGAATTTTTCCAAGAGTCAGTGTGTAGATGATGAAAGCCACAATTGCGGCGCTGACGATGGCGAGTATGACAAGAAACATGCCGATCTGCTTCGCGGCCGTCGAGATCAGCTTGCTGATGAAAATGTCTTCCATCTGGGCGCGCGTATAGACCTGCAGCCGCTGCCATCGCCGGATCGGTTCGGCCACTTCGTCGGCCGTTTGTCCAGGCTTGATCTGTACAAGCACCGCATTGACGTAAGGATTGCGGGTCTGCGACAGGACGACCGCGTCAAGCAGTCCCGGCACGCCTGCGCGATTGAACGCCGGATTGGCCGCCGTGCGACGCCGCTGTTTGGTAATGGCGTCATTGTCCTTGAGAAACTGTGCGTCCTGTCCGTCCCGCAGGGGAATGAACACCATCGGATCGCCGCCAGACGACACCATGCGTCGCGTCAGGCCGACGACCGTATATTCGTTGCGACGCACCTGCAGCTTTTCGCCCAGATGCACGCCTGCCGAAATGTCAGCAATGGCCTCGTAGTGGCTGCGGGTGATTTGTCGCCCCGCCACCAGAAATCCCGGCCGACCCGGATCGCCGGTCTGGCCGGGCGGAATTCCGACCACCATGGCGCGGACATCGCGATCGCGCAGCCGCACCTGCATGGTGAAGTAGGTGACATTCGACGCCCGTTCGACGCCCGGCATCGCAAGAATGTTGCGATACACGTCGTCGTAGATGCTGGACGATTCCGCATAGGGGCCAAGGGTGTCTTTCTGCACGACCCAGAGGTCGGCGCCGCTGTTGTCGAGCAGCACGCGCGCGTCATCCACCATGCCCCGATAGACGCCCGCCATGGTCAGCGTTACGCCGATCAACAGGCCGAGGCCGATTCCGGTGAAAACGAACTTTCCCCAGCCATGCAGGATGTCGCGACCTGCCAGACTGATCATGGCGAGACGCCCGGAATGCGCTCGAACGCCTGAATGCGACTGAACGCACCGAGCGAGCGCTCACTGTAGACAACAATGCGATCGCCTTTTTTCAGTCCGTCGAGGATCTGAACCGTCCCGTCCAGATCGGTGAGGCCCGGCTGAACGGGGACGAACCGCAGTTCCTCCTTCTGGATCGTCCAGACGCCCAGCCTGCCGTCGACGCGCTGCAGACTGGCTTCGGGCACAACATTCGCGGACGGCAGGCCAGGCAACATGACCGTCACTTCCGCCAGCTCGCCCAAGGGGGGCAGGGGATCGGGGCGTTGATCGAAAACAATTTTCGCCAGTGTTTCCTCAGTGATGGAATCCGCCAGAGGTTCTATGCGCAGCACATGGCCGGGCAAGCCGGGTCCGGCCTGCGAGCGCAAGGCGATTCGCGCCGGCAAACTTGCGCGCAATCCCAGCGACCGGCGCTGGTCAAATCGCGCGTTGATCCACAGGCTGGCAGGATCAATGATCGTCACGACAGCCTGTCCGGCCACCACGGTCGTTCCGGGCTCTGCATCACGCAGGACCACGAGGCCCGCGACCGGCGCTGAAAATTTCAGATTGCTTCTTTGCTGGATAACGCCGTCACGGTCTGCCGCTATGCGGGTCTGCTCCTGACGGGCGGCCTGCAGATTTGCGCGGGCTGCAGCCAGCACGGCGCGCGTCACCTGCACATCTTGACGCTTGGCCTCTATGGACACTTCCGTTGTGGCGCGCGCTTCCCAGAGTTGCTCGTAGCGCGCGGCCTGCGCCTCCGCATAGGCCGAACGCGCCGTTGCGTCCTGAACCTGCGCCTCGGCCGCAAGCGCGCTCGCCTCGGAGCGCTTCAACGAGGCGTCCAGCGACGCAATGCGGGCATCGAAATCGACGATGTCCATCTCGCCGAGCAATTGCCCGGCTTCAACGAGATCGCCGACCTGTACGATCACGCTTTTCACGCGTCCGGCGATTGTCGGTCCGATTTTGTACGTGTATCTGGCCTCAATGGTTCCAATGCCAAACAGCGCTGGGGAAATGCTTCGGCTCTCGACGTCCCTGAGGACGACGGGAATCGGCGCGAGCGGGCCGGAACGCAACACGACATAGATGAAAAGCCCGGCCAGTGGCGCAAGGACCGCGACCAGCGTTACGATCCGTCGATTCAAGCGGGGAAACATGAAGGCGACTCCAGGGCGCTCGATGGACAGACCATACGGTCGGGGAAGATCAGGGCAGGCATGCAGCAACGGCCAAACGGCGCACGAGAATGATTGCGCCCGAATGTGGACTTCATTGTCCATGCATGTTAGTAATTAATTACTATCTTTTCGTCAAGGAGCGATTTTGGAAACACGGCCCAAAAATCTTCCCGCCGCAGAACGGCGCGCTGCGACGATTGAGGCGGTCGTTGATCTGGCGGCGTCGCAAAATCCGAGCGAGATCACCACAGCCGCTATCGCCAAACACATGAACCTGACGCAGGGAGCGGTTTTCCGGCACTTCCTGAACAAGGATGCGATCCTGCAGGCTGTCATGGAATGGGTGGCGGAGCGCCTGCTCGGCCGGATTGATCGGGCGATTGAAGGAATCGACTCGCCATTGGCGGCGATGGAAGCGATGTTCATGAGCCACATCGAATTCGTGACCAAACACCCTGGCGTTCCGCGCATGATGTTCGGAGAGCTTCAGCGCACCGAACTGACGCCCGCCAAGCGCATGGCCCAGACCCTGATCCAGCGCTACAGCGAGCGTCTGATGCGACTGATCGAGCGTGGCAAGACGAATGGCGAACTGTCGGGCGAACTCGACAATCATGCAGCTGCGACGCTGTTCATCGGCACCATTCAGGGGCTGATCATGCAATCCCTGCTGGAGGGGAACATGGAGCGCGTTCGGCTCGATGCTCCACGGGTCTTTGTGATCTATCGACGCGGCGTCGAGCGGACGAAATGAAGCAGCGCGCTTACATGCGGGCGGCTTCGGCTTCTTCCTGCTCGCCTTCCTCGACGACGGCCCCGATGTCTTCCACCGATGCGCCCGCTTCGATCCGCTTCTTGATGTCCTGCAGGCGCGTCAATTGCTGCAGCAGCGTCGGCACATGGTCGAGATTCTCCATGAACTGCCAGACGTAAACGATCATGGCGAAGATTTCGCCGGCGCCGAGATCGAGCCGGTACGTTGCGCGCACAAGTATGACGACGAACAGCAGGATCGAGAGAATTTCGATCGAGCCCCAGTTATAGGCCTCTGCATCCGACAGCCGCACGCGCCAGGAGCGAACGCCCTTGAAGTGCGCGCCGACCTCGGCGCGATCCGCCTTGTCGATGATCTGCACTTCTTCTTCGAGCTGGTTGTTGAGCCCCTGCGTGTAGTGGTAGCTCTTGCGCACATAGAC
>CANJXY010000298.1 GCA_947478925.1 Hyphomonadaceae bacterium | reverse complement strand
CTGGTAGTGGTCGCGTCAGCAGCCGTGATGATCGGTCTTGCGTATGGCGCGATGGCGCTGCTCAGCTCGCCGGCAGGTTGGGTCATGAAGGTCGCCAATCAGGCTATGACCGATCACCAGCAGGCTGTCGCAATCAGCTTCGCGATGAATACCGTCGATTGATAGGGCGCAAGGCGTTCGCCTTTACGCGGCGCCTTCCTGGCCTTCCGGCACGCCCACGATATGGAAGCCGGCATCGACATGGACGACTTCGCCGGTGATCGAGCGGCCGATCGGCGACAGCAGATAAAGCGCACAACCCGCGACGCCCTCCATCGACGTATCTTCCTTCAGCAGAGACCAGTCGCGGCCGGTGCTCATCAGGCTCTTGCCACCCCGAATGCCGGCCAGTGACAGCGTCCGCATTGCGCCCGCCGAAATCGCGTTAACGCGGATGCCCCTGGGGCCCAGATCGCGCGCGGCATAGCGGGTCGATGCTTCCAGTGCGGCCTTCGCCACGCCCATCACGTTGTAGGACGGCACGGTGCGCTCCGCGCCGAGATAGGTCATGCAGATGATGGCGCCGCCATCGGTCATCAGTTCGGATGCGCGGCGTGAGCAGTCGATGAAGCTGTAGACCGAAATGTCCATGGCGCGGCGGAAGCCTTCGCGCGACGTGTTCGCCACCATCGAGCCCATCAGCTCTTCCTTGCCGGCGAAGGCGATGGAGTGGACGAGGAAGTCGATCTTGCCCCACTTCTCCTTCACCTGTGCGAAGGCTGCGTCCATGCTCGCGTCATCGGTCACGTCGGCGGGGATCATCGTGTTCATCCCGATGGATTCAACGAGTGGCCGCACGCGACGCTCGAGGTTCTCGCCCTGATAGGTGAATGCGATTTCCGCGCCCTGCGCCGCCAGTTGCTGTGCGATGCCCCAGGCGATGGAGCTGTCGTTCGCAACGCCCATCACGACGCCGCGCTTGCCCTTCATCAGGTCGCCTGTGGGGAAGGACCATTTGGACATGGAAACGCTCCTGTTCTGTGTTTCGCGGGGTAGGGGGGGATGGCTAGGCAGTCAAGCGCCGCCCCGAGGCAACGGCAGTATCGCATTGCCGCTGGCGTCACGTGGGCTAGGATCTGCGCGGGTTGCAAAAGGGATGGGACGTTGAGCGAACTTGGCGATCTGATCGAGGCGGCAAGCCTCGCCCCCGGAAAGAGCGGACTTCTCAAGGCGGTGATCCGCGCTGCCGAAGAGGCCGTGGAGCCCGAAGAAGCTGTTCGCTGGCTTATGGGCGGACAACCTGCATCCTACGAGGCCGATGCCCGGATCGCCGCATCCGACTTCCTTGCCGAAATGGGAGAGGCGCCCGCAGCCCTGCGCTGGCTGGAAGGCGCTGAACCAAAGCTCGGCATCGCACGGGCAAGTCTTCTGCTCGAAGGCGGCCGGACGGGCGAGGCTGCGGAGGCCTACGGCGCTGCCGTCGCTGCCGATCCCTCGCTGAAGGAAGAAACGCTTGCGGCGGCGCTCACGCCGAAGCTCGCCGCGACCGGCAGCAACGTCGTCAATCTGCGTGGCCCGCGTCCCGCAGCGGTTTCCGACGAAGATGCCCCGATCAACCGCCTCGGACGCGATCCAAAGACCTTTGCCGATGTCGGCGGGTTGGAGGACGTGAAGAAGGATATCTCGCGCAAGATCATCCAGCCCTTCCGCAACCCGTCACTGTTCTCGAAGTTCAAGCGCAAGGCCGGCGGCGGCGTGTTGCTCTATGGTCCGCCGGGTTGCGGCAAGACGATGATTGCACGCGCAACGGCGGGCGAGGTGGGCGCGGAGTTCATGTCCATCGAGATCGCCGAAGTGCTCGACATGTATATTGGCCAGTCGGAAAAGCGCCTTGCGGTCGCGTTCGAGAACGCGCGCTCAGCCAAACCCGCCGTGCTGTTCTTCGACGAGATCGAGGCGCTTGCCGCGCGCCGACGCTTTGGTCATGCCGATCATGGCGCGAGCCTTGTCTCGACATTCCTCAACGAGATGGATGGGGTGAACGCCAGCAATGAAGGCGTGCTGGTTCTTGCCGCCACCAACACGCCCTGGGCGATCGACACGGCGTTCCGTCGCCCCGGCCGCTTCGACCGCGTAATCTTCGTGCCGCCGCCAGATCGCGACGCGCGACTGTCGATCCTCACCATGGCGATGAAGGACCGGCCGCAGGACAATGTGAACCTTGAACCCATCGCCCTGGCGACGTCCGGCTTTTCCGGCGCCGACCTTGTCGGTCTCGTCGACGAAGCATGCGATTTTGCCATCGAAGAAAGTCTCGATTCCGGCGAGGTTGCGCCGATCCGTCAGAAACACCTCAGCGAGGCCACAAAATCGCGCAAGCCCACCACGCTGGAATGGCTGAGCCAGGCCCGCAACTACGCGAAGTATTCGAATGAGGGCGGCCTCTATGACGACGTGACCGCTTTCCTCGACAAGCACGCGAAGTAGCCGGGCGATGGATGTTTTCGAACGCGCCGCCAGTGAAAGCGCCGCGATCGCCCTCCTGCGTGCTGGTAATCCTCGCGGCGCCGAGGTGCGGTTGCGCACGATGCTGTCGCAGGATCCCAACGACGCCCGCGCGCTGGCCCTGCTTGCGCGCTGCAGCTTTGAGAGCTCTGACACGAAGGCGGGAGACAAACAGGCCGCCCTCGAAACGGCGCGGGCAGCCGCCGCGCTCAGCCCTGACGATCCGCTGGTGAAGTCGACCCTGACCCTTGCCTTGCAGCGTGCCGGCAAGGGCAGGGAGGCGCGCGACGAACAGCTTCGGTTGGCCGAGGACGCAGCATCGGACGCCCCGAGCGATTCCGATGCGCTGTTCAATCTGGCGCTCGCCCGCCTCAATTCCAACAGCTACCGCAAGGCCAAAGGTTTACAGCAGATCCATCAAGCCGTCACGGCACACGATCTTTTCGACGACGCCGAGCGTTTTGCGAGCGATGCCTATGAACTGTTGAACGTGGCCCTGCTGCGTCTGTCGCAATGGGACTTCGCGGCGGCTGAATCCCTTGCCCAGCGCGCCATGCAGCTTGATCCGACGCGACCGGAGGTCTTCATAATCCTCGCAGAGTGCGCGATCAGGCGCCGCGAGCCGGTCGAGGCTTATGAACTCGCACTTGAAGCGCTGCGTCTCTCACCGGGCGATCAAAAGACCATGAGATTGCTCGTGCGCGCCCGTGCGCGCTCGCGTGTCTGGCTCGGTCCCTTTCTCCCGCTGGTTGACTGGATCGTGGAGATGGATCGCCGCGGGCTGGTAATGGTGCTCCTGCCGATGTGTTTCATCGGCTTGGTGTTGTTCCTCTCGCTTACATATGACCTGGGGCGCGTCGCGGCCGGCGCCCGGCCGCTTGTCGTGGTGTCGGTCGCCGCCATCTTCGCGCTGGCTTATGTGCTGGTCAGTTATCTCGTGTCGGTCCTGGCGCGGTTTCAGATACGGCGCGACCTGCGGCGCATCTCCCTGCCGAAGTTCTAAGCGTGCCCGTCAGATCACGGGGACAAACCGCCACCAACTTACGAAGCGTTGGGATCATTCAGTGACTTTGATCCAACATGCCGACACTGGGGAGACGTCGAGGAGCAAGGTTGAGTTCAATCGGTCAGCGCGACACGTACCTTGATCGGAAGATGTCGAGCGATGCCGATGAGGCGAGAATGCCGCAGGACCAGGGTTTCAGCGGCCGAAATCACCGAGCTTTGGGAACGCTGGAAGGAGGGGGAATGGCTGCATGCGATCGGCCGGGCGATCGGCAGAGGCCATAGCAGCGTTTTCGCACACATAAGGCCAGGTG
>CANJXY010000297.1 GCA_947478925.1 Hyphomonadaceae bacterium | reverse complement strand
CCTGGCACTTGTCCGTCACATTGGACACAGACCCGGTCATTGCGACAGCGAGCCGGGCCATTTCGGTGGCCTGGTGGCTGACACGCGTCACCGCAGAACTAGCCTCCGCCTCGACGCCCTGCGCCATCTCGCGCAGAGACTGGCGGCGGTGCTCTTCGGCTTTGGCAGCGTCTTCCGCCTGCTGCGTTCGCAGTCTTTCTGTCGCTAAGATATTGCCGCGGAACACTTCGATGGCCCGAACCATGTCGCCGATTTCGTCCTTGCGCTCGACACCTTCAGCCTTTGCCTGGAGGTCTCCGGAGGCGAGTCGGGTCATGACACCCGTGACGCCGGCGACAGGGCGGATCACCCTTCGAAACAGAAGGAAGAAGGCGAGAGCTGTCAGCAGCAAGGCCGTAGCGATGACCCCGTAGACGACGAGTGAATAGAAGCCAATTTCTCCGCGGGCGATATCCTCGAGCATCACCTGGTCGGCCATTGCACTCTTCACGAGTTCATCAATGATCGCACGATGCTTTGCATAGGCGGCCGCGACCTGGCCCATCGCGGTGTCGATCGCAACGGCATCGCCGCTCTTGATGGCCGGGACAAGCCGGTCTTCGACGGCGCTCCAGAAGGTCTGTGCTTCAATGTCCGAGTCTCTGGAAATCAGACTGAAGGCTTTCTCGTCAACGCCATCGTCGCTCTCCCAGTTAGCGCGATCGCTCCAGAAGGCGTGACGGTCCAGGTAGTCCTTTTTCAGCTTGGCGAGAGCCTGCAGATGCTCTTGCAGTCTCGTGGGCTCCCGGATTGCAAGGTTGGCCTCCAGATAGGATTCGATCAGGTAGGCCGGAGGCGGCAGCACATCGGCAACCAGATCCTTGGCTCTGATGATCTGCTGGTAATGTGGGCTGTTGATCGACATCCGTAAGGCCGCGTACTGCTGCACAGCGACCGCGCCGGCGAAGGCGAAACAGACGGTTCCGGCCAGAGCCACCAGCATTGAGCGAATGCGAAGGTTCAACATCCCGATCCCGTTCCGATACCTGCTATCGGCACAAGTTGGATGCGATGTCTTAACAACCGATTGTGTTTTGTTAGGACTTGCAGATGTTGCGGCGCTAGATTTCGGTTGGGCTCGCCAATCGGTCGTCTAAACGGCCGATTGAAGCTGCTTGATCCCCGCAGCGGCACCGTCCAGCACAGGTATGCCGCCTTTCAGAAAATCGACCACGTTGTTCGCCTGAAGCGGCCGACTTGCGACATAGCCGGTATTTCTGGCAGCCTGCAGAACTAACGCGAAGCCATTGCCCCTGGGTTTCAACACCTTCGGCGATGACGCGCATGCCAAGCGTTTTTGCCAGGTTCACGATCGCGACCAGCGTTACTGAAGAATCTGGGTCCTGCTGCAGCGGCTGGTTCCGCCCCCAATCAGGTGCACGCAATACAGACATCATTCCGACCGGCCCCGGGCGCGGTATCCTTCGGGGGCGGGTGGTTGTCCTTGCGCGTCTCGGGCAGGGCGCAAAAGTGCACTTTCAACAAGTGTTTGCCGATGTTCTTATCGGCAAACGGAGACGGCAGCGCGCTGACTGAGCGATCCTGAGAGCGGGAAGGCCAAGTCGAACAATACTCAAAGGGTTCTGCCGCTTGCTTCGGCACAATGATTCGCAAGAAAAGCGATTTCATAGGGCGATGCTCACGCGACATTACCCAAAGTAGGGAATTTCCCTACCCAATGACGCGCCGACAAAGTCATTCTTAATCTTCAGGCCTCAGAAAATAACCCGACCACGGCTGAGTCTGGACGCTCGGGCGTGAGCAGCGGGTCATCTCGGATTCAATTCGTGCGCCCGTCCAGTCGCACGACGGATAGATCGCCGATGAAAACCATCAGCTCCAAGATCAAGGTCGGCGCCGGTGGCCTGTTCCTTTTTGTCGGCCTTTTTGTCGGCCTGACCATTTGGCAACAGACGGACCAGATCTCCAATGCCTCTAAAGTGGCTGAGAGTCTCGCCTACGCCGAGAAGACCTCGGAGCTTTCGCTCCTCGTGAAGGACGTCCGATATGACGTTGTGCAGGTCCAACAATATCTGCAGGACATCTCGGCGACGCGTGGTCTCGACGGCCTTGATGATGGACCGAAGCTCGCCGCGGATGCTGCCGCAGCCTTTGAAGCAGACAGCAAGCGAGCACTTGAGCTCGCAAAATCCATCGGCTTTGAGGAAGCCGTGACAGGTCTGAACGAATCCCGCTTGGCATTCCCAGCTTACTACAAGACTGGTCAGGAAATGTCGGCTGCTTATGTCTCCGCGGGTCCGCTCGTCGGCAACACGATGATGGATGGCTTTGACGCAGCCGCCAGCAAGGTTGGTGACGTCATGGAGCAGTTGTCTGTGGCGGTTGGAAAGAAGGAAGAGGCAGCACTGGCCGCAGCGGACGCTGCCTCCCAGGCGAGTTCCGAAGGCGCGAGCACGGCGCGCATCATCACAGGCATCTTCTCCCTGATCATCATGCTGGCGGTGGGCGCGCTGGCCATACTTGGCGTGCAGATCGTCAAGCCGATCGCCGGCGTCACCGCGACAATGGAAAAGCTGGCCGCGGGCGACTACAACGCCAAGGTCGCCGGCGCTGACCGCGACGACGAAATCGGGCAGATGATCCGCACGATCGAGGTTTTCCGCCAAGGTCTCATTGACGCCAACAGTCTTCGCGCGCGGCAGGCCGAACAGGCCGAACAGGCCGAAGCTTCCAGACGGGCTTCGCTGAAGGACATGGCCAACTCGGTAGAGCTCGAGGCAGGAGCCGCAGTCAACCATGTGAGCGATGAAACCAACGCGATGACGAAGCTCGCCGGATCGATGGCAACGTCGGCGGCAAGCGTCACTGACCAGTGCCAGGGCGCCGCTTCCGCCGCCCAGCAAGCAATGATGAGCGCAGCCAGCGTTACGGCAGCGACAGAAGAATTCGCAGCTTCGATCAACGAAGTAACGTCGCAACTTGCGCGTGCAAGGGAGATCACCCGAGACACCGTCAAGACCAGTGATCGCACCCAGCACGCCGTCGCGAACCTGTCGACGGCTGTTGAACGCATCGGTCAGGTCGCCACCATCATCTCGGAAATCGCCGCCCAGACCAACCTGCTCGCGCTCAACGCGACGATCGAAGCTGCACGCGCAGGGGAGGCGGGCAGGGGCTTTGCCGTTGTCGCCAGCGAAGTCAAGAACCTCTCCACGCAGACGGCAAATTCAACCGATGACATTCGGCGCCATATCGACGAAATCCAGCGTGTGACGCAGGAGACGTCGACGGTTGTGGCTGAAATTGCACGCCAGATCGCGAACGTGGATGAAGTATCGACGGCGATTTCTGCGGCGATGGAAGAGCAAAGCGCGACGATGACGGAGATCTCGCGTCACGTCGCCGAGACGGCCACGGCGGCCGGATATGTCTCGGACTCTGTCACGATCGTCCTCGGCGAAGCTGGGCGCACCGGCGAAAGCGCACGCGCGTTGAGCAGCAGCGCGAAGGATGTTGCAGGATCCATATCCGGGCTACGCGAGACCATTGTACGTGTGGTGCGTATGTCGTCGCCAGATGTCGAGCGCCGCGCAGCGCCGCGGTTCGAGATCAACGCACCTGGTGAATTCCTCCGGTCCAGCAAGCGCATCACGATCGAGAACATCTCTCGCGGCGGCGCTCTGATAAATGCCGCGGAAGGCTTCTCAGGCGGTGAGCGCGACGTATTGCGATGGGCGGGGGTCGATACGCCATTCCGCGTGACCTCTGCCAGTGCAGGGATAGCTCACATCATGTTTGAGCAAGTCGATGCCCGGTTTGAAACCGCACTGGCCAATG
>CANJXY010000296.1 GCA_947478925.1 Hyphomonadaceae bacterium | reverse complement strand
GGGGTATCCAGCAGCGACCGCACCCGTCGAAACATCCGCAGATATCCCTGGGCGACCCGCTCGCGATGTTCACCCTCGAGGGCCCGAATTGTGGAAAAAGATGATAGGGGCATCGCCTCGCCCCGCCGCACCGCGGCGTCCCTTTCGACAAAAAGAGCGATCAGCCGGGCGATCCGCGAGGCTGCATCCGGGGCCTGTTCGGCCCGCTCCAGCAGGTCGTGGAAGATCGCGTAGCCTGACTCGAGGCAGGCAACCGCGAGCTCCTCCTTCCGTGGGAAGTAATAGGTGACCCCCGTGGCCCTGAGCCCGATCAGTTCGGCCACCGCCGTCAGGCGCATCCCCTTGAAACCATGGCTATTCAGCACCGGAATGGCCGCTGCGATGATGTCGGCCCGGCGACGCTCGAACCGGTCCGGGCTACTGGCCTGACCGTCGGTTTCGCTCCCCGCTTCTGTCTCATTCCGGCGCTTCGGGCCCAGCACGATGTGCCTCTCTGGACGTGTCCCTGATGATGGTCTTTTGACACAATAGCGAAATTCACCATGCGGCAATCGCCCATTTGGCGAAGGTTCGTCGGGCTGAACCTCGCATTAACGAAAAACTCAGCTTGTTGGCTTGAGCCTTGCTCCATGGTTCGTTGAGCCATCAGGGATGAGCCCATGACTGCGTATGAGCAGCTAGCCCGGCGCTATTGCGCCCTCCTCGGCGAGAATGCCGATGACCGGATAGACGGTGTTCCCGTCTGGCGGATCGCCATGGCCGACCTCGAAGCGGCGATGAATGCGCTCGACACGTTCGGGCTCGAGGTGCGAACCACATTCCACGAAATCGCCGAGGCGACGGATACGCCGAAGCCCAGGAACTTCTTCATCCGCCGCGTCGCCTAAGCCTTCCGGCCTTCAGACGTTCCGGCGCTTGCCGCCAGTGGCTTCCTTCATCAGCGCGCGCGTCGTCTCCACCACCGTGTTGTCCTTCGCGACCTCGGTCGGATCCAGCTGGTCGAATGGCACCAGCGTTCTGCGCATCCTGAAATAATCGCTGCGCCCGCCCGGCCGCCATCCATCGAGGAAACGGTCCAGCATCCAGCGCTGATGCTCCAGCCGCGACATCACAGGATCCGGCTCCGCCTCCGTGCTAAACGACGCCGCAGCTGGCGGCAGCTCATGTGTCTCGCGATAGCCTGTCTCCGCCGCCAGCCAGCGCCCCAGATCATACCCCGCCACGAACGCCTTTGTGCGCATGTGTGCGGCCGCCCGGCGGTTCGACACGCGCAACTGGTCCGGCAACTCCGCCCATGGCTTTGCGGTCACCGTGACCGCACCAGTCGTCTTGCGCTCATTGTCGGCGTAATGTCGCGAATACTCTTCGTGATAGCGGCGCGCCTGATAATCGAACGGCTGCTCCAGCATGCCTGCGCCATCCAATGCCGCCGGCCATGAGCCGAACGAGACAACGCGCAGGTTGCACAGCTTACCCTCGGCCGTTGCCTGCTTCTCGCGCTCTTCCTGGACTTCTGCTGGACCGCCCACGAGCCCGGCGCCATGGCGCACCACCGGCAAGCCCGCGCCGTGCTGAGCGCAGACGAAAAGCGGCGCGATCAAAAGGTTGTGGCGCAGCGCCATCGCGCGGATTGCAAAGGTTAGGCCCAGCGGCTTGTGATCCTGATCGATCGCAACATAAACCGCGCAAACCGGCGCTTTCTCGACGCGCTTCTGCAAACGCTGGATCAAGCCATCGGGCCGCGTATCGGCAAGGCGGAAGTCGCCAGAGATGAAGCTGAAGTCGACATGCTTCACCAGCTCTTCGTGCCGGCCATTGAAATCGAGCGCCAGCGAGCCTTCGGCTTCAGGATCGACGACCGTGACCATCAGCTTGGAGTCGCCGGGCGTCACGCAGGTGACGATGAATTCGCGCGCAATCTCCTGCCCAACCTGTCCGAAGCCCACGATGAGGATGTGCTGCACCGGCGCGGCCAGAGCCTGCGCCAACAGAAAGGGCGGATGCGCCATCATGACTTGCCGGGCAGCGCCACCCGAATAGGAGAACGGCGCCAGCTTCGGCGTCGAGCGCTGCGTGCTGGCGCGGTCGCGGCTCAACCGGTCCCTGATCCACGGATCGCGGATGTGAGCAAGCACGTCGGCTTTGGGACATTCCTGCGCGACGACCTGCGCTGTCTGCCACGTATCCGCGTCATCGCCCTCGTCGACCACTACGCGCTTCGCACGCTTTGCGCTGGCATGGCGTAGCTGCGCCTTCAGGTCTCCGCGCCGTTCAAACGTCGCCAGCCGCTTGGCCGTTGGCAGGCGTTCGTCGGCGAGGTGGATCGCACCCTTCTTGAACATGCGGTTGTGGTTGGCCGCATACTCCATCGCGGCGGGACCCATACCGATGATCACATGATGGCCACCGGCAAAAGCGCGGAAGATCAGGTCCGCCACCCC
Organism: Hyphomonadaceae bacterium; assembly: GCA_947478925.1. Taxonomy (GTDB): domain Bacteria; phylum Pseudomonadota; class Alphaproteobacteria; order Caulobacterales; family Hyphomonadaceae; genus UBA7672. Next base: position 1,415 of record CANJXY010000296.1, on the reverse strand, counting down.
CGATCCGATTGCGAGAGCGAGCAATCGAATGGCGATGACGATTGAGGCGAAAACGCCGAGGGCACGCGCCGGCTCAAGCCAGTTGAGGGCCTTTGGCGTCAGCGTGCTGTCATAGTACATGTCGGACAGCAGAAGAACCTTGACGGTGCGGACGGCGATATCGGCAATCTGCCGTGCATCCGCCGGCGCACCGAACTGCACGAGCCAGCCCATCGCTGCAAGACCAAGCGCAGCAGCGCCTGACAGAGTAGCCGCAGCCAGAAGCAGGCGCAGGAAAACCTTCCCTCGCCCGCCGACGGGACGTCCACTCACCTCGGCATGAGCGCCAGCCATTCGCATTCCCCGCTCTCCCGCGCGAGGCGGATGGCTCAACGTTAGGTGCAAACGCGAGACGCCGCAAACACTACAATGTGCCGCGACTGCATGCTAACAAGCCGAAACAAAGTGGGAATGCACGTCATGCCGGGGGGCTCTGGCAAGTTCGTCATGGTTCCGGTCGGCCCTGTCGGGCGAGCCTGTCGGCCGGACCAGGACTATTTTCCGGTGGCGCTGCCCGCTGTGCACAGGCCGGCGAGCGGCGCGCTCAATCTGTCGCGCTTGCACCTGTCGTCTGGGCGTCCGTCACCCATAGCGCATGCGATGGCGAGACCGGACGCAAGCGGCTGCTCAGTCTCTATCCCGGTGCGAGCAGTGACCGCCCGAAATTCGCGCGTGACGATCGTATGCCGCTGATCGATCTTCAACTTGTTCCGCGTGCGATCGCACGCGAGGAGCTGGACGTTGATTTCACGCTCGCAACGTTTCGCGAGGAAGACTTCCTGGCGGGCCTTCTCAAGACGGCAACCGAGGTGGCCGCCTCACCCGCGGCGGCCTTCATCAGCCAGATCGTTCCGTGTGCGAAAATGGCAGTCGATCTGGCCAGGGGCGTGGCGCAAAGCGCCGCAAGCATCAAGGCGAATATCGACGACCTGCTGGCTACGAACAAGGTGAAGGCGCTCGGTCGTTGCCAGCAGACACGCTGCGCACCGATGCCCAGTGGCACGTTCGCCTTCATCGCCAATGGCGAAAGTACAAACGAGCTGGCCTATGACCCGCATACCAACACCTTGAGCAACGCCAAGGAACCAGTCGCCGCACCGTACGCCATCGTCCGCCTGATGTGCGAGACCACTCGGGCGGGCCAGTCTGGCCCGCGGGTCTATGTTCGCTCCGAAGCGGGACAGTATGGCGCGCCGCAAATTGCCGGCGTTCATGCTTATGGTGAGGGCTCAACCCCAGGCGCGATCGGCCTCGCCAACTCTGGCGTGTGGATCGACGCCGATATGCTGACGAAGATCCTGGCCTGGAGTGGTAAGTGAAGCGATCGACTGCGAAGCTCGACGATGCGGCGGTGAGCCGGATCGCTCAGGTGATCC
>CANJXY010000295.1 GCA_947478925.1 Hyphomonadaceae bacterium | reverse complement strand
GATACCGACGGTCGGGCCGCTGGGCGTGTAGCTGCCGTCGGCGAGGTAGGTGTTGCGGGTGACGACGGTGAACCACTCATAGCCATTCTGCGTGGTGAGCTCGGCGGCGCGGCGGAGGGCCATGTCTTCAACCTGCGGTCCCTTGAGATCGGCGTTGGCTCGGAACGTGACGCGGAAGCGCTCCTGCTCAAGGCGCTGTTCGCGATAGCCCATGTCGCTATTCGCGAGGGCGGGCGTGTAACGGGTGGGCGCGGTGGCGCAGGCCACGAGGGCGAGGAAGGCTAGGGTTCCAAGCAGGCGTTTCATGGCGGTTTCTCCCTGAGCGCAACCTAGCGCGATTTACGGTGCGCGCCAGCGGGCGGTCCGTTGATCCCAGATCGAGGCATCAAAGCGGCCGATAGAACGTCAGCCCGTGACCGTTGGGGTCGTGGACCGCGAATTCGCGCGTATGCCACGGCGTGTTCCGCAGGGCCGCCGTTGCGTGGAGGGCGCCGCTGGTTCGGAATTCCGCAAAAAGCGCGTCCGGATCATCGATAAGAAAGCGGTAGGCAGGGGCGTCCTCGCCGGGCGCAGGGAAATAGCGTTCATCCTGCCACTGCAGATGCAGCTCCACGCCGTCACGCCTCACCCCAGCATAGCGGATGGGGTCGGTGGCATCGTTGAACATCAGCGTGAAGCAGAGGCGGTCGACATACCAGGCAACCGCCAATGGCACGTCGCGCGCGCCGAGCACGGGGTGGAGAGACAGGAACGTCGCGGCCATTCCAGCTCTCCCGTGGTTCAGCCTGCGGCTGCGTTCTTCGAATTGTGGCCGAGCGGACCTTTGAGTTTTTCGAGCAACTCGGCCGCAGCGTCGGCGATGACGGTGCCGGGCGGGAAGATGGCGGCGGCGCCGGCGGCGTAGAGCGCGTCATAGTCCTGCCGAGGTACGACGCCGCCGACGACGACGGTGATGTCGCCACGGCCCTCCGAGTTAAGCGCGTTGCGAAGTTCCGGGACCAGCGTGAGGTGGCCTGCGGCGAGGGATGATGCGGCGACGACGTGAACGTCATTCTCGACGGCCTGTCGGGCGGCTTCAGCCGGTGTCTGGAAGAGCGGGCCGATGTCGACGTCCCAGCCGAGATCAGCGAAGCCGGAGGCGACGACTTTCTGGCCGCGGTCGTGGCCATCTTGGCCCATCTTGGCGATCAGGATGCGCGGGCGGCGGCCTTCGGCCTTCTCGAAGGCGTCAGCCATGGCGCGGGCAGTGACGACCTTGTCTGATTTTGCTGACATGCCGTTGGCGTAGACTCCCTGGATCGATTTGATCACGGCCTGGTGGCGGCCGACGACTTTCTCGATGGCATAGCTGATCTCGCCGACGGTGGCCTTGGCGCGCGCGGCGACGACTCCGAGTTCGAGCAGGTTGCCGGTTTTGGTTTCGGTGGCCTTGGTGATGGCGTCGAGAGCCGCGGCGACGTCGTTCTCGTTGCGGTCGCTCTTGAGGCGCTTGAGCTTGTCAAGCTGCATCGTGCGTACCTTGGCGTTGTCAACCTTCAGCACCGGCACGTCTTCGGCTTCGTTGAGGCGGAACTTGTTGACGCCGACGATGGTCTGCACGCCACTATCGATGCGGGCCTGCGTCTTGGCGGCGGCTTCCTCGATGCGGAGCTTCGGCAAGCCTTCCTCGATAGCTTTCGCCATACCGCCCATTGCTTCGACTTCCTGGATGTGCGCCCACGCCTTGCGGGCGAGGTCGTAGGTGAGGCGTTCGACGTAGTAGGAGCCGCCCCACATATCGATGGTGCGACAGGCGCCGGCCTCCTGCTGCAGGAAGATCTGGGTGTTACGGGAAATGCGGGCGGAGAAGTCGGTCGGCAGGGCGAGCGCTTCGTCGAACGAGTTGGTGTGCAGCGATTGCGTCTGGCCGCCAGCGGCCGCCATGGCTTCAAAGCAGGTGCGGATGGCGTTGTTGTAGACGTCCTGCGCGGTTAGCGACCAGCCGGAGGTCTGGCTGTGCGTGCGCAGCGAGAGTGACTTGTCGCTCTTGGGATCGAACTGCTTCACGAGCTTGGCCCAGAGCAGGCGACCGGCGCGCATCTTCGCCACTTCCATGAAGTAGTTCATGCCGATGGCCCAGAAGAAGGACAGGCGCGGCGCGAACTTGTCGACACCGAGACCGGCTGCCATGCCGGCCTTGATGTACTCGACCCCATCGGCAAGCGTGTAGGCGAGCTCGAGGTCTGCGGTCGCGCCTGCTTCCTGCATGTGATAGCCGGAGATCGAGATCGAATTGTACTTCGGCATCTTCTGCGAAGTGTACGCGAAGATGTCGGAGATGATGCGCATCGAGGGGCGGGGCGGATAGATGTAGGTGTTCCGTACCATGAACTCTTTCAGGATGTCGTTCTGGATCGTGCCCGAGAGCTTGTCGGGCGAGACGCCCTGTTCTTCGGCGGCGACGATGTAAAGCGACAGGATCGGCAGCACGGCGCCGTTCATGGTCATCGAGACGGACATCTGGTCGAGCGGGATGCCGGCGAAGAGCGTGCGCATGTCGTAGATCGAGTCGATGGCGACGCCCGCCATGCCAACGTCGCCAGTAACGCGCGGGTGGTCCGAGTCGTAGCCGCGGTGGGTCGCAAGGTCGAACGCGACTGAGAGGCCTTTCTGGCCGGCGGCGAGGTTGCGGCGGTAGAAAGCGTTGGAATCCTCGGCCGTGGAGAAGCCGGCATACTGGCGGATCGTCCACGGCTGGTTTGTGTACATGGTCGGGTAGGGGCCGCGACCGAATGGCGCGATGCCGGGGAAGTCGTCCAGGAAGTCCAGCCCGGCCGTATCAGCTGAGGTATAGAGTGGCTTCACGGCGATGCCTTCGGGTGTCTCCCAGTTCACATTGGCGCTATCGCCCGCGAGCTTCGCCCACGCAGCAAGATCGGCCTTTTCGGCGGGATTACCGAGCGGCAGCTGGGTGAAATCGGGGAAGAAAGTGGCCATCAATGGCGCTCCAGGCACGGACTCGATGGGCCTTTTCTAGCACCCTCGCCCGGCGGCATGAAGCCTTCGCAGGCGCGAAGGATTGGTCATGTGAGGTTCAGGCGGCGCGGTGCAGTCAGTTGCCAATGACGTGATCGGGGCGACGGGCGACCGGCAAGCTGCCGTTCAACCTTGCATTCACGCCGTTCTTGGCGCGATCAGGGGAACGAAACGCCCGATAGGGCTGTGGAGAATTGTAAGCATGAATCTCAAGATTTTTGTCGCCGCTTCGATGCTGGCCGTTGTCGTTGCCGGTCCGGCCCTCGCTCAGCCGGGCGGTATGACCCCAGAGCAGCGTGAAGCGCGCTTCACGGCGGGCGACACCAACAAGGACGGCAAGCTCGACAAGAAGGAATGGCTGGCGTCGATTCCGGCCGGCATGAAGGCGAATGCGACGGACGACCAGCTGGAGCAGATGTGGTCGAGCCGCCTTGACGCAGATGGCGACGGCTTCATCACCAAGGAGCAGTTCCTGGCGTTGCGTATGGGCGGCGGTCAGCAGCACTAGGCTACAAGCGACACACAATCAGGACGGCCGGCGATGATCTCGGCGGCCTTTTTGTTGTCCCCCAGGATGCGCGTTATCCCGGGGGCGCCCACTAGCCCCGCATCCAGCCATGAGCCTAAACAGGGAAACAGCCTCTGGAGTCAGTTACCATGTCCGCTTTCGTTGACGGGTTTACAGACGAGCGCTTCGCTGCTGTGCGAACGCAGTTTCAAGCTAACCTGGATAGCGGCGCCGATGTCGGCGCCTCGGTCTGTATGACGCTTGAGGGCAAGACGGTCGTCGATCTCTGGGGCGGTCTTGCTGACGAGGCGAGCGGCACGCCGTGGACGCGCGACACGATCGT
>CANJXY010000294.1 GCA_947478925.1 Hyphomonadaceae bacterium | reverse complement strand
CTGGTTCAGGTCTATACGGGCGCAGACACAGCCCTTTCGTTCGGCTCGCAGGGCTCGGACATCGGCAACATCCCCTCGATCGCCATCGACAACCTGCAGATCCTGCGGGATGGAGCGACGGCCCAGTACGGCTCTGACGCCATCGGCGGGGTCATCAACTACCAGATGAGCAAGTCCACCGATTTCGAGGCGCAGGTTGTTTACGGCAAGGCTTACGAGGGGGATGGCCTCCGCAAGCAGATTTCGGCCCGGGGCGGTTTCGACCTCGGCGGGAATGGTTTCGTCACGGTGGCCGGCGAGTGGTTTGACGATGAGGGCACGAGCCGCGGCGCCACGCGTCCGATCGCGCTTGAGCTGGCGCGTACGAACCCGTCCGTCGCCAACCGCATTCCCAACGCGCCTGGCGGCCCTGCGCAGATCTGGGGCTCCTCCCCGACCAATGGCTGGAAGGCCGTCCTGAACGCTGGGTATGATATCAGCAAGGAGACGGAGCTCTATCTCACGGCCAACTTCGCCAGCAGCGAGGCCGATCAGAGCTTCAACTACCGCTCGCCGATCTCGGCGCCGGTTCCGCTGGTCGTTGATGTCGGTACGGGCGTTCCCGCGACGCGTTCGCCCGGTCGCAATGGCTCCTTCAATCCTATCTTCCTGACGCCTTGCCCGACGGGGAACCTCACCTGCCCAGCTGGCGGCTTCGTCAACAACAGCAACACGTTCAGCTTCGCGACCGTCTATCCGGGCGGCTTCACGCCGCGCTTCGTCGGAAAGGTTGATCAGGCCTACGGTACGGCTGGCATGCGGGGTAAAGTGGATAGCGGCCTTACCTATGACGTGTCGGCCACCTTCGCGGAGAACTCGCTCGACCTTTCCATGAACGGGTCGCTCAGCGCTTCTTATGGTCCCCAGAGCCAGACGAGCTTCGAGTTTGGCAAGCTGATCCAGACCGAGCAGGTCATGAACGCCGACTTCACCTATCCGGTGAGCATGGGCTTTGCGAGCCCGGTCACTCTGTCGGCCGGCGCTGAATACCGGAACGAAGAGTATGAGAACACCCCGGGCGATCTCCAATCCTACGGGGCCGGTCCCTATTCCCGCCAGCCGCTCTACAATCTGGTCTCGCCGGGCGTTTATACGCCTGCCCTGAACGCAGGCGGTCAGCAGATCGTGGCGACGCAGAGCCCGGCGGCCAGCGGTTATGGCGGCACCAGCCCGACCTTCGCTGGTAAGCGCAGCCAGTCGAACTACGGCTTTTATGCCGGCGCCGAGACCGACGTCACTAATCAGCTCAGCGTTGGCGCCGCCCTGCGCTGGGAGGACTATTCGACCTTCGGATCGACCGTGGTTGGCAAGCTCAACGCCCTCTACCGGGTGAACGACATCCTCTCGCTGCGCGCGACGGTTGGCACGGGCTTCCATGCGCCCTCGCCAGGTCAGAACAACACCCAGATCGTCACGACCAACTTCCGGTCAGGCAATCAGGTTCAGACCGGCACCTATCCCGTAACGAGCGCGATCGCCCAGTACTACGGGGCGACCTCGCTTGATCCCGAAAAGTCCGTGAACTTCGGTGCGGGCTTCGTGTTCGAGCCGACGGACGCGCTGACCTTCACCGTGGATGGCTACTCCATCCGCGTGAAGGACCGGATCGGCCTCTCGCAGACCTTCACGGTGTCCGCTACAGACCTCGCAGCGCTGCCGGCTCTGGCCGTGGTCGGCGTCGATGGTGACGTCAACTACTTCACCAACGGGTTTGACGTGAAGACGGAAGGCGTTGATGCGATCGGAACCTACAAGACCGATCTGATGAGCGGGGACCTCTCGCTCTCCCTCGCCTATAACTACAACAAGAGCACCGTCACCGACTTCAATCCGGCGGTGATCAGCGCAGCGCAGCGTTCGAACATCTCCAACCTGGCGCCGAAGCACCGCCTGGTCGCCTCGGCCAGCTGGCAGCTCGGCGATTTCACCGTCAACGCTCGCGGCAACTACTCCGGGTCGTGGTCGAACGAGCTCGAATATCCGGGCCAGTCGTTTGGGGCGAAGGTGCTCGCCGATCTCGATGTCAGCTACACGTTCGACGACCGCTACACGATCACGGTTGGCGCCAATAACCTGTTCGACGAGTATCCGGACGCCATCGCGGCCTCCACGGTGAACCCGGTCTACGCGCTGACGAACAGCCTTGCCGACGGCCAGATCTACCCGCGTTCGGGTGGTCCGTTCGGGATGAATGGCGGGTTCTACTACACACGCCTGCGCGTGGCCTTCTAACCGCGCAGCACAACGCGAAGAGACGGGAGCGGGAAGGCCCAGGCCTTCCCGCTCTTTCTTTTTGGGCGACTACGTCTGTTGTCGGACCTGGTCAGTGAACTCGCCATCGCAGATTCCAGCGCCGAGCGGAGGTCTGCGCTCAAGCAGCCCCCTGATTCCAGGCACAGTTTGCCCTTGCTTGGACGAATCCAAATGTGGGTCGTGCCTGGTGTGCGAGTTCTGGCGTTTCCTGCCTCTGGCGCAGTTCACAACTGATCCAGCCGGACACGCCTACTTCTCGAAGGGATCCCGCATCAGGATCACGTCTTCCCGCTCCGGCGAAGTCGACAGCAAGGCCACCGGCTTGCCCACCAGCTCCTCGAGACGGCGCACATACTTCACCGCCTCGCCCGGCAACTGCGTCCAGCTCCGCGCACCGCGTGTCGACCCTTTCCAGCCTTTGACGATCTCGTAGACCGGCTGCACATTCGCCTGGTCCGTCATGCCCGCCGGGAAGTGGCTGATGACTTTATCGCCCAGCTTGTAGTGCGTGCAGATATGGATCTCGTCGAATCCGTCCAGCACGTCGAGCTTGGTCAGCGCCAGACCGTTGACGCCCGACACCGCGCACGCTTGCCGCACCATCACTGAGTCAAACCAGCCGCACCGCCGCGCGCGCCCGGTGTTGGTGCCGAACTCGTGCCCCACTGTGCCGAGCCGCTGGCCGATCTCGTTGTCTTGCTCCGTCGGGAATGGACCACCGCCGACACGCGTCGTGTAGGCCTTCGCGAGGCCCAGCACATAGTTCACCGCACTCGGCCCGACGCCCGATCCGGCTGCCGCCTGACCCGAGACAACGTTGGACGACGTGACGAACGGATACGTGCCGTGGTCGACGTCCAGCATCACGCCCTGCGCGCCTTCGAACAGGATGCGCCGGCCGAGCCGCACCGCCTGATCCAGTCGCTCCCAGGCCGGTTGCGCATAGGCGAGGATTTGCGGTGCGATCGCCAGCAAGTCCTTCTTCAACTGTGCGCCATCCGGCTCCGGCAGGTTGAGCCCCAGCCGCAACGGCCGATGGTGCGCCAGCAGGCGATCAAGCTTCAGGTCCAGCGCCGCCGGGTCGGCAAGATCCGCAACGCGGATCGCACGACGGCCGACCTTGTCCTCATACGCCGGACCAATCCCCCGCCGCGTCGTCCCGATCTGCGCACCGGCGGCCGCTTCTTCGCGCGCCGCATCGATGTCCTTGTGCCACGGCAGGATGAGGCACGCATTGTCAGCGAGGATCAGATCATCCGGCCCGAGCTGCACGCCTGACTTTCCGATCGACTCGATCTCGTTCAGCAGGTGCCACGGATCCACCACCACGCCATTGCCGATGATGGACAGTTTGCCGCCCCGCACCACGCCGGACGGCAGGAGGTTCAACTTGAACACCTTGCCGTCGATGACCAGCGTGTGGCCCGCATTATGACCGCCCTGGAAGCGCACGATCACGTCGGCCCGGCTCGACAGCCAGTCGACAATCTTGCCCTTCCCCTCGTCGCCCCACTGGGCGCCGACCACTGCAACTCCGGTCATGGGCTTGGCTCCTGAAACCGGGCGCAAATGACACTCCATATTCCCCCGGCGCAAGTGCGAACCGTCGCCCCGAATCAACCATTCGGTAACCAG
>CANJXY010000293.1 GCA_947478925.1 Hyphomonadaceae bacterium | reverse complement strand
TGTTTCAAGGAAGACTATAATGGCTACGGGTACTGTTAAGTGGTTCAACACCACCAAAGGCTACGGCTTCATCCAGCCGGATAACGGCGCGAAAGACGTGTTCGTCCACATCAGCGCTGTCGAAGCGGCCGGCCTCCGCAGCCTGGCTGACGGCCAGAAGATCACGTTCGAAGAACAAGCCGACAAACGCTCGGGCAAAATGTCGGCCGTGAACCTGCGCGTCAGCTAATCGCTGCAGCAATCAACTGCCCCGTCGGCGTGCGCGTGCAGCCGCGCCGCTGGCAGGCGGGAAATGAAAAAGCCGGTCCCTCGGGGCCGGCTTTTTTATGTCAGGTGGGCCAGATCACCAAAGGCCCGGCCGCGCGCCCATTGCGCCCGCTCGCGCGTGCGGACGTTCAGGTCTCATGGTTCAGCTCACCGAGTGGGCTGGCGCCTGCGGTGCGGATGCCTGGGGAACAGGGCCCGTGCACAGGAAACGCGTGAAGGCTCCCCAGCACTGCAACAGCTGGCGATCTCCGGATGTGATGGTCGAGCGTGTCGCAACGAAGAAATCGTCGAAGGCATATTTGCCGGCGCCCGAATCCGGTCGCTGCGCCATGCCGTCGGACATCAAGACCGAGGCAACGCCGCGATGCAGCCCCTGCACTGGCCGGGTGAAATAACCGCCCGTAGCCACCAGCCCGAGGATCACGATCAAGACCAGAAATCCGCGCATTGCACGTCCCGACGCTGCAGGCGCCCCCGCGCAGTTATGGCCTACTTCTTTTCGGGCTGCGAGCAGAGAAACTGCGCATAGAGGCCCCAGCATTCCAGGATCACCGCGTCGTCCGCCTTCACAGTGTATTTTGTGGCCACGAACAGGTCCTCGAACTTGCGGCCGTCAGTCTTGCCCACGCCAAACACCTTGTCGGCGATGAGTGCCGAAATATCGAAACCACCCCGTGTCGAGGACAGCACCTTGGCAGCGTTCTGCTCCTGCGCCTTCTCATCTGGCCGGGTCAGATAGCCACCCGCCGCCAGAGCGGCCGCAAGCAGCAGGATCAGCAGTGTTTTCATCGCCTTGTCTTCCTTGCCCGTTTTCGCGGCGCTGCGATCTTCAGCTCCGGCAGCTCGGTTCCCGCATCGAATGCCTTAAGCCACTTTGCGGGAGCATTATGGCGCCACTGCCGCGTCAGATATCCTCGAAGCGTCTTTGCATCGAGCCGCTTCAGCCGTGCGAGGACATAGGGATAATTCCGGTAATGATCGGTGAAGTGGAACGTCTCCGGATCGGCCTCGCAAATGATCTCACGTTCATCGGGTGGCACCTGCCCAAGCACGACGCTGTCATCCTCGGGACGAAGGCGGGTCAGGAACTTCCCGAACGCCTTGTAGGCTGGCTGGCCATAGACTGTACCTGGTTCCGTATTCGGAAAGCCCATGACCAGCGCATGAAACTGTTCCGGCCTCATCGCGTTAGCCTCTGCCGGGTCTCTTTACGCCCAATCGGATACAACCATAGGACTGAACCGATGTTCATGAAAACAGGGCGAAAATACCTTGGGCCGGACTTGTTTTCGCCGGGCCTGGCAATGAAGTTGGCAGGCATGAGCATCCTGTCCTCCCTTATCCCCCTCGCCCTCTCGGTGTCCGCGCAAGCCTTGGCCGCGCCCGCACCTGTGGACGTGATCCCTGCACCGGCTTTCCATGTGGTCGCCCCTGCCGTCACGCCTGCCCCAGCCCCTGTGGTCATCGCCCCGCCGCTGGCTGCGCCGAAACCCGTCATCGCCCCCACCGCCAGGGCCCCGGCTGTCGAGATCGTCAAAGTGCAGGCCCCCGGCGAGCTGGATCGCAATTCGATCATCGACCGCGTCGCCAAGGCGATGTCCGACACCAAGACGGTGCAGGGCTCGTTCACCCAGGTCGACCCGGCGGGCGCGCCCTCCAACGGCGCCTTCTACATCAGCCGCCCCGGCAAGGTTCGCTTCGAATACACCAAGCCCGAGCCCATTTTCATCGTGTCGGACGGCACCACGGTCTCGATCGAGGAACCGAAGCGAAAATCCTATGACGCCGTACCGCTGACCTCGACGCCGCTGCACCTTTTCCTGCGCGCGAACATCGACCTGAAAAAGGATGGCAGTGTCGCCGACGTCCAGACCAGCGGCGGTTCCTACTTCGTCACGCTGGTCGACAAGACCGGCGAGGCGGAAGGCAAGATGATCCTGCAATTCCGCCAGTCGGACTTTGAATTGATGGGTTGGCGCCAGGTTGATGGCGCGGGCGCCGAAACACGCGTTCAGCTCAACAACATCCAGAAGAACGTCTCGCTGAAGGCGTCGCTTTTCGTGGTGAAAGACCCGAGCGATAGCGGCGACGACCGCCGCTAGCCCCGCGCTTCGTGTGCCCGCGCGCTTGACGTAGCGACCCGGCCACACGCAATTTTTAACCATGTTTCAGATGACAAAACATAGCGCTCGTGGCTTTATTGCCACGTGGATCGAGTCAGTTCGCGCCTGAGCTTCCCCCCGCAGGTGCTTGAGCCGGATCGAATGCCGGACCTATCCACCGGCCCATACGCGCCCCCGGGGCGCAGGACGCGCCTGGCTGTCCCCGCGGCCGGGCGCGTCTGTATTTGCCACACGCTTTTCCCTGCGTTTCCGAGCGCTTTTCCTTGATTTGGGCGCCGGCGCACCCGATTGTTTGCGGGTAACGACAAGCGCTCCCACCGCCCCTCCGACTGCCGGTCCCACCGCGATATGAACCGCCTCTCCCTGGCGACCTGGAACATCAACTCGGTCCGCCTTCGCATCGATCGCGTGATCACCTTCCTGAAGCGGGAGAAGCCCGAAGTCCTGTGCCTGCAGGAGATCAAGTGTCTGGACGACCAGTTCCCTCGCAAGGCGTTCGAGGCGGCCGGCTACAGGCACATCCACCTTTCCGGGCAGAAGGGCATGCATGGCGTCGCCATCGTGTCGAAACTGCCGATCCGGCCGCTTGAGACGCCGGGCTTCTGCCGCCACGGCCATGCCCGCTGCACGGCAGTCGATGTCGCGGGCTTCGAGGTTCAGAACCTCTACGTGCCCGCTGGGGCCGATATTCCCGACCCCACGCTCAACGAGAAATTCGCCCACAAGCTCGATTTCGTCGAACGCATGCGCGACTTCTACGCGGCCCGCGCGGGCAAGCGCTCCGCCCTGCCGCTTCTTGTCGCCGGCGACATCAACATCGCGCCCGAAGAGAACGATGTCTGGTCGCATCGCCAACTGCTCAACGTGGTGAGCCACACGGCGGTGGAGACTGACGGCCTCAAGCGCATCCTCGCCGAAGGCAAGCTCACTGACATCGCGCGCGCCAAGCACAAGCCGGAGGAAAAGCTCTACACCTGGTGGAGTTATCGCGCGACGGACTGGCGGGCTTCCAACCGCGGCCGTCGCCTCGATCACTGGTGGGCCGACAAGCGCGCAACGCCCCTCGTCGATATCGCGAGCTACCGCATCCACACGGACGAACGCGGCGGCGAGAAGCCTTCCGACCACGTGCCGGTCACGGTGACGGTCACGGCTGCGGCCTAGAGTCGGATCGCGCTCTATGTCTGGCCGGACACAAGCTTGAAGAACTCTTCGCGATCGTTCGTGCGCGGGAACGGATCGGCCGGAACCGGCTTATCGAGGAAAGCGCACAGTGGGGCCCAGCCCTGCTTCACGTCGAACTCCAGCAAGCGGCTGGGCGGGATCGTCGCCCTGACCGCTTCGGTGTGGGCCACAAAGGCCCTCATCAGGCCACCACGATCAAGGCCCTCGGGAATGCCTGCCTTTTCGAGCACTTTGACGACCATGTTCAACCAAGGCTGGATTTCGGGCGGCGCGTTGTTTCTTCCGCCAAGCACCTTGTAGATCGTCTCGCCGAAACTTTCTGCCCAGCTTTCGGGGCTGCGCGCGGAGAGTACGAACTT
>CANJXY010000292.1 GCA_947478925.1 Hyphomonadaceae bacterium | reverse complement strand
CGCCGCCTGTCTCGGCGGACTTTTCGGCGGCGGGACTGCAGGCGGAAAAGGCCAGCGCGACACAGGCGATGGCAAGGCGTGCTCCCGCAAGGATTTTCATTCGCAGCTCTTCCCTGTCGTCGGCCATGTCGCCAGCGGACTTGTCGCAACCGTGACCTGATTGGCTCATTTTCGAAACGGACGACCGCGCCGAACCGGGCGCGGAGCCGTGGCGCAGTGTAAGTGGCCGCGGCCTATGCAAGTCAAGCGCTTGGTCCGTACCCTGCGCCAGCGTAGGATCTTGCTGAACTGGTAGTCAGCGGCGCTCGGGGAGGGGGAGTTGAAACGCAGGGTATTTCTCGGCGCACTCGCCGCCACCATCATGACGCCGGGTTCGGCATTCGCGGTTGGGCCCAAGGCGTCAGAGGCGGTGGCGCAGGCGGCGGTCAGCGCGGAGGCGAACGGAAAGCGCTTGCTGCTGATATTTTATGCGAGCTGGTGCGGCTACTGCGATCTGCTGGATATGATGCTCGAGGATGCGGCCTGCGCGCCGATCCTCGACAGGCATTTTGTAGTCTACCACCTCCGCGCCCTTGAGAAGAAGCCCGAAATGAAGGCGCAACAGCTCGATGGCGCGGACGACGTCTATTCCAGCCTGGTCGCGGACAGGATTGGCCTGCCTTACATGGCGGCGCTTGATGGCAAGGCGGTGCGGGTGGCAGATTCTGTTATGCGAAGCGGCGACAATTTCGGCTTTCCGGTGGACGCAGTCGAGCTCGACAATTTCCAGGACATGATGCGCACAGCCGCGCCGAAAATGACGATCGATGAAGCGCGGACACTGCGCCGTACCTGCATCAGGATCTATCGCCGGAGCTAGGGGCGACGTTTCGACAGCACGTGGCTGAGTGCGATGGCGCCAGCGGTAGCGACGTTGAGACTGTCCATGTCGCCGGCCATCGGGATGGAGATACGCGAACAGCGCGCCATCAGGTCTCCGGTCAAGCCAGGCCCTTCGGCGCCGAGGATCAAGGCGAGGCGTTGCGGCGGTTCGCACGAAGTGAGGGGTTCTCCGCCTGTTGGGGAGAGCGCCCAGGGCGTCACGCCGGCGGCGATGAGCGACGCGATGATGTCTGCGCCGGTTCCGGCATGGGCGAAGGGCAGGCTGAGCGCGGCGCCCGAGGAGACGCGGATTGCCTTCCGGTAAAGGGGATCGCAGCTGGTCGCATCCAGCAGGACAGCGGCCGCGCCCAAGGCTGCAGCGTTGCGGAAGCAACCACCGACATTGTCGTGGTTCGACAGGCCGATCAGCACCAGCAGAGTAAGCGGGCCAGCGGGCAGGGATGCGAGTAGCTGTTCCGGCGTCTGCATGGGCGTGCGTCGGGCAAGGGCGAGAATGCCGCGATGAATGGGGAAGCCTGTGACGCCATCCATGATCGATTGCGGGGTGACGTAGACGGGAATGTCCGGCCGCAGGTCGGCGAGGATCGAGGCGAGAGAGTCGATCCGGTTGGCGGCGAGCAACAGGGAGTCGATCGGGAAACGCGAGGCGGTGAGGAGGCGTTCAAGGGCGATCGCGCCTTCGACGATGAAGCGGCCGTCGTAGCGGATGAGGTCGCGATCCTTAACGGCGCGATAGCCGGTGATGCGCGGGTCGTCTGCCGTGTCGAGCTTGATGATCACGCGGGGTGTGTGGCGCAGGGACGCCCAAATGAAAAGGCCCGCTCGGTGGAGCGGGCCTTTCCGGTTCGGGCTACCGATAGACCTAGAGGTCGATGTCGGCGTCGCGCAGGTCGCGGGTAGCAGTGGCGCGGGAGACGTTGCCGGCTTCCAGCTCCTTCTTGTCGAGGCCGCCGTCCTTGTTGAGGTCGAGGTCGGCGAAGCGGGGCTTCACAGAGGCCATCGTACCGGTCAGCTCGTCGATCTGGACCTTGTCGTCAGCGTTGTTGTCGAGCGCTCCGATCGTGCGCGAGTCCATCAGCTTGACCTGCAGGTCGTTGCGGACGTTCGACACTGTCTCGTCAGCCCAGCGATAGTTGACGCGGAAGTACATCATCTCCTCGAAGGACTGTTCGCCCCAGGTGACATTGATCGTCGAGTCCGGGTTGGCCTTGTTGTGTTCGGAGTTGTCGTAGATCCAGGTCGCGATCAGCTTGGTGCCGGCCTTGATGTGGATCGGTTCCACCGGGTCGTAATCGCGCTGCCAGTTGAAGTCGTACTTCGGCAGGCTGAGCAGCAGGGATTCCTTGCCATCCGGCGTCTTCTGCTTCAGCTCGACGCTCCAGCCACGATAGTGGGAGTGCGGGTAGAGCGTGTAGAGGTAGGCATCCGCCGGGAATTCGAGATAGGCGATTTCCTTGTGGCGAGCTTCGCCCTTCGGGATCTTCAGCGCGAAGTCCGAGATGACGGTCGAGCGCTTGATGAACTGCGGCGGGGATTTCAGCGTGTAGTAGCCGATCTGTGTCTGGTCGGCCGCGGCCTTGCCGACAGTCGTATAGTGCATCGAGAAAGAGAACTTGCCGCCGCCGGGAACCGGGGCGCCAGCGCCATCAGCGATCACCTGAGGCTCTGCGCCCGGCGTGTAGGAGCCGACCGAACCGCCCGGGATGCGGGCAGGCGCCGAACCGCGATCCGGCGAGTGGTTCGAGGTGACGTGGTGCAGAACGGAGCGCGCGCCCGGTTTGATGGCGATCGCCTTTAGCCAGGTGTCGCTCTTGAACGGATTGTCGATTCGCATGTTCTGGTATTCGACCGTGCCCGAGGCGGGCACGTCGAATTCCGGAAGCGTGACGATCACGTCGGGCTTGCCCAGTTCGGTTGGCCATTCCGGCGCCTTGCCGGCCGTTTCCTTCAGCACATCAGGACCCGAGCCACGCGGCGCGCCGGCGCGGAGCCAGTGGATCAGTGTCTTGTTCTGCTCATAGGAAAGGCCGTGGTCATTCTTGAACGTGCCGACATGCGGGTCCGCGAAGTAGGGCGGCATACGCTCCGACATCACCGATTCCTGGATCATCGGCGCGAAGGACTTCACAACTTCATAGCTATCGAATTTGAACGGGGCGATACCGCCGTCCTGGTGACAGGCCACGCACTTGGCCTGGATGATCGGCGCAACGTCCTTCGCGTAGGAGATGTTGGCGTGCTCAGCTGCCTTGCCGCGTTCCGGGAACGCGATGGTCGAGCCGACCTTCACATCGACGCGCGGGTTTGCGACGGACTTGCCCGCGAGCACCGCGTCGATCGCCTTGGCAGTCTCTGCAACCGGACCGTGATAGGCGACCTTGAAACCGCCCTTCGGCTCGATGACGAAGACTTCGCCTTCGCGCTGGATGCCGAGCTGTTCGCCGACAAGCTGCAGTTCATCCATCAGGACGGGCATCGCGAACTTCTGCGACTTGGCCTCGGCGGCGGTCGCGTCACGCGACTGACCGAGGTTTGAGTTCATCATGTAGAACAGGACGCCCTTATCCTTGTAAGCGGCCTGTATCTTCCCCAGCTCGGCCGCGGCTTCGCGCGAGACCTTCGAGCCGTTCGACTGAGACATCACGACGATCGCCGGGGTGTAATTGAAGTAAAACAGCTCGTGCGCGAGGCGTGTGGTGTCGGTCAGCTGGAAGTTGCCGACTTTCTCCGGGACCAGTCCCGTTGTCGGGGCGGGGGCGGCGATCACGCTGCTCACGCCAGCAATGGCGATGATGGCGGCGAGGGCAGTCGTCATCAGTATGGATTTCATTCCGGCTCTCCTCCGAGCCCCGTAACGGGGTCTGTAATTGTGGTTTCAATATTCCCGCGATGCGAAAAACCGTCAATGCAATCGGGCCTCGCAAAGGGGCGAATTGCGCTTGATTCCGGTCACATGTTTGCAAGCTGACGCTGTCTGGCCCGGCGTTTGTGCGACAGTCGATATGAGGGCGCCGGTGCCCTAGCGGCAGGCGCCTGCAATCAAAACGGCCCGGAAAGGGCTTCCGGGCCGCGTCGATTGTGTCGTGATGAACCTGAAAATCAGGT
>CANJXY010000291.1 GCA_947478925.1 Hyphomonadaceae bacterium | reverse complement strand
GCCGATCGGCCAGTTCAAACCCGGCGTGCTCGAAGCCGTGCGCGGCGGCATGTTCGCGGTGACGTCCGAGCCCGGCGGGACGGCCTACAGCTATCTCAAGGGCGGCAGCGTCGATCCCAATGGCGAGCTACCTGCCCCCTATACCGGCGCCCATATGGCCGGCAAATCAGGCACTGCGCAGGTGCGCGTCATTCACGCGTCCGAGCGGAACGCACGCGGCGAGGCGATCAAGAATGACAAGCTGCCGTGGAAGTTGCGCGACCACGCGCTGTTCATCGCTTTTGCCCCGGCAGACAAGCCGCGTTATGCCGTCGCCATCGTACTCGAGCACGGTGTTTCGGGTTCGGGACTTGCCTCGCCGATCGCGCGCGACCTGTTGTTCCATGCGCTGAAATACGACACCGGCGCGAAGAAGCCCTTCGTGCCCCAGTCGCGTGATCTTGCAGCGGCCGACGCCAAGGCGAAGCCGACATGATCATTCGCAAGGACACGCTGCTCTACAAGCTGACCCAGTTGCACTGGTTCCTGCTGCTGACCATCATTGCGCTGGCCATGTTCGGTACGCTGATCCTGTTCTCGGCAGGCTCCAGCGCACATGACCTTGAGACGGGCTCGCTGAAGATCGACGCGAGCTATGCGATTGCCCACCTGACGCGCTTCGTGCTGATGCTCGGCGTAGCGCTCATGGTGGCGTTGCTCCCGCTGCGGTTGTGGGCGTCGCTGGCCTATCCCGGTTACATAATCGGCATGATCCTGCTCCTGGGTGTTGAGGTTGCCGGCAACATCGTCAACGGATCGCAACGCTGGCTGACGATCGGACCGCTGACGCTGCAACCATCCGAGCTGATGAAGATCGCAGTGCCGCTGGCCCTTGCGCGCTTTTATCATCAGATGTTCTCGTCGGGCCGAAGCAGCCAGTGGATCCATCTCGTCGCCTTCCTGATGGTCGCCGCGCCCGTAGGCTTCGTCCTGAAACAGCCCGACCTTGGCACCTCGCTCATGATCCTCGGTACGGGCTGCGCTGTGATCTTCTTCGCCGGCATCAGCTTGCGGATCATCGGCGGCGTGGTCGCTGTGGTCCTGATTGCAGCGCCTATCGTCTACTTCTTCGGCCTGCACGATTATCAGCGCGACCGCATCCACACGATGTTCGATCCTGAGGCCGACCCGCTCGGCGCAGGGTACCAGTTGCAGCAGGGTATGATCGCTGTCGGCTCGGGCGGGCTTGCCGGCAAAGGCTTCATGGAAGGCGCCCAGAAGGAGCTGGACTACATTCCCGAACAGCACACCGACTTCATCTTCACGATTGTCGCGGAAGAATTCGGCTTTGCAGGGTCAGTGGTGCTGCTGGCTGCCTGGGCCACCGCGATCCTGCAGGGGATGGGGATTGCCGGCTCGTCCCGAAGTTCGTTTGGCGGGCTCGCTGCCGCCGGGTTCGTCTCCACCTTGATGCTTTACGTCGGAATCAACGTTGGAATGGTCATCGGCCTGCTTCCTGTCGTGGGCATACCCTTGCCGCTGATCTCGTATGGGGGCACGGCTATTGTCACGGTTATGATCGGATTCGGGTTGTTGATGGCTGTACACCTCAACCGCGCGAACGATATGACCCTTCGCGGCTTGTTCTGAGTCTGGCTTTGGCGCCGAGACCGGTTCGGGCGCCGAAAGCTGGTTCAACGGGGCAGGCCACGGGGTAGCTAAGTCATGACGATTGCCGGGCGGGTCGACCGCAAGAGTGAGACCTGGTCTTCCCGCTTCGGGTTCATCATGGCCGCCGTCGGATCCTCCGTCGGCCTCGGGAATATCTGGCGCTTTACCTACACGACCGGAGAGAATGGCGGTGGCGCGTTCGTGCTCGCCTATCTCCTGTGCCTCGGTCTCATCGCATTCCCGCTGCTGGTCGCCGAGTATGCGATCGGTCGGCGCTCGGGCCATTCCGCCGTCGAGAGCGTGCAGGCGCTGGCGCGCGCGTCCGGCAAGAGCGAGCTGTGGGGCGGCGTTGCCTGGCTTGGCATGCTGTCGGCGTTTTTCATCCTGACCTTCTACTGCGTCGTCTCGGCGTGGTTCATGGCCTACATCCCCTTGGCGGTGACAGGCGCGTTCTCGACCGATCTTGCGTCCATCGATGTCTCGCAGGCGCGGTTCGAGGACGTGACGTCGCGCGCAAATCTACCGATGCTGCTGGTCTATCTAGGGCTCTTCATTGGCGCGGCAGTGATTGTCGTCGGACGCGGTGTAAAACGCGGCATCGAGCGCGCTTCCACCCTTCTGATGCCTGTCTTCATTCTCGTGCTGCTGATCCTGCTGGTCTTCGGCGTCACCGAGGGCGCGTTCGGCCAGGCTGTGGCTTTTCTCACGCGCGTGCGGCCGGAAGATTTCTCGTTCTCCATGCTGCTCGACGCCCTGGCGCAGTCCTTCTTCGCGACCGGCGTTGGCGCTGCGGTGATGATCACTTACGGCGCCTATCTCAAGACCGATGCGGATCTTCCGCGTTCGTCCGCAATTGTGGCGCTGGCGGATACGGCTGTCGCCCTTGTGGCTGCGGTCGTCGTCTTCTCGCTGGTCTTCGCAGTCGGCAGCGAGCCGAGCGCGGGGTTCAGCCTCTTGTTTGTCAACCTGCCGATCGGTCTGGCGCAGATGCCGTTCGGAGCGATCGTCGGCGGCGCCTTCTTCCTGCTGGCGCTGTTTGCAGCACTCGCTTCGTCGATCTCGCTGCTTGAAGTCGCAGTATCCTGGCTGGATGAGCGTACGGGAGTTACGCGCTGGGGCGCCGCCCTGGGCGTAGGCTTTGCGGTGTTCGTGATCGGTGCGGGCTATGTCTACAGCCGCGAATACATCGGCTTTGTCGACTTTGTCGCCTCATCCCTGCTGATGCCGCTGGGCGGTTTCCTGATCGCGATCTTCGCCGGCTGGGTCATCGAGAAGAAGATGATGCAGGCCGAAATGGGCATGCCCTTCTTCCGTATATGGAGCGCGCTGGTCCGCTGGGTGATCCCGATCGCGGTCGGCGTCATTCTTGTGCTGGGCATCTCGGAAAAGGTGCGCTCTGCAGGCGCGCCTGCGCCAGCCGGCGTGGCCGCATCGGATAGCCAGGGTTAGCCGACTTTTTCCGCGAGCCAGTCGCTGGCTTTGATCAGTTCGCTGATGATGCCGGGCTCAAGCGAGGAGTGGCCCGCGTCGGGCACGATCTTCAGTTGCGACTTCGGCCACGCCTTGTGCAGCTTCCACGCCGAGTCGAGCGGCGTTACCACGTCATAGCGGCCATGCACGATCACGCCGGGCAGGTCGCCGAACTTCGCGGCCTGTTCCAGCAGCCAGCCATCCTTCTCGAAGAAGCCCTTGTTGAAGAAGTAGTGGCACTCGATACGCGCGAAGGCGTCGAGGAAGTCGGCTTCGTCGAAACGCGGCGGGCGTTGTTTCGGCCCCTGAATGGAAAGCGTCTCGCCCTCCCAGCGCGCCCACGCTGCCGCGGCTTCGGCGCGGGCCGTCGGGTTCTTGCCGGTGAGACGTTTGTGGAAGGCCTTGAGCAGATCATCGCGCTCGGCTTCCGGGATCGGCGCAAGGTAGCGGTCAAACGCATCCGGGAAGATGTTGCTGGCGCCTTCCTGATAGAACCAGCGGATCTCATGTTCGGTCAGCAGGAAGATGCCACGCAGGAGAAGGCCGGCCACCTGCTTGCGGTGAATGGCGGTGTAGGCGAGGGCGAGGGTGGATCCCCACGATCCGCCGAACACCACCCACTTCTTGATCCCGAGGTGCGCCCTCAGCGTCTCAATGTCGCGGACAAGGTCCCAGGTGGTATTTTCGCGCAGTTCCGAATGGGGTGTGGAACGTCCGCAGCCACGCTGATCGAACATGATGATGCGGTAGCGGCGCGGATCGAAGAACCGGCGCATTTCGGGGCTGGACCCTCCGCCCGGGCCGCCATGCAGAGCAATAACGGGCAGTCCATCGGGATGGCCGCTCTCCTCCCAGTAAAGCTCGTGGATGCCGCTGACGGTCAGGCGACCTGTCTTGCGAGGTTCCAGCGAAGGGTAAAGCGAACGGCGGGG
>CANJXY010000290.1 GCA_947478925.1 Hyphomonadaceae bacterium | reverse complement strand
GCCTGTGCTGATCCTGATGGCGATCCCCGTGGCGATCCTGATCGCCCGCGACGTATGGGTGGGCATGTGGACGACGGGAGGCGTGGTCGCGAGTGCGATTTCAGCTGCGCTGATCGGCCTATGGCGACGCGCGCCCGGCACACGACGCGAATTTGTCCGGCGCAGATCGAAAGGCACCCTGATGGCGGGGCTGGGTCAGGCGCTGGTCGCAATGGGCATCACAGCGACGGCGGCGCTTGGCGCTTATGGCTTGCCCTGGATGGCGATCCTGCCAGCCATCATTGCAGCGGCGATGCTGGGCGCGCTTTCCAAGCCCGCGCCCAGCGCCGTTTCGGTAACCTAGATCAGACCCTGATCGCCCTAGACCTTGATAGGTTGGGCCGGCAGGTCGGCAAACTTGCGGCCGTCCTTCGCCATTGAGCGCAGCAGGCTGGAGACCTTGATCTCCGGCACGACTTGCGACACGCGCTCTGTCACTTCCAGCACGCGCTGCAGACCGACCTTGTCGCCAAGGAACATTGGTCCGCCCTTGTCCTGCGGCCAGCCATAGCCGTTGAGCCAGGTGACATCGATGTCGCCAGCGCGTTGCGCCATGCCCTCTTCCAGGATCGCAGCGCCCTCGTTGATCATTGGGAAGACGCACTCTTCGAGGATCTCTTCCTTGCTGACAGTGCGGGCTGCGACGCCTGACTTCGCGGCGTATTCCTTCACGATGGCTTCGACTTCCGGCGAGGGGCGGCTGACGCGGTTTTCGTCATAGTCATAGTAACCGGCGCCGGACTTCTGGCCGCGACGTGGAGTGCGCTCGCAGATCATGTCGCGCAGCGGGTTGGCGGTTTTCGCGCCGGGCTTCCAGCCGATGTCGAGACCCGCGAGGTCGGACATCTGATACGGGCCCATCTTGAAACCGAAAGCGTTGAAGGCGGCGTCGATGTCCCACGGCATCGCGCCGGCCTGCACGAGATAGCCGGCCGACTGGCCACGGCGGGCCAGCATACGGTTGCCGATGAAGCCGGGGCAGACGCCTGCCAGCGCCGCGACCTTGCCGATCTTCTTCGCAAGATCCATCGCGGTCGCGACAACGCTGTCGGACGTGTGTTTCGCGCGGACAATCTCGAGCAGCTTCATTACGTTGGCCGGCGAGAAGAAGTGGAGGCCGATCACGTCCTGCGGGCGTTTCGTCACTGAGGCGATTTCGTTGATGTCGAGGTACGAGGTGTTGGTGGCGAGGATCGCGCCAGGTTTGCAGATCTTGTCGAGGTCGGCGAAGATTTCCTTCTTGATCGCCATGTCCTCGAAGATCGCTTCGATCACGAGGTCGCAGTCGGCGAGATCGGCGCGGTTGAGCGTGCCTTTCAGCAGACCCATACGAACGCCGACTTCTTCCTGTGGGAAGCGGCCCTTGTCGGCCGAGGTCTGGTAGTTCTTGCGGATCACACCCAGGCCGCGGTCGAGCGCTGCCTGCTGTACTTCCACCATCGTCACCGCGATGCCGACGTTAGCGAAGTTCATCGAGATGCCGCCGCCCATCGTTCCCGCGCCCAACACTCCGACCTTCACGATTGGCTTCACTGCCGCGCCGGATGCGAGACCGACCGTGTTCCAGGCTTCCTTGGTGGAGGCCGAAATGTAGGCCGAGATTGCGTCGGTTGCGGCGGCGGGTGCGGTCAGGCTTGCGGTCATGGGGGGGGTCCTCGAGATGAGAGGCGCGGGCATTCCCGCGTCCGGTTCCGTGTGAAAGCGCGTGTTTCCGTGCCGTGGCGGCAGCGCGACGTCAACTGACAGGGCAAAATCAGCCTCTGCGCCGCGCCGACCAGACCGCTGCGGCAATCCGCCTGCAGATTGCCCTAGCGTAACATACTTGCTTGTTGACCAACTAATATGTTGCATTGCGGCATGACCCAGCGCGGCGCCGCCACACGGGACGACACCCTCGAAGCGCCCGATTCGCACCGCCAGACCCAGGCTGAGCGACGGGAGACGGCTGAGCGGGCGATCCTTGAGGCAGCCGAAAAAATTGTCGCCGAGCGCGGGCTAGACGATCTGAGCATGAATGAGGTCGGCGAAGCAGCCGGCTATTCACGCGCACTGCCCAGCCATTATTTCGGATCGAAGGGCGCGCTGATCCAGGCGCTCACAGACCATATTCTCGCCGGTTATGCGGAACGCATGCGTTCCGGCTCGACACCGCATCAGGGGCTGGACCTTCTCTGCGACGTTGTCGGTTTCTGTATTGACGACGCCATCCACAATCCGATTGCCGTGCGCGCCTACCAGATCATCCTGATTGGCGGCCTGACGCGACCTGAACTGAAGCCGATGGTCGACGGAATGACCCGGCAATCGATCGACGACATTGCGGGCCTCATCATGCAGGCCCGCGAGCTCGGCGAGGTGCGTGCTGATGTGCGTCCGCGCGCCGAAGCATCCATAATCATCTCTTCCATTCGTGGAGTTCTGTTTCAGTGGCTGATCAATCCCGATCACGTTTCCCTGTCGCATATGCGCGAGTGCCTGGTGGCGAACGTCCGGACTACGCTCAAGGCCTGAGTGAGCCGGCGGCTCGCAGCCTTGAGTACTGGGCATCCGTACGCGGCAACGAGCCGGCGCTGTTCGAAGGAACGGCGTCGCTGAGCTATGCTGATTGGAACGAGTACGCCGACATGCTGGCCGATGCCTTTTCGGCACGCGGGCTAGGCCTCGACGACGTCATTGCCGTGCGGTGCCGCAACCGCATTGAATGGGCAGTCATTGCTCTGGCGTGCGCCAAGATCGATGCGCGTGTGCTGACGCTGGACGCCGACCTGCCGCCCCGCATGCTGCGCGAACGCCTGATCTCCAGCCGTGCGGCGGCGGTGATCGTCGGTGATACGGCGCCGGTGCGTCTTGCATCCGCGCTGGACGGACTGAACCTGCGCCTGCGCTCGACCATGGACGCCCCCTTCCCCGGTTTCTTCAATTTCTGGGACCTTTTCCCGCCCGTGGCGCAGCGGCGCTTCGGTCGAGCGCAACCGTCAATGCTGGCCTGGTCGTCGGGCCTCGGCGCGCGACCGGTGGTCGTGCCGCGCCGGCGCAATGCGGCTGCGTCGATCTCGCGACCACCCATGCCCGACCACGGGGTATCGCTGATCACGACGCCGCTGCATCGCATCTGGGGCTGCATGCAGTTCTGGGCTGCGCTTTCGGCTGGGCGGGCCATTGTACTGACACGCGCGTTCAATGCTGCAGACGCGCTCAGGCTGATTACGCAGCACCGCGTGACCAACTGGTGCGCCTTACCCGAGGCATTCGCAGACCTACACCGTCTCGGCGCGAAGGTCGTCCGTGAGGCGGACACCAGCTCGCTGACCGAAGTGGTAATCGGCGGGGCTGCGGCGCCGTGGATCCTTAAAGTCTGGCTGGCCGACCAGTTCGGACCGATCGTGAGCGAGGCGTATGGCTCGACCGAAGCGGGACTTGTCGCGATCCTCGAGGCGCCACGTTTTCGAGCCAAACGCGGCAGTTGTGGCCGGCCAATTCGCGGGGCCACTGTCGAAATCCGCGATGCGGACGGCCACAGGCTTCCGGTGGAAACGGTCGGCGAAATCTGGGCGCGCACACCTCGGACGCTGGAATGCGAGATCGGCTGCGGCGCGACCCGCACGCAGCGCGATGACGCAGGGTTTGTCGCCACGGGTGATGCCGGCCGGGTCGACGATGAAGGCTTTCTCTACATAACCGGCAGGGCCGCCGACGGCTTCGCAGCGAAGGCGCGCGCGGCCGGATAGTGGCCGGATAGCCCAACGCTTCGCCCCGGGATAACTAGTCAGTCAAAGACGATGAACCAGGAGCGAAACGTGAAGCGGACCCTGACGGCGCTGGGCGCCGCCGGCACATTTGTGCTGGGCGCCTGCAATAGTGAAAAAGCGAAGTCACCAGAGCCGGAAGCAGCGGCTGCGCCTGCAGCGGGCGTGGCGCTCGCACAGAAGGACCCGCTTCTGTCGGCGGTTGGTCTCGGCGTCAGCGATCTGGCGAAGTCGACGGACTTTTATGTAAGTGTGATGGGCATGGAGCAAGTGCGCTC
>CANJXY010000289.1 GCA_947478925.1 Hyphomonadaceae bacterium | reverse complement strand
TCGCGCGCGGGATGGCCGGGTTTCACGCTGCGGCCGAGTTCGCGGGCTGCAAGGTGGATGGTCGCGAGCGGCGTGCCAAGCTCGTGCGCGGTCGCGGCTGCGAGCGCGCCAAGCGCGGATAACTGCTGCTCGCGCGCCAGAACGGCCTGTACGGCGTCGAGCGCCGACACGAGTCTCGCCTCGTCACGTCCGGTTCGCCACGCCGACACCGTAAAGAAGATCAATCCGATCGCCACGGCAGCGAGTTGTCCCAACTGATAGAGCGGCGGGATCGCGAGCGCCTGATCCTCGCGCCATGGCAGGTCGAGCCCCCACACCCACATGCCGCCGCAACAGATCAGCGCGATCACCGCCAGAAGGCCCGCATAGACCGGCAAGAGGCGCGATGCGCCAACCGTCACTGGAGCGAGGATCATGAGCAGGAACGGGTTCTGCAGCCCACCGGTGAGACCGATGAGAACGGCCACCTGTACCGTATCGAACGCCAGCTGGCCGGCCGTTTCCGCAGGCGAAGACAGATGCTGCGCGGGGAAGACGGCCATCAACGCCACGTTGAGCCAGGCCGATGCGCCAACCGCGGCCAGACAGGCCGCCAGCGGCATCTCGAAACCCAGCAGATAGTGCACGAACAGCACCGCGACCGCCTGCCCCGCGATCGCCATCCAGCGTAGCGAGACCAGCGTGCGCAGGCGCGTGCGCCCGAAGGCAGCGCCGACGCTGCGCAGCGCCTCCACGCGCGCGGGATCGAGGCTCGTGGTGGCCGGCAGGTTGACCGGACGGGGTGCGGCGGCGGTGTGATCAGCCATTACTCTTGCTCGCGCATTGGCGCCCAAATGTCATCAGGCCACAGTTGGCTTTGAGGGAGCCGCGTGCACATATCCGCGCATGCCAAACACAATGCCCGGCACCATAGCCTCTCTCATTTTTGCCTTTGCGCTTGCAGCGTGCTCGCCCGCGGCCGCGCCGGGAACCCAGACGGCCGGCGGCGCCAACCCCAACTGTTTCAGGCGCTCGTCCGAAGCAATTGGAGGACCGTTCCAGCTGACCGCGTCCGACGGCAAAGCCATGACCGAGGCCGACTTCAAGGGTCGCAAGGCGCTGGTCTTCTTCGGCTACACCTACTGCCCTGACGTCTGCCCTGTAACGCTGTTCAACCTGGGCAAGGCGATGGACTCCGTTCCTGCTGACAAACGCCCCGTCACACTGTTCGTCTCCGTCGATCCTGAACGCGACACGCCGGAAAAGCTGACGCAGTACATCGCCAGCAACGGCTTTCCGAAGGACATCATCGGCCTCACCGGAACGCCCGCTCAACTGACCGGCATCACGCAGGCCTTCAAGACGCAATATGGCCGTGACGAGACCGGGGGTGCGTCGGGCTATCTGGTAAGCCATTCGTCCATTCTCTACCTGATGGACAAGAACTGGAAGCTGCAGACCTTCTTCATGGAGGGCGAGTCACCCGCGGAGATCGCCAGCTGTCTTTCGGCGCTGGACTGATCCCGCAGGCCTGGTTGCTCAGTTCACTTTGGGCGCCGGCGGTGTTGCCGCCGTGAATGTCGCGGAGAAGCCGAGATTTTCCTTCGTCATCGGCGTCATCATCGCCGACATGACGCCAAGGGGCGCCTTCGGCTTCAGCACGATGTGGAACGTGCCCGGACCCGCGAGGAAGCCAGATACGGCCGTCGTCAGTTCGGTCGCGATCGCCGGATCAACGCCAGCGTCGGTGAGGAAGGCCGAACTTGCGGTGACCATGTCGACAAGCTGTTTGCGATAGGCATCGACCGTCTGGCCTGAGGAAAGCGCCTGCGGCTCGACGATCAGGTTGACCAGCTTCTGGTCGGTGATCGACACGTCGAGATCGGTGAGCTGGAGCGGCAGAACACCCATCATCAACTTCATCATCGCCGCGCCGCTATCGGGCTTCTTCATCGGCATGTCGTGATGCTGGTCGTGATCTGCGTGGGCGCCATCATCGGCATGATCTTCATGCCCCGCATGTTCATCGGCGTCGTCCGCGTCGGAATCATCGTCTGCGTCCGCATCGCTGTCGGCGTCTTCGTCGTCCATGACCATGTCATGATCGCCCATGCCGGCTTCGGCCGATTCCGCGGCCGCGATCAGGCCGGCCATCAGGCTCGGCAAAGCCTGCTTCAGCCCGACAACGCCGCCCGACACCTTCACGTCGAAAGCATCGGTCACACCAAGATTGACGCCATCCCACCGCGTCACGTCCTTGACCGGGTCGAACGTTGAATGGCTCTCGGCATACAGCTCCACGACGTTGGCGTTATAGCCGCCCATCGCGAGCACCATCAGGCCCATGGCGCCCAGCGTGCCGCCCCCGGAATCCGCTGTGAACTTGAACGTCGTGCGGGGGGTATCGCTTGCGATGACGACGTCATCGGCGTTGCGCTTCACGATGGCGCGGGTCGGCGTGACGTCGAACTTCAGGCCGGAGAAATCCGCCGTAAGGCCGGACCAGTCGAACCCGTCAACGCCGGTTTCGAGCGGGCTGGTGTAGTCCTTGTACAGTGCGGAATAGTCGGCGGGCGTGCCCGGATTCAGGAGTGGCTGCAGGCCCGCCATGAATGCGTCGGAGAAAATCTTCGTGCGGATGCCGGTGACGTCCATGCGGCCGAAGTCGAATACGCCCGCGACCGTCAGTTCGCCAGGAACGTTGAGGTCACCCTTGAGCCCATCGAACCGGAACAGGCCGATCTTCGTCTTGTCGAGGTTCGATACCGAGATCTCGCCCAGCTTGACGTTGACGCTGCCTGCGTCAGCCTCGTCCTGCGGTATTGCCGCGCTGAATGCCAGACCGCCAAGGCCGGCCTTCTTGAAACCCCACTGCTCGAGCGGCGGCGGATCGCCTGGACCCGTCTCGGTGAAAGCACGCGCGATGTAACTTCCGGTGATTTCATTCATGCCCTCGAAGCCGAGCGACTTCACCGTCAGCGTTTCGCCCTCTTCGGCGAGAGCAGCTGTCACGTCACCCAGCAGGATGTCGCGCGCGATGGGTTTGCCATCCAGGAGGGTTAGACCCCTCAGCGTCAGCGTCTTCGCACGCGCGACCGTCGTGACCTTTGGTTCGCTCGGCGGAACCGCGTCGGGGCTCACGGACGCGCCGTTGATCATTACGGCGAGTTGGGTCGGCGCGCGGACCTCGATATCGTTCAGCGTGAGGTCATTCCCCCAGCCCGACAGGCTCTTGTAGGAAATGCTGGCTTCAGCGTTGTTTTCGAGGATCTGCATGTCCTGCAGGGCCGTCATGGCTTCGCGGCTCGGCCCGCAACCGGACAGCACCAGGACGCTGGCAAACGCGAGCTTCATCTTCATACGGGAATCCCCCTGCAGTTGGGTCGTGTTGCGTCTGCTGTCGCGGAGGGCTACGCCTTAGCATGCTCGCAGCGGAATCGCATCACCGGGTGTTTTTACTCGCAAAATCAGGCACTTCTGTGCCTGTGCGCGTGCACATAGATCGCCGTGCCCGCCGCGTCTCCGTCCGCATTGACCCTACGGCAAGAGAAGCCATCGCCACCGCTCCATCGGCCCGTTACGCGCTTGACGCGATCGGTTTTGCCTCCGAGCGGGTGGACTGGATTGCCGAACGCCTCGATGCCCTACCACGGGCGGTAGTGTTCAAACCGGGCGCCTACATCCCCTTGCGCGGCGTGATCCACCGGCTGCGTCATGCCGAGACAGGGCGTACCGTCAAGATCGATCGGACGCTTGGCCCTACGCCGGTTTTGTTGATTCCCGGCTCACGCGAAGTTTTTGCAGATAAGACGCGGGCCTTTTTGCGCGCTGCCGCCCGGGTGGATTTCGCCGAACGTGTCGCCGTTCACGCCGAAACGCTGAAGGTCAAACCGCGCTCGATCTCGATCAAGGACACCCGCTCGCGCTGGGGCTCGTGCTCATCCGAGGGACGGTTGAACTTCTCCTGGCGGCTGGTCTGCGCCCCACCCTTCGCGCTCGACTATGTCGCTGCGCACGAGGTCGCGCACATCAAGGAAATGAACCACTCCGACCGGTTCTGGAAACAGGTGGAGCGCTGCTATCCGGACTGGCGCG
>CANJXY010000288.1 GCA_947478925.1 Hyphomonadaceae bacterium | reverse complement strand
TTTGCGCCGAAGCTCGCGGCAGATCTGGCGCGCAGACCTGCGCTGATCGAGGCAATGCTGGAGCCTACTTTTCGTGCGCCGGTTCAGGCGGATGCTTCGGGAACTCGGGCGGAGCGCCTGAAGGTCATCCTAGAGCGCGCGACTGATTTCGAGAGCAACCTCAATGCGGCGCGACGCTTTCATCGCGACGAAGCCTTTCGTATCGGCTATCAGTTGTTGCAGGGCGTGATCGGCGCGTCTGACGCCGGATTCGCCTATGCCGACCTCGCGGATGCTTGCGTTGGAGCGCTTGCTGACGTCTGCGAGAAGGACGTGCTTGCACGCTTCCCGGGGACGATCGGCAAGTGGACGATTTGTGCGCTCGGCAAATTCGGAGGGCGAGAGCTGACCGCGACGTCTGATCTCGACATGATGCTCATCTACGATCCCGGCGACGATAGCGGAGGCACGCTCGCTGCGCGATTTGTACAACGCCTGGTCGCAGCGCTCTCTGCGCCGACTGAAGAAGGCACACTCTACGAAGTGGACCTGCAGTTGCGGCCGTCCGGCAAGGCCGGCCCTGTCGCCGTGCGCCTTTCATCGTTCGAGCGGTATTATCGCGAAGAGGCGTGGACCTGGGAGTTCATGGCGCTTACGCGCATCCGGCCGGTGGCGGGAGATGTCGAGCTCGGGCGTCACGTCGCGGAGCTTTCGCGCGATGCGTTGCGAACGAAAGGTCGTGATCCAAAGATCACGACAGATGTGGCAGACATGCGCCAGCGCATGGCGCGCGAGAGGCCCCCACGGTCGAACTGGGATGTGAAGCTCGCTCCGGGCGGATTGGTCGATATCGAGTTCCTGATCCAGCATGCGATTTTGCTGGCGGCGCCTGATGTGCCGCGCGCTGTACAGCCAACGTCGCTCGACGCCATCAAGGCGCTGGCTGGGGCGGGGCGTCTGGCACCGGCGGATGCCGCAACTCTTGCCGAGGGGTTAACCTTCCAGCTGCATCTGCAGCAAGCCCTTCGGATCGCGTCGGGGGATCAATTCGATCCGGCGAACGCCTCTCCCGGATTGAAGACCTGGCTGGCCAATCATCTGGGCCTAAAGGAGTTTTCCGTCCTCGAACAAAAGCTTGCCAGGGTGCAGGGCGCGGTGGCCGAGTTGCGTGGGCAAAAACTGGGGCCGCTGCCGACGGAAGCCCCCCCGTCCCGCGTTTGACTATCAACAGCAGTCCAACACGATCCCGGGTCTCCGATTAGCGCTCCATGAGTGAGCAAGAAACGCTCGGCAAATGCTGCGGCAGGATGCATAAGGTGGTCAGCGGTTCGATCTTGGTCAATTTGCCGGTTTCGGCGCACCGCCCGTGGGATTTTGGCGCATACGCCATGCGTGATCCGGACGAAGACCTGGTTCAGCGAGTTGGGGCTGGCGATAAGCGCGCCGCGGCCGAACTCGTGCGTCGACATCTCCCCCGCATGGTCGGCCTTGCACGCCGGATGCTCGGAGATGCGGCCGAAGCTGAGGACGTTGGTCAGGAGGTTTTTCTCCGGGTCTGGAAACACGCGCAGTCGTGGAAGCCTGGTCAGGCGAAGTTCGAGACATGGATGCACAGGGTCGCCATTAACCTCTGTCTCGACAGGCTCCGCCGTTCAGGGCGCAATGCCGGGGAGGTCGCTCCGGAGACAGAAGATGGACGCGCTTCCGCAACGCGTGCGCTTGATGATCGCCAGCGTCGCGAGCGGGTACGTGACGCGCTTCAACAGCTGCCGGAGCGGCAGCGGGCAGCGCTTGTGCTCTGCTATTATCAGGACCGGTCAAATACGGATGCGGCCGAGATCCTGGGTGTCAGTGTCGAGGCTCTTGAAAGTCTTCTGTCGAGGGCACGGCGCACGTTGAAGACCGCATTGGCCGCCGATCGGGCGGACTTGCTCAGCGGTCTGGAAGCAGGTGGATGATAGTCATGAACGAAGCACGCTTCATGGTCTTGCTCGGGGTCTATGGCGCCGATCTTTCGCGTTGGCCCGAGGAAGAGCGCGATGATGCAGGTGCCTTCCTGGAAGGGGCGCCGCACCGGATCAAGGACGTCTGGGAGAGCGAGCGCGGGTTCGACTACCTGCTAGCGCTCGAGAAGGACATGCCTGTGTCGATCGCGCTAGAGACGCACGTGCTGACGGCGGCGCCTGGACGTCGCGTAGCGGCGCGTCGTTTGGCTGCGTTCAGTCTGCCTGTCGTCAATCTGCGCTGGATGCCGCGCTGGGCGACTGGCGGAGCGTTGGCGGCTTCGCTAGCACTGGGCTTTGCCGTGGGCTATGCAGCCGAGCCGCAGGGCGAGGCTGTCACCCACTATGCGCATATCCTTGCATTGTCGAATGGCGGAGCTGGTTCTGTTTACCTGACAGCCATCCATGACAGCGAAAATTAGCACCATAATGGCGTTCAAACTTACCCCTGTTCTGATCATCTCGCTCGCAGCCAACGCCGCCTTGCTCGGCGTTGTGGTCGGCCGCTGGCTCAGCCCGGCCGTGCTGCATGAGCCTACCATCGAAGCACAGCTTGACCGGTTTGAGCCGATGTCGAGCGTTGTCGGGAATGCGTGGACCCAGCTTCCGTCCGAGGACAAGTCGATACTCGACAAACAGCTTCGCGAAAGCTGGCTCGCAATGTCGGGGGAGCGCAAAAACCTGACCGAGGCCGGTAAGCGCGTGTATGAGGCGGCGCTGGCCCAGCCTTTCGACGAGGCGCGGCTGCGCGATGCGGTTGGTATATTTCAGCTCCGCGAGAGCCGGATGCAGCGCAACGCAGAGGACATCCTGATCAGCCACCTGCGGCAGATGCCGCCCGGCGCACGGGCGACCGCGGCGGTCGGCCTGCTCACCCCTTTCCACGAGCAAGTACAACGCGCGGGCGAGGAAGAGCTTGCTGCCGGCGATGATGCTGACGGCGCCGCTGCGCCCGCACCATTCGGCGGCAAGACGAAAGAAAACTAGGCGAAGCCGGTTCGCTTTACTGAATCAGGCTGGCTCGTGCTCGCGCACCTGGTCTCCATTCAATCCCGCAGTCGGGCCGGGCTTGCCGATCGGTAGGTAAATCGACACCTGCGTTCCAACACCCACTTCGCTCTCGATCGCCATGTGGCCACCGTGCAGTTCGGTAAACGATTTGGTGAGCGCCAGGCCAAGCCCAGTGCCCCGCAGATTGCGCTCCCGAGCTTCGTGCGAACGGACCTGTTCAAAGGGCTGGGCGAGGCGCGGAAGGTCTTCGGGGGAAATGCCAATGCCCGTATCGCGGACCCTGATCACGACCCAATTGTCCTCCTGATTCACCGTCACATGGATCTCGCCGCCGGCGTCGGTGAACTTGATCGAGTTGGTGATGAGGTTGAACGTCATCTGCTTGATGGCGCGATGGTCGCCAATGATCTCCGGCACATCATCATCCGGATCGAAGATCAGGGACACTTCGCGATCGGCGGCGCGCCGGCGAGCCAGTTTTACTGCGCCGTCCACAGCCTCCACCGGATCGATCTGCGCAGGCGACAGGCGCATTTTGCCCGCTTCGACCTTCGACATGTCGAGGATATCGTTGATCATCTCCTCGAGGTGTTTGGCGGCGGCGACGATGTCTTCGGCGTATTCTTTGTAGCGATCGCTGCCCAGCGGCCCGTAGATTTCCTTCGCCATCATCTCGGCAAAACCGTTGATGTGGTTCAGCGGCGTGCGTAGTTCGTGGCTCATATTGCCGAGGAAGGCGCCCTTGGCCTGGGCCGCGCGCTCGGCCTTTACCTTGGCCTCGGCGTACTTCTCCGCCAGTTCCTGCGCCTGACCCTTGGCGCGCTGTAGCTCTTCAACCATCGATCGCAGGCGGCGCTCACTTCGCTGAAGGCCGACCTCCTGCCGTTTGATATTGCTGATGTCGAGGCCGACCGTGATCAAGCCATCAGACGATGTGCGGCGGTCGACCAGGCGGATCCATGCATCCGACAGAAGCAGCATTTCGCGCGCATTTGCGTCGTCGCCCAGCGGCCGTTCCACGCGCACGAACTTAGCCAGTTCCGCCATCACGAAGTCATAGGATGCGCCGGTGTGAAGCACGG
>CANJXY010000287.1 GCA_947478925.1 Hyphomonadaceae bacterium | reverse complement strand
TCGATGCCTTCCCGTTCGAGCATCAGGCCGATGCGACGATAGCCAAAGCGCCGCCGCTCGCCTGCGATATCGCGCATGCGGACCCGGATCTCCGGATTGTCCGGCTCGGGCTCGCGCCTCACTGTTTTAGGATCGACGCTAACCAGCCGGCAGGCGCGGCGCTGGGAGATGTCGTGCCTGGCCACCGCCTTCAACGCCGCATCCCGCTTCCGCTGGGGCGTCGTCAGCTCTTTCCCAGAAGATCTTTCAGCACTGTGTTGTCGAGCATGGCGTCAGCCAGCATCCGCTTCAGCCGCCCGTTCTCGATCTCGAGCAGCTTCAGCTTCCGGGCGTCGGTGATGTCCATCCCGCCGTATTTTGCTTTGAATTTGTAGAAAGTTGCCGTGCTCAGCCCGTGCTTCCGACAGACGTCCGCTGTTGGCACGCCACGCTCCTGCTCGGCCAGGATCGCGATGATCTGTTCTTCGGTAAATCGGCTCTTCCGCATGTCCGTCTCCAGGTGACGGACTCTCCATTCAAACGAGGGACCACACGGGGCTCAGACCACGCCTCGTCCGCGCCCCGCTGGCGCCGCGCGTCCAGAGCTACATGACGCTCACCAACCAGATCGGTGCGGCCGGTCCGACGCATCTCGACCGTGTGCTCGCCGGTCAGGAATCCTCACCTGATGGCGCCGGCCATCTGGCGCGGGAGTTTGAAGCTGCGCTCCGGCAAAGGCGGCTGTTCCTGATCGAACAGGGCTGGATGGGGGCGGCGGACAAGCGGCTTGCGAGACAAGCTCTCGAAAACATGAGGGCGCATGAGCTCCGAACGGCAGCAAAGAACCTTGCCGGGGAGATCGGCATGCCGGTGAGGCTTGGTTCGGGGACGGTGTCCGGGGTCTACACCCGCCGCATCGACCTCGCGCAGGGAAGGGTGGCCCTCATCGTTGGAGATCAAACCTCACAGCTCGTACCCTGGCGTCCGGCGTTGGAACGGTTTGCAGGTCAGAACGTGGTCGGCGTTCAACGCGGTCGATCGATATCGTGGAGCCTGCAGCGCGGAAGAGGGCTCGGACTGGGAATCTGATGAGGGCGATCTGGTACGATCCGAAGGTGAATGATGAGCCAGGTCCGAGCCAGAACCGAACGATGACAGTTGATCTGCAGCAGGCATTGTTCGCGTGGCCCGCGTACTTGCGGCGGAACCGCCGCATTTTCGGCTCAGGGATGAATGCGCTGGCTGTGACGGACAGCCTGTGGATGAAATGACCGAAGACAGAAACAGACTGGTGCAATGAATGTCACGCCGATCTCGCCATGCGCCCCCACCGCTTAATTATCCCGACCTGTTCGCCCTCCCTCCGTTTGCTGCGAGGTACGAACCAACCTCCTTCAGGTGTGAGGTCGAGCCGCACGAGAACAACAAGCTGATAGTCTCGGAGCCTGACCCGAAGCCGCATAAGCAACGACTGCCAGGCACGCTCGTAGGCCTGTATGAGCGCCGGCCATCGCGCGAAACGCAAAATTTTCCAGTACACTTGCTTGACGTTCGGGCCGCCGCCGCGTGGCTCGGCTTGTCGAAGTCGACGCTCGACAAGATGCGTTGCTATGGGGTTGGGCCTCGGTTTATCCGCGCAACTGGCCGCGCCGTTCGCTACGATCCAGCCGATCTCGCCGCGTTTGCAGAAGGCAGGCGCCAATCGCGAACTAGCGATGAAGTACCAGTCTAGTCTTGGCTAGACAGATTTGCTGAGCAGGGCGTGGAGGTTCTCAGGACGAAGCTGGGTGTAGCGCTTCAACATCTTCCAGTCCTTGTGGCCCGTCACCAGCGGGACCTGTTCGATGGTGAGGCCGGCTTCGAAGAGACGGCTGGTGCCCTCGTGCCGAAGGTCGTGGAAGTGTAGGTTCTCGATCTTGAGCTCCTGGCAAGTCCGCCGGAAGTTTGTGCCGATGGACCTCCCGTTGTAAGGGAAGCGGCGCCCGCCGTTTCCTCTAATGCGATGGCGTTGCTGTTCGAGGATCTGGTAGGCGTCGTATCCCGTCGCCGCCAGCAGCGGCACACGCTGGTCGTTGCCATCCTTGTCGCGTGGGTCCTTGCGGTTTTCGACAAGGATCGTGCGCGTCTTGGGATCCAGATGCCGCCATTCGATGCGAACGATTTCATCGAGGCGCATGGCGGTGGCGATCGCGAACTGGGTGATCGCCGTCATTGGCATCGTGTTGCGGATATTGGCGTCAAATTCAGTGAAAAGAATCTTGAGTTCATCGTCGGTCGGACGGCGATCCCGCTCCTGGCCTCGGCCGATTGCGCCCATCCGGCGAAGTGCGACGCGCGCAAGCCGCACGGCATCCGAATTGACCTGCAGGCCGTGGAGCGCGGCTGCATGGGTCAGCACTGTGCCAATGAACGAAATGTCGATCGCAAGCGTTGCGGGACCGGCACCGGCCTTGACGCGGTCCCGACCGAACTGGATGAGACGATCGCGGGTGAGCTCTGCAATGGATTCTGAGCCAAGTTCGGCCTCCAGCCGGCGCAGGACCGCTTCCTTCGAACGACGGAGAGGCTTGCCGTAGGTCGCAAGGTCATCCATGTGCCGGTTGATGAGTGAACCGAACGAGTCCTTTGTGGTGATGCGGGAGGCCAGCGGATCGACGTCCCGGTCGACGGCGCGTTCGATGTCCCGCGCCCAAGCTTCACCGTCCGCCTTCATGCGGAATGTCTTGTTCCACGACCTGCGTCCACGCCTGACCTGGACACGCCAGGCCCCTTTGCGCTTGTCGATCGAAGCCACCTGTCACGCTCCCCAAAACTACTCAAATCGTGTCACGCTGGGGTCACACTCAAAACGGAAACACCCGGAAACGGGAGGAACCATGAGGGAACACTGCGACACGGTCACACGGTCTAGTGCTCTGATGTTCCAATATTTTCCATGAAATATCAAGAACATAAGTTCTGCGTCGCACCTATGATGGACTGGACCGACCGGAATTGTCGGGCGTTCCATCGTCATCTGACGCGACATGCGCTGCTCTACACCGAGATGGTGACGGCTGACGCCATCCTACATGGCGATCGCGATCGCCTGCTGGGCTATGACCAGATGGAACATCCCGTCGCGCTTCAGCTGGGTGGATCAGAGCCTGAGAAGCTGGCGCACGCCGCGCGTATCAGCGCGGAGTACGGCTACCGCGAGATCAACCTCAATGTCGGCTGCCCGTCCGAGCGTGTGCAGTCCGGTGCGTTCGGCGCCTGCCTGATGCGCGAGCCCGACCTGGTGGCCGACTGTCTTTCCGCCATGCGCGAGGCCGTGAAGCTCCCGGTGACAGTAAAGCATCGCCTCGGCGTCGACGACGATGATCCGCGCGATCGACTCTTCTCCTTCGTCGAGACGCAGGCGAAGGCCGGCACGACCACCTTCATCGTTCACGCGCGCAAGGCATGGCTGAAGGGCCTATCGCCGAAAGAGAACCGCGAGATCCCACCGCTTGACTACGAGGTCGTCGCAGAACTCAAGCGGGCCTACCCGCAACTCGAGATCATACTCAATGGCGGCATCGCGGAACTCGATATGGCTGCGCGTGAACTTGAGCGCGTCGATGGCGTGATGCTCGGCCGCGCCGCCTATCACGAGCCCGCCCTGTTGCTTCAGGTCGACAGCCGCATCTTCGGAGACACGGCGCCCGCAAAGTCCGCCGACCAGGCCGCGCGCGATTTCCGCCCATGGATCATCCGTCGACTGGAGCAGGGCGCCAACCTCCACGCTATCACCCGCCACATGCTCGGCCTCTTCGCCGGCCGCCCCGGCGCGCGAATGTGGCGCCGCGTTCTCTCAGAGAAAGCGCCGGGAGCGCGCGGCGTTGGCGCTATCGCGGCCTACGACGAGGCGCTTCTGCGCATAGTCCATTCGGAACCGGCCTCAGCTGGTGCCTGAGGTCGAAGGGTGAGGCGCGACGCAATGCAGCCTCCTCATACTTGATCCCAGAAAGTTACCGAGTTCGTCTCGAATGACGGCCTGATCCGCTGGAACGGCGAGGTCACTGGTGAGGCCGAACTGGCGCGGCGCGTCGCCGATCATTGTACGCGCCGGCCGCCATATGTAGTCTTTTTTAGAATACTGTGCTGCCGCCGGCGGGACCCCGCGTTGTTC
>CANJXY010000286.1 GCA_947478925.1 Hyphomonadaceae bacterium | reverse complement strand
GTCGCAGTCGTGCTGGCCTACATGGTCGGCATGGTGATCGGCTTCTTCCTGTTCCAGAAGATGCTGTTCGGTGGCGGCGGCATCGAGACGCGTCGCGTCGTGCGCTTCGTGTGGGTGAACCTCTTCGGCGCGACGCTTGCCTGGGCCGTCAGCTCCATAATGGCGCGCCAGATTCTACCCGGCGTGGCCTGGTCGTGGCATCCGTTTGAAGTCGCACACCTGTTCGGCGTGGCGGCGCCGGCGATCACCAGCTATTTCCTGCACAAGCACTACACATTCGCGCCGATCGACGCGCGTGCAGCCGTACCGAACTAGACGCGATACGCGCTATCGCGGCGCAATGCCGGACGCTCGACCAGCCACCACAACAGCAAAGCCGCAACGAGGCTTGCTCCTCCCGCCACCGCGAATCCGACAGAGGGCACAGCGAACAGGCCCGCCGCGACCACGCACTGGATGATGGGGAAGTGAACGATATAGAGACCGTAGGACAGGTCGCCAAATCGCGCCGCATCGAAGAGGGGCCAAACGCCAACCGCGAGCCAGACCGCTACGATGCCAAGTCCTGCGGCACGCAGGGGCACGGCCTGCGGAAAGATCAAGGACACTGTCAGAAGGACAATGCCGACCGGCGCCAGTGCAGAGCGCCAGTTGAGGCCGTCACGCCACGCGCAGAGCGCAATGCCCGTAATGAAGAAGCTCATCTGGCCCGGCAGCTGCCGCGCGATCTCGGCCATCGCCCCGCCCTGCTGCGCCAGCCCGTAACGCCAGGCCTCTGCGGCGAGATAGATCACAACAATGACAATCCAGCGGCCCGATCCTGCGCGCTTCAGGACAAAGGCGAGAAGGGGGAGGATTAGATAGAACATCACTTCGATTTTGAGCGTCCAGAGAGCGCCGTTGATCTCGGTAAAGCGGTTGGCCTCGAACACGCCAGGCAGGCCTGGCGCCATGAAATTGAGAAAGGTGAGGTTCCAGCCGGCATAACGACCCAGGGCTGCAAGATCGCTTCGAACGGCGGGAACGAGCAAGACAGCCGCAATCGCGCACACAAGCACGACGGTGACATAGGCCGGCAACAGACGACGCGCCCGCTTCTCGGCATAAACGCCCAGCGATGAGGAACGCTCGAGGCTCGCCCAGACCAGATAGCCCGACAGGACAAAGAAGCCCTGCACACCGATCTCCGCGCCAATACTGGTCCAGGCCTCGGCGTG
The DNA here is from genome assembly GCA_947478925.1 of Hyphomonadaceae bacterium. Lineage (GTDB taxonomy): Bacteria > Pseudomonadota > Alphaproteobacteria > Caulobacterales > Hyphomonadaceae > UBA7672. The sequence continues at coordinate 2,936 of CANJXY010000286.1, read as the reverse complement.
TTCCCAACCGCCAAGACCCGGCAGCACGATGGCGTGGTAGACGACCACCATCAGCGCAAACAGCAGGCGCAAGAGGTTGAAGTTGTTCCGCGGATGAACGACCGCAACAGGCGCCGGCTCGGGTTCCGCAGCCGACGGGATGATGATGTCCGGCGTTGCGGCATCCACCGGTATTGCTGGCGCAGGCATGGGATCCGCTGCAGGGGCTTCGCCGAACGTCAGTCCGACACCCTGGTCACGCGCCACAGGCATCGCCACCAATGAGGGCGTCGATACGGCCAGCACCCCAAGAAGGCCGCCGACCGCCCACCACCAGTCATTCCACAACTCGAAGGAGACGCTTCCGATGGCAACCATCGCGCCGAGGACTGCCGCGGCCCGCAGGCCCGCCGCGCCGAGCTTGCGTTGATCCGGCATGCGCCAGCCGGCAAATATGATGGCAAGAGACAGGAGGCCCGCCCCGATCGCGCCCGTCTCCGCCCAGAGCTGGAGCATCATGCTGTGTGGGTGGTTTGGCACGGTGAGCTGGCCAGCGAACATGCCGCTTTCGATCGTCTCGCGCACGGTACGCAGCACGCCAAGGCCGCTCCCGGTTATGGGATGCTCATTGATGATTGTGATCACGCGGTGCCAGATCGCCGCCCGATAAGATGAGGAGGAATCGGCGGTGGCGAAGTCGGCGCCCTTCGTCAGGATACCAAACAGCCAGGGCGCAGACATGATTACCCCGGCGAGCCCCACAGACAAAAGCTTGAAACCTGCTCGCGGAAGGAAATGGACGATCGCCATGCAGGCGCCCGCAAACGCAATCGAGAGCACGCCAGCCTGCACATCGCGTATGATCAGAATGGCGGCAACGATCGCCACGAGCGCCAGAACGCGAAGAGTTCCTGCCGCAAACGATTTTCCACGCGCGATACCAACGGCCAGGAGCGGGGTCGCTGCCGCCATGATCAGGCTGTTGCGTGAAATGTTCTGCACACCCTCGCCCGTATCCGGCACGATTACGGTCAGCATCTGGAGAATCTGCTGCTCGAAAACTGTGAGCACACCGAGGATCAGAAGCTGCAGGAACAACGCAATGTGCGCGACGCGCTGCACCCGCGCCTTCGCCGCATCGTCGAGACGGAGAGCCGCCCCAATCAATCCGCCAAGCGCGAGGATCTGCAGGCCAACGCGCAGCATCTCGCTGCGAATGGCGAACTGCATCTTGTCGAAATCGAAACTGACCAGCACCTGGTCGCGCGGCGACCAGATTGTTGTAACGCCCGTATAGACAAAGAACGCCACCAGCAGAACGAAGTACAGGCGCGGGCGCAAGGATCGGGCGACCACAGGCAGAAGCAGCAATGCCGCCAGACCCGTCAGGGAGGAAAAGCCAAGTCCGCCCGCGAGTGCAACAAACGGCCAGAGCGCCCACAGCGTACCCAAAATCACTGTGGTCAAACTAAGCTCCCGTCCCGCCAGTGGGCATCGCCGTTCGCATCACGAACAACGGCCCTCGCCTCCCCAGGCCGAGTTTCATCTAGCGCCTTGGGTTAGCGGCAGCAACAGGGCGGACTGCCTGTCCGCCATCGGGGCTGCCAATCCAGGCGCCGAAAGGCATGTCGAGGAGTGACTGGCGATTCCAAGGCGCGCTCAGGGCCTCGATCTTCGACCGGCCCTTCGCGGCCAGTTGCGAGCGAAGATCGGGCGATGCAGCGAGCGCCCGCAGCTTGGCGACGGCATCTTCCAGATGAGGTTCGGCCCAACGCTGGCCACGCGCCCGATAGACCCGGTAGGCGTCGCGCACGGGAACGAGCGAATAATCGATCATCAATTCCGGCATGTCGGTCATGAAATCGACGTTGCCGGACCAACCCGTCGCCAGTACGGGCACGCCCGCCAGCAAGGCCTCGGCAAGCGGCAAACCAAAGCCTTCCGCGCGATGAGGTGAGAGGACCAGGCTGCATGACGCGATAAGCCGGTGCATCTCGTCAGACGACAGATCGCCCGTGACAAAGTCGATATCGGCACGTCCCTGCGCCGCTTGCCGTGCATGAGCCAGAAAGGATGGATGCGCTGCATCCTCCCGCACTTTGACAATCAGGCGGCTCGACCCGGGCGATGGGAAGGCCTGCAGGTAGATCGCAATGGCGCCAAGCAGGTTCTTGCGTGCAGCACTTGATCGCAGATCGCCGAGGGTCAGCACCGCAAACGCATTCGCAGGGATATCAAAAGCTGCGCGCTCGGGCGTTGCAGGCGGTGCGCCGAGCGCCACGGGGTGCGGCATCAAACGAACAGGGACCTTGACGCCAGACGATCGCAAAGCCTCAACGACGAAGTGGCTGGGCGCCCAGATCTCATGAAACGCCGCCGAGGCGCGCACCCAAAGGGACGGAACACGCGGTAACTCAAAAGCCCAGTAGGCAATACGATAGCGGTCCTGCCAGTCGCCTGGCGCAAGCGCACTCAGGGCGTGGATGGCCTCGGGCGCGTTAACGTGAAGAAACCACGCCCCGCCCGATTGCGCGGCAGGCAGCCGGAGGTGGCTCGCATCGCGGCGCTCAAAAAGGGGACGCACGTCATGCGCGATGGGTGAAAGCCCAGCCGCACGAAAAGCTGCAAGGCTGAGCCTTGCGCCCTGCGACACGCCTTTGGCCTCTGACAAAAGACCTGAGACAATCAAGGGTCCCTGCGACAGCTGGGATGAAAGGCGGCCGAGCTTTGCACTGAGACGCCGCTCCAACATCTCCACAATCACAGGCTGCATGGTCCGCCTGGCCGACGCGGGCACAACCGCGCGCAGCAACATGCGAGCCGATGGATGAGCCCGATGACCGGGGGGCCGCTTCGCTAACACCACGCACCCTTTTGCATGTTACCCCCGGACCGTCGGATCTTAAGCGTTCTACATTGCCGCTCCACGAGACGCGAGCCTTGATGAAATATCGCCC
>CANJXY010000285.1 GCA_947478925.1 Hyphomonadaceae bacterium | reverse complement strand
CTTGGACTTGCTGGGTCCAAGGCCGCTTTCCATTTCAAGCCGCTGCGTGTCCCGAGCGGAGAGGTCGTTGAAGATCGTGAACCCGAAGATGTGCGATGCCGCGTCTTCGCGCCTTATGTCGCGACCGGGGCGACCAATGATGCAGCCCATCTCGAGCTCATAGTCCATGAGCTTTGAATAGGGCGGCCACATAATGTCGACATCGGATCCACAGACCGCGAACCGATTGGCCTTGTAGTAGATCGGCCGCTCGTGAAAGACGCGCTGCATGGCGAGCGATCGTTCAGGCACCTGCCCGCCATTGAAACGCGCCGCCGCCTGCATGCTTCCCACCAGATGCCCTTCGAAGCACATGCAGTCACGTATCTGAACGGGGCGCGGAAGCGGAGCAAGCAAGCGCACACGATCCAGAGTATGATCCGCCCTGCCCCTTTGAGCGATGGCGCGAGCAGCAGAAAGGCCTGTCTCGCCGCTCTCGATCAGCGCCTGCATTGAGGAAAATGCCGCCAGCGTCTCGCCGTTCAGCCGCTGAGACTCTGCATCCAGATCAATGAGCGATGCAGCATCAGCGGAGAGCACGCCAACCCTCGGCTCTCCTCCAGCTTCAGTGGTAAACGTTGCGAGACGCATGGCGGCCCCTTCTCAGTCGAACTGGTAGCTTGCGCGTATGCCGAATGTCCTCGGCTCCGACCATATGCCACGTTGCGAGCTGCCCGTTGAGTTGAGGACCTGCCGGCGATAGCGCTCGTCGGTCAGGTTGCGGGCCCACAGCGAGTAGGTCCAGCCGCCCGCCGTCGCGATCTGGGTGTTGAAGTCAAGGAGCCCGAGGGCATCCTCGCTCGATTCCGGATCGCGCACATTGTTGTCCGCCTCGAAGAAGATCGAGTCGCGCCAGCTGTAGGCTAGTCGCGTCGCGAAATCACCGAGAGGCGTTGGCTGCTCATAATTGAGCGCCAAATTGAACGTGTTCTTCGGCGATCTCGGCATGCGATTGCCACTGAAATCTAGCGTCGCGTTGAACACAAACTCGTCGAAGGTCGCGTCAAGATAACCGTACGCGAAGTCGGTCGACCAGTTATCGCTGAGTTTCCACCGCCCCTCGATTTCGGCGCCGCTGATGGTGCTGGAGGCGGCGTTATCGATGACGACGAGTCCCACACCACTGACCGGTACAACGCGCAGCTGCTGGAGGTCTTTGTAGTCCATGCTGAAGGCGGCGAGATTGAGTTGCAGATTGCCATCAAGCCATGTCGACTTCAGGCCCACTTCGATCGACTCAACGTCTTCAGGATCTGCAACCTGCTGAGCGATGGAGGGAGATGTTGCGATGAACTGGAATGCGCCCGACTTGTAGCCGGTTGCCCAGGAGGCATAGGCCATTAGATCGGGGTTGAACTGGTAGCGAAAGCTTACGGAGGGGTCGAAGGAGTTCCACTTCTTCGACACAGCTTGTCGGAACGGGGAAAGGACAAAACCAGGAACTGTGGTGTTTGTATCAAACACCACGTTCTTCTTGTCCTCACTGTATCGTCCACCGACCGTCACGGCGAACGCATCCGTTACCTGCCAATCGACCTGCCCGAAGGCGGCGACTGCGGTTGCTTCCAGGTCAAAGGGGAACGTCCAGATCAGATCAGCAGGCGCGACAAGGGCCGACAGCAGCGAGGCCGGCCCGAAATCGATCGTTTCGGTCCTCAGCACATTTTCCTTGCTGTAGAACAGGCCAAACAACCAGTTCAGGTTGTCACTCGAATACGCGGCGCGAAGCTCCTGCGAGAACTGATCGGAGTCCTCGTTGGCGAAGTAGACCTGGAATGGCAGGGTCGTTCCGTCGAGATCGTCGTGCTCGTCGAGCTTCATTCCTCGCGCGGCCGTGATGGACGTGAAGTCGAGTCCCAGGAAGTTCCAGTCGACCTGCGCCGAGGCGCCGTACACCTGCTTCTGGATGCCCTGGCTCTGCTCATCCATGGCAAAGCTGTAGGGATCCGTCGGTTCGGCAGGGACGACAAAGCCAGGCGTAAGTGCGCCGGGACCTGATGTCCCGAATCGGTTCGGAACAAGGATCAGTGGCGGACCGTCCATGTCGGCATAGTCTGCCGCAAGCCTGACCTCCGCCTCGCCAAGCGAGATGAGCGCCTTGCCACGTGCAGCCCAAGAGTCCTCGCTACCGCCGCGAACGCTGGTTCCCTGTATTTCCTGGTAACCGTCGCGATGCCGGCGGGAGAGGCTGAGCGATCCGCGAATGTTGTCCGTCATCGGACCGGATACCGAGCCGCGCGCGCTCCACAGGACATCGTCGGAGTCTGCACCCATGCCTGCCTCAACAGAGGCCTTGCCCTCAAAGGATTGTGCTGGATCGCTTGTTATCACCGACAACGCGCCGCCGATGGTGTTCCGGCCGTATAGGGTTCCCTGAGGCCCCTTCAGCATTTCGACGCGCTCGATATCGAGCAGATCCATGTCCAGCGCCCCGAAGCGCCCGAGATAGACGCCATCGACGAACACGCCCACGGAAGGATCGCTGCCAGCGTCATAGCCACGGGTACCCACGCCGCGTACGAAGATGAGCGGCTTGGAGCGATCGGCGGCTTCGAAGAAGATGTTTGGGCTGATGCGCGCCACGTCATTGAGCTCGGTATAGCCCGCTGCTTCCAGTTTCTCACCGCCCACCGCTGTGATGGTCATCGGGACTTCCTGCAGCGACTCCTCCCGTTTGCGGGCGGTTACGATCACCACGTCGGAACGCTGCTCGGACGCGACTGCCTCCTGGGCCTGAGCTTGCGCAAATGCGGGAACCGACGTCAGGGCGGTCGCGCCCAGCAAGGCCGACAACGCCACCCGACGCATTGTCACTTTCTCGTCCGCCATGATTTCCTCCCTGATGATTATATTCTTTGACCGTGGCTTATGCGGTACTAATATCGGTACTGGAGTACCGTTGGGAGGTCAAGCATGTCAGTAGATCAGAAGCCCAGTTCACAGCTGATGGCGCTTATTGAGCAGGCGCGAACACGCAAGGCGATGCTGTCCAGCAACTATGACCTAAGGGAAATGCGAGCGCTCGCGCTTGCAGCAACTGATGCGGAAGCAGCGCGCGAAGCGAACAGCGGCGGCGCGCTGAGAATCGAACGACGCGGTACCGCTGACGGATCTTGCTCAATCGTGTTTGTGCCGGGGGGCGGTTACTTCCTGCCGCCGAATGATGCCCATCGTCATTTCATCGATTTGATTTCAGATGCGCTGAACGCCGAGGCTGCAATCGTTCATCACCGCCTCTCTCCCGAACACGCCTTTCCGGCCGCCTACGACGATGTTGTCGCCGCCTTGAACACGATCATGGAGTCAGCGGGCGACAAGCCCGTTCTCGCTGTGGCCGACTCTTCCGGTGGCGCCCTGCTGCTTAGTGCGATGCTGGAGAGACGTTCGCGGGGCCTCTCGAACCCTGCGGCCTGCGCCACGCTTTCGGCACTGACCGACATGGCGATGACGGGACTATCGCATGTCGCCAATGCGGAGGCAGATCCGATGTTTGGCCCGCAGGCGATTATTCACAAGTCAGCCCACTATCTGCGCGGCGCCAATCCCACCGATCCGCGCGCTTCTCCCTTGTGGTCAGATCTGTCTGGCCTGCCTCCCCTGCTGATGATCGCCGGATCGACTGAAGTTATGCTGGACGACAGCGTGCGCTTTGCAGAGAAAGCAAGAAAATCAGGCATATCCGTAACGCTGCGCACAATAGCTGATGCACCGCACTCGTTTGCATACGTGCCGGGCTTGCCGGAAGCAGCGGCCGCAACGGCTCAAATCATCAGCTTCTTCAGGACTTTCGTACAGAGGCCTTAGCGTCGTCCTTGACGATGCCATGGAGTATCAGCTGGAAGAAATCACTGAAGGCTTCGCTGAAGCCTAGGCGGGTCTCGTCAAGCAAGGCGGGCTCGTTTATGCGGCCAACGGAAGCAAGGAAGACCTCAGCAACCAATGCCGGATTGAGCCGCCGAAACCGACCACGTCGCACGCCGTCCGCCAGGATATCCTTGAGGACCTGCGTACGTTCCTTCTGGTGCGCCTCGAGCATCGTCCGGCAAGTGGTCGAGGCCTGCACATCCTCGAGAAACTGGCTGCTGGCCCTGCGGGATTCGGAAACGCCAGGGCTAAGATAGGCTT
>CANJXY010000284.1 GCA_947478925.1 Hyphomonadaceae bacterium | reverse complement strand
GTTCATGGCATGAACAGCTACCATCTCTTCGAGACGGCCATCGGCTGGGCTGGCGCCGCCTGGGGCGACGATGGCCTGATCGGCGCACACCTGCCGGAAGCCACCCCCGTTATTGCACGCGCCTCGTTCAAGCGACGCTTTCAGGATGCCGCGGAATCAGAACCGTCACCCGCAATTACAGCTGTCGTTGCCGACATCGAGGCCCTGCTGCGCGGTGAGAAGCGAGATCTCCTCAATGCCCAGATCGACATGAAGCGCGTCCCGGAATTTCACGCAAAGGTCTACATCATCGTCCGCGCTATCCCGCCCGGCGAGACCCTAACCTATGGCGAGGTCGCCGCGCATCTCGGCGACAAACGTCTCGCCCAGCAAGTCGGCGCAGCCCTTGGCAAGAACCCGTGGCCCATTATCGTGCCATGCCACCGCGTGACCGCAGCAGGCGGCAAGCTCGGCGGCTTCTCAGCGCGTGGTGGTGCGATGACCAAGCTAAAACTGCTCGAAATCGAATGCGCCAAGGCCGCCGGGCAGGGTGATCTGTTCGGCTAGCTTACTCCGCCGCCGCCCGCTTCGGCAGCTTCCAGCCGGGCCGCGCAAAGTGGCACGTGTAGCCGTTCGGAATACGCTCCAGATAATCCTGGTGCTCGGGCTCGGCTTCCCAGAAAGCGCCCACCGGCTCAACTTCCGTCACAACCTTGCCCGGCCACAGGCCCGATGCATCAACATCCTTGATGGTATCGAGCGCGATGCGCTTCTGCTCTTCACTCTCATAGTAGATCGCCGAGCGGTAGCTCATCCCCATGTCATTGCCCTGACGATTCTTCGTCGAGGGATCATGGATCTGAAAGAAGAACTCCAGCAGGTCGCGAAAGGACCATTTAGCGGGATCGAACATTATCTCGATCGCCTCCGCGTGTGTGCCGTGATTGCGGTAGGTGGCGTTGGGAACATCCCCGCCGGAATAGCCGACGCGCGTGGACACTACGCCGGGCTTCTTGCGGATCAGGTCCTGCATGCCCCAGAAACAGCCGCCAGCCAGGACTGCGCGTTCAGTGGTCATGGACATACTCCTCAAGGACGGGCTTCCCGCCCAATGTAGTGCGGGCGGGCTTCAACCTCCAGTACGTACGAAAATGTCGTCAGGTTACGCCGCCGGCGCGGCTTCCAGCACATCTTCCACGGTGCGCAGGCCCGGTTTTGGCGATGTCACCAGCACGGCCATGTTTCCAGGCAGGTGCTTGTTGTCGAGCATCTTCTCGTGCGCGAGCGGGATGTCGCTGAACGGGAACACTTCCGACATGCACGGGTCGAGGCGGCGCTCCAGCATCAGCTGGTTGGCCTGGCTCGCCTGCAACAGGTTGGCGAAGTGCGAACCCTGCACGCGTTTCTGGCGCATCCAGAGGAAGCGCGCGTCCATGGTGAGGTTGAAGCCGGTCGTGCCGGCGCAGATCACAACCATGCCACCGCGTTTTACGACGAACACAGAGACAGGCATCGTGGCTTCGCCAGGGTGTTCGAATACGACGTCGACGTCCTTGTTCCCGGTGATCTGCCAGATGGCTTTCCCGAACTTGCGGGCTTCCTTCATGTAGTCGTTGAACTCGGGCGTGTTCACCTTCGGAAGCTGGCCCCAGCATTTGAAGTTCGAGCGGTTGATGACGGCCTTGGCCCCCATAGAGAGCACAAAGTCAGCCTTGTCGTCCGACGAGATGACGCCGATCGCATTGGCCCCGGCGACAGCGCAGAGCTGCACCGCGTAGGAACCGAGGCCGCCCGAGGCGCCCCAGACCAGCACGTTCTGTCCCGGGCGCAGCACGTGCGGGCGGTGTCCGAACAGCATGCGGTAGGCCGTAGCGAGGGTCAGCGTGTAGCAGGCCGACTCTTCCCAGGTCAGATGCTTGGGCCGTTCCATCAGCTGGCGCGATTGCACGCGACAGAACTGAGCGAACGATCCGTCCGGCGTCTCATAGCCCCAGATGCGCTGGGTCGGCGAGAACATCGGGTCGCCGCCATTGCATTCTTCGTCGTCGCCATCGTCCTGGTTGCAGTGGATGACGACTTCATCGCCCGGCTTCCAGCGCTTCACGCGGCTGCCAACCGCCCAGACGATGCCCGAAGCATCCGAACCGGCGACGTGATAAGGCTGTTTGTGGACGTCGAACATGGACACGGGCTCGCCGAGGCCAGCCCAGATGCCGTTGTAATTGACGCCGGCCGCCATCACGAGAACGAGCACTTCGTCCGACGCGATCTCCGGCGTCGGCACGACTTCGAGCTGCATCGCCGTCAGCGGCCGGCCCTGGCGCTCGCGCCGGATCGCCCAGGCGTGCATGTTCTTGGGTACGTGGAAGTCCGGCGGAATCTCGCCGACCGCGTAGAGGTCTTTCACTTCACGCTTCGCTGCGCCGTCTGCCACGTAACAATTCTCCCGCTGTCACTCGATCCTTGCTGCGCCGCCGTATTTGTCCCGGCGCGGCAAAGGGGTCTTCAAGCGGGCGTCACATTGTCCAAGACATGGGCGGATTGCAAGCAATCTTGTTGCACTGCAATAGGTGTGGGGAAGGTGTGGCTGCAAGGCCTCGCCGGGCTAAGCCCGCCAGGCGGGACTTTTTACCCCTGACGTAACGGTCTGCAGCGCTGATTTGTCGGTACAGCCTTGGCATTTGGCCAAGGTATGCAACGTCGATTATTCCGCTGGAGCCATGAGTCCGGCCAAAAGAACGCAGCCAATGACAGGTGCGGCTGCCGAAGGCCCGAAAAACGGGCGAAGAGTGAGTCGCATGAAATCGCCCTTGCTGCCGGGGCGGTGGCTGGCGCACCTCTGGCGCGCACAAGGTTAATGCCGATTTGGGCGACCCGATTGCAGGAGACACTAAATGACGGGGCAGGCCATCACGCGACAAGCATGGGTGAACGGCGTCTATGTCGCGGCGGACGAGGCGAAGATCTCGCCCTTCGATCGCGGTTTCCTGTTCGCCGACGGCGTCTATGAGGTCACCGCCGTCTATGATGGCCGCCTTATCGATATGCAACGCCACCTCGATCGCCTCGAGCGCTCCTTGCGTGAGCTGAAGTTCGGCACGATGCCCGACCGGAGCGAGCTAGAGAAGGTCCACCGCACCTTGGTGGCGAACAACGGTATCGACGAAGGTTACGTCTATCTGCAGGTGACGCGCGGCGCGTATGGCGCACGCGACTTCGTTGCGCCCGATGCGCCGCGACTGACGATTTTCATGTTCGCGGAGAAGCGCGCGCTGATCGACACGCCGTCCGCCCGCAACGGGTCGCGCATCGTGACGCTGCCGGACATCCGCTGGGCGCGCCGCGACATCAAGTCGGTCGGCCTTCTCGCGCAGGCCCTTGCCAAGACCGAAGCCAAGGCGCGCGGCGCCGATGATGCGTGGCTGGTCGCGGCGGATGGCTACGTCACCGAGGCAGCTTCCGCGAATGCATGGATCGTGACGCAGGCCGGCGAGATCATTACGCGCGCCCTCTCCAACATGATCCTCGCCGGCGTTACGCGTCACGCCCTGTTCGACGCGCTGGGCCAGCGTGGCGGCAAGATCACCGAGCGCAGTTTTACGGTGGAGGAAGCAAGGGCGGCTGCCGAAGCCTTCGTCACCGCCGCAACCGGTCTGGTGACACCCGTCGTCGAGATCGATGGCGTGAAGCTCGGCTCGGGCAAGCCAGGCCCCATCACGCGTGGCGTTCAGAAACTCTACTATACCGCCATCGGCGCGGACGTTGCGAAAGCCGCGCCGTTTGTGAGCGACGTCTAATACCGCGCCTTGATCGCGTCCCAGCGGTCCTTGTGGGGTGAGGTCTTCGCGACGGGCCCCGCGTTGGTGAACTCCAGTAGTTGGTCCATGCTGCTCGTGTATTTCGGCCAGGCGGGAAGTGTCGCGCCGTTGGGGTCGCCAGCTTTCGCGAAGTTGGTCCAGTAGCTCACTGCGAACTGCGCCTGCACCTTGTCGTTGTCGTCGGTCGGATAGGGCGAGGTCGGCAGCGTATCGAAGACGTATTGCCGTTCCTGTGCGTGCGGCGTGCCCTTGTATTTTGCGCGTACTGAAGGCGAGAGCACGTCGAAACGATAGAGAAAAGTCGGTTGACCGTGGTCGGCGTGAAGGCCCGCGAGATAGCGCGCGGGTTCGCCGAAGATGATGTCGCCGACAATGCGCGCGGCCATGTCGTCCTGGTCGGGATAAGTCGCAACGAGGGCGGGCAGGTCCGTAGACTTCGT
>CANJXY010000283.1 GCA_947478925.1 Hyphomonadaceae bacterium | reverse complement strand
CAGTTCGGCAAACCATGGCCTTGCCACGACATTGATCGCCTTGGCGCCTTTCAGGCTGGAGCAGACGACACGTCCGTCGGCATCGACCGAAGCGAGCGACGCGTAATCAGGCAGCGCCCTTACGATGCTGTCGAGGTCAGTATCGCATGGATCCCTGCCCAGGGACGTGGCGATGAGCTGAAGCAGACCAGGCGCCGTTGCGAGAGCGTTTTCAGCCCGGCTGGCGGCGACGCGGGCAACAAGCGTCATCGTCTCGCGGCGGTACTGAGCCTCGCGTTCAATGTCGCTCGACCACCGGATACCCCCAATCACCAGGACCGGCGACAACGCCGCGGCGAAGATCAGAAGGAGCAGGATCCGAAGCGATAGCCGGCGATGGGGCGTTTCGTCAGTCGTCACTCCTCTTCCTTGCGCCTCCTGCAGCAAGCTTTGAAGCTTGATCCAGGATATCATCGAACGCTTTGTCGGCTCCAATTTCGTGTTCGGAAGGCTTGCGCGAGTTCGTTTCGTTCATGAGGACTTCCAACGCCTTGCGCGCGCGGCTGACGCGACTCTTGATCGTGCCGACGGCGACCTGACAGACTTGCGCCGCCTCTTCATAGGTCATACCGCCCGCGCCGACGAGGATCAGCGCCTCGCGTTGATCATCGGGAAGCTTGTTGAGCGCGGCGCGGAGCTCGAGCAACTCCATAGGGGCGGTCGGATTGTCGCTGGCGACAAGCGTATTCTCTGCGACCCCTGCATCCAGCGGCGTCGAACGCCAGCTGCGCCTCTTTTCCGAATAGAACTGATTGCGCAAGATCATGAAGGTCCACGCCTTCAGGCTCGTGCCGGGCTCAAACGAAGCGCGGGCTTTCCAAGCCTTGGCGAGAGCCTCCTGAGCGAGATCGTCCGCCTGGGTCGGATCCTTGCACAAGCTCCGAGCAAAGGCGCGTAGGTGCGGGATGACCGCGACGAGCTGGCTGCGGAAGCTCGCTTCCGACGCAGCCGCGTCGCGGCCTTCCGGCGTCATTGCTGTGGGATTGCTGGAATCCGCCATTACACCGCCGCCATCAGGATTCAGTTTTGGGAATCGGCTTCTCGGCCTTTAGTCCCTCGTCGTTCTCGTCCGCACTTACGGACCGCCGTTCATCGGCTTGTTCAAGGAAAGCGAGAAAATCGTCCGGGATGTCCTCGCTGACGACATCATCATACATCTGGCGCAAGCGACGCCCGATCGGGTCCTGCCTGCGGCGCGCGACCCTGGCGTCCACTGGCTTGGGACCATCCTCTCCCCCAGACATGTCTTTTCCCATCGATGCTAGTATCTTCAAAAAGACGCGGTCAGCCCGCTACGGCCCAACAACGCCAGACAAACATGATGGTTCCGCATTTTTTTGAAAAAAACTGGAACCTCGTTCGCGGGGGGGCGTTAAGGCCATTCTAGAAGTCTCAAGAAGACGCGTGGGAGCCTAAATGAGCCTGGTTCAAAAACTCGGACCGCACCTTCCTTTTCTCCGCCGTTACGCCAGGGCCCTTACGGGTACGCAGAAAAGTGGTGATTCCTATGTGAAAGCCGCACTGCAGGCCCTCGCTTCTGGACAAAGCGAACTTGAGGACATGCCGCCGCGAGTGGCGCTCTACCGTCTGTTTCACGCGATCTGGGAGGCCACAGGCGCCCGTCTCGAGAGCGCCCCGGAGTCTCCGACTTCCGTTACCGAGCGCGTGATGCGCATTCCGCAGCGTCACCGCCAGGCCTTCCTGCTGACCGCCCTCGAGGGTTTTACTGTGGAAGAAGCCGCCCAGATCCTCGACGAGACCACCGATGCCGTGCGGGTGCTGATCGCCCGCGCCCAGACCGACATAGAGAATGAGCTCGCTACCGACGTGCTCATCATCGAGGACGAGCCGGTGATCGCAGCCGATATCGAGGCGCTGGTCATGGATCTCGGCCATCGCGTCACAAGCGTCGCCACGACCCGCTCCGAGGCTGTGAACGCTGTCCGCGCGCAGCGCCCCGGTCTTGTGCTCGCGGACATCCAACTGGCCGACGGCTCATCGGGTATTGATGCCGTCAACGACATCCTGCGCGGGCACGATGTGCCGGTGATCTTCATCACGGCCTTCCCGGAACGCCTGCTGACGGGCGAGAAACCGGAGCCGGCCTTCCTGATCACCAAGCCGTTCCAGCCGGAGACCGTGAAGGCCGCAATCGGCCAGGCCCTATTCTTCCACGAAGCGCGTACTGTTGCGGTCGTCTAAGTCGACCGTTCGAACCAAAGAGCAATGAGGCGATGCGCAACGCGCATATGGGCCTCTTCCTCATGGAAGGTGCGGTCGGTTTGAACTGGAAACCGGCGCTCAGGTCTTTTCAGGGACCAGGCGCGGCGGCGCTCTTCGTGATGCGGGAACAGATGCGTCCCCGGCGGCGACCGCCGATTTGCGGAACACCACCCCAACCTCCCCCATCGGCGGGTGCATGATGTCGGCATCCGGCGTAGCGGCCATGCGGATGCGATCTGCCGGGACGCCGTTCGCGATCAGGGCCGCAGCAACACTGTTGAGGCGGGCTAACGCCAGCGTTATCGCCTGCTTATCGCCACCTTCGGCCGATGTGTCGATGTCGGTCACAAGATCGATGCCGTCCGGCTTGCAGCGAGACGCTTCGATACCGATGTGCGCAATCAAGTCGAGGGCCTGGCTCGTCGCCTCAGCCTCGCCTCGCTTATAGTAAATGGAGAGACGTTCGCCCGTGCACGCCGCGGGCACGCCGTCAGAGGGGGCTGATTGCGCATCCGCCGGATCGAGCGCTACCGCGACAAAGCTCGCAGCGCACAGCAATGAAATCATACGTAGCATGGTTACCGCGCGTGATGCGCCTCTAGCCGCTGATAACGCCATGCACGACGGGCGCCGAACGGCAAGGGAGCCCTGAGCCCCCCGGCCAGCGCTCCCTTTTCGACCTATACGTGTCGTGTGATCTTAGTTGGCGACGTCTTTGGCGGTTTCTTCGACTGCGGTGCCAGCTGCCTTGACGTCCTTGCCGGCGCCTTCAACCGTGTTGCAGGCAGTGGCTGCGGTGGCGAGAATGAAAGCGATCGCGGCGAGGGTCAATTTCATGTGAATCTCCTGGGTCCAGTCGGCGAAGCTCGCCGTACGCGGTGTTCAACGTGGAAGGGGCGCGATCGGTTCCATGGGAAATGGACGACATCGCGCGGGAACTCGGATGACGAGCTAGCGTTGGTTACCTGAACAATTCTGGATCAGGAGTGGATCATGCTTAGTTGGGCCCTTGTCTTCCTCGTGCTGGCGCTCGTCGCTGCCGCATTCGGTTTCGGCGGGATCGCCGGCACCGCGACTTCGATTGCACAACTCCTTTTCGTCGTCTTTCTCGTCCTCACCGTCGTCACCTTTGTCGTGAGAGCGCTGCAGGGCCGATCAGTATCGTAGCCGACACCTGTCGGGCATAGGTGGAAAGGGTCGGCCTCGCGCCGGCCCTTTCTGCGTTTGGGCCGAGGTTAACGATTGGTCGGGTTTGACCTTGGAATGCTACAAAACCGTTGTGCCGCAAGGGCTGGCGCAAGGCTTCAATCAACCGGTTCCCATGCAGCAGAAAATGCGTATGTTGCCGCGCTCTGAGCCAGGTCGGGCCTGTAGCTCAATGGTTAGAGCCGGCCGCTCATAACGGTCTGGTTGCAGGTTCGAGTCCTGCCGGGCCCACCAACGCATCATTGAGCTTGAATCAACGGGGTCCGACGGGGCTGGACGACGCCTGTGCTTAGAACTCCCGGCTTTCTGGTTGGAGGTGAGCCCAATCCACGCGTCATTTCAGATCGACAAGCTCTCTTTGGAGCTCACAACGAGCACCGGACTAATCCAACGATTCAGTCATCATTTTCGCTGGCGGCATTCTGCCGGCCTCCTTAATTCACTTGGGATAGCCACGACGATAAAGCGCGGCGCAGCACTGTCAGTGCGGGTCAGTCGAGGCCGTCGCTCTATTTGTGGCGCTTCAGTTTCAGCACTGCAGACAGCCCACCCAGGGAGGCCGTGCCGAGCTCGACTTCGCCCTGGTAGAGCTCGACGAGATCCCGCACAATCGATAGCCCCAATCCCGTACCCGGACGCGTTTCATCCAGGCGAATGCCCGGAGAAAACACGATCTCGCGAACCTGCGGAGGAAGGCCCGGCCCGTCGTCCTCGACAACAATGCGGACAAACGCGTCGTCGACTGCATCCGCCGTCACGATTATGCGTGACTTGGCGTACTTG
>CANJXY010000282.1 GCA_947478925.1 Hyphomonadaceae bacterium | reverse complement strand
TAGTCGCGGTCTTCCCACTCCGTGGCCTTGCCGGCTTCGTCGAAGGCGATGGGGAATTTGTACGTCTCGCCATTCTGCAACGGATACTTGAAGTGCCACATGTGGCCCTTCACTTCGCGGTTCTCGACTTCGAGATCCGAGATCGCCGACTGGAATTGCGGGTCCCAGTTCACCAGCCGCTTGTCGCGATAGAGCAGCTTCTCGTTATAGAGCTGCACGAACACTTTCGTGACGGCCTCGTTCAAACCGGCGTCCAGCGTGAAGCGCTCACGGCTCCAGTCGCACGACGCGCCGAGGCGCTTCAGCTGGTTGGTGATCTGGCCGCCGGACTGTTCCTTCCACTGCCAGATGCGCTCGACGAATTTCTCGCGGCCGAGATCGCGCCGGCCGAGATTGCCTTCCTTGGCCAGTTGCCGCTCGACGACCATCTGTGTCGCGATGCCGGCATGGTCCGTCCCCGGCTGCCACAGCGCACGGTAGCCGCGCATCCGGTGATAGCGGATCAGCACGTCCTGCAACGTGTTGTTGAGCGCGTGCCCCATATGCAGCACGCCCGTCACGTTTGGCGGGGGAATTACGATCGCATATGGCTTGCCCGTGCCGGTGGGCTTGAACGCCCCCGACTCTTCCCAAGCGCCATAGATGCGCGGCTCCGCCGCCTTGTGGTCGAAACGATCGTCAATCATGGGTTTCGGATAACGCGGCCCGGGGGGGTTGTCATCAGCGGGAAATCGACGCCCCGCCGTCCGACATTTGCTGGAAGGCAGGTGTGCAAATCCGGAGGATGGGAGAAATCTTCTCCCGCTTTGTCAGCGGTTTAGCCGAAGTTCTGGGCGGATCTGGATATCCCGAACTGGCCGGGTTCGGGGCAGCCGCATAATCGGTCCGATGTTACTGACACACAGACGCGCATTCGGCGTGAGCACCCCGTCAAGTCGCCAGGCTTAGCTGGAGGCCATGCAGCACGTTCTTCGGCTGTCGCACGTCCAGCCTTGTTTTGCTCTCCGGGACGATCCTTGACCGCCGCTACCGCGATTGGCGCACGGACGCGATGGATGTGGATCAGCGCGCTCAGCCAAGCCCCCCTCGGCCTCCTGGCGCGTGGCTCGCCCAACCATGTCGAAAACACAAAGGGCGCACCGGTTAAGGTGCGCCCTGTGGCGTTTTAGTTCGTTGGATCAGACCAAGTCCGGTGTGGTGTCGCTCCAGGCCGCGACGGGCTTCCTTGGCAAGGCCCCTAACGGGCCATGCGGCGGATCCGGTCGATCTCCTTTGCAACTTCAGCTTCGACGATTTGCGGAAGGTTGGCGTCGAGCCACTGCTTCAGCATCGGTTTCAGCAGTTCGCGCACGACATCATCCAGCGTCGCGCCGGAGGAGACGAACATCGAGCCCATGAGTTTGGAGAGAGCGCCAGCGGTCTGGTTTGCAACCGGCTCGCTCGTCAACGTCTCCTGCTCCATCGGCCGCCACTCTGCTTTCGGTGCAGGCGGGGACGTCGGCGTCGGCGGAGCGGGCGCTTCTTCGAACTCAACTTCCTGCTCGTCCTCGACAATCATCAGATCGTCGTCGAGAGCACGCGAAGGCGTAGGCTCGGGTTCGTCAAACGTGATCGGCGGCGGGGGTGTATAGACAGGCTCTGGACGGGGTTCAGGCTTCGGCGGGGCCTTGGCCTCGACCGGCGGAGGCGCAGGCGGCTGCAAGTCTAGGACGTCGCCGCCTGATTCGGGGGGGCGATCCTCTTCGGAGATAATCCGGCGGATGGAGGCGAGAATTTCCTCCATTGTCGGCTCGCGCTGAGCTTGTTCCGCAGACATTGCCGTCCTCATCAATCGCTTGGAGTCGGGACAATTTCAGTCAGCCCGGACCACATGATTAAGGAATAGACAGCCCTATGGTGTGGAATTCGTTAACGGCCGCATCGAGCCATTATTACCTGGCGATCGCCTCGGGCCGGAGCTCGCCCATCGCCGCCAGCAGCTCGTGGGCGGCAAGGTAGGAGACGCGCTCGGCGTCCACCTGGCTCAATTGGGCGTCCAGTAGCTCGCGCTCCTGATCCAGCACGTCGAGCGTGATGCGCTCGCCAACGGCCAGCTCCTGCTTGGCGCCTTCCAGCGCCACTGCGGCAGCAGCCACGCGGCTGATTGATGCGGCGATCTCGCCACGGGCGGCAACCACCTGGTGCCAGGCCGTGGAGACCTGCGCCGTCACCTGACGCTCGACGGCCATGCGCTCATACTTGGCGCGGTCGGCCTCCAGCTGTGCGCCACGGGTACGCGAGGTCAGCAGGCCGCTATCGAACAGAGGGAAACGGAATTCGGCTGACAGGCCGACATTGGAGTCGTCGAAGCGCTGGTCTTGCTGCGTCGAGACGAAGCCGGCGCTACCGACGAGGTCGAACTGCGGCGACAGGCGGCCACGGGCAGCATCGACGCCCTTCTCGCCCTGCGTTTCGCGCGCACGGGCGGCCATGATCGACGGGTTGCTGACTTTCGCGACATTGATCGCTTCGTCCAGCGTGCCGGGCAAGACAGGAACGACCGGCGGGGCGGCGAGTTGCACTGGCGCTCGGCCGACAATCTGCTCGTAGTCCGCATAGGCCTTGCCACGGCGCGAGGTTGCGGCCGCCAGATCGGCTTCCGAGCCGGCCTTGCGGGCTTCTGCCTGGGCGACGTCGGTGCGGGTGACTTCGCCCGCGTCGAAACGATCTTTGGCGGCTTTGACCTGTTGTGTCAGGGCCGTAACATTGCTCTGGCGGATTTCAACTTCGCGGTCGGCGCGGCGAACGTCCATGTAGGCCGTGACAACGCGCAGGACGGTCTGTTGTTCAGCGTAGATCAGCTGTGCCTGCGCGCCATCGACACCGGCACGGGCCTGGTCGCGCTGGGCAGACAGCGAACCGCCCGACCACAGCGACTGACGCGCTTCCAGACCGACACGGGCGCGCGTGTTGTCGCCGGCATAGGGGAAAGTGCCCGATGCGGTTGTCACCTGGCGGCCGACTTCGGTGTAGTCATAGCCAAGCGATCCGCTGAGATTTACCTGCGGTCCGAGCTGCGAGTTTGCCTGGTTCAGCGTCTCGTCCGCACCGGCCCGCGCCTTGCGCTCGGCCATCAGCTGCGGGTTGTTGCCAATCGCGCTGTCGACCGCGTCGGAGAGCGTATCGTGGCTGACTTGCGCTAGGGCGGGCGTCGAAACGGAGCACATCAGGACGATGGCGGCCAGCAGTCTCATTGCAATTTCCTCAAGTCAGCGACCAAACCCCAAGCGCGAGCATTGCGCATGAACGCAACAATCGTACCCGCCACCGTTCCCGGTCTGCGAGCAACATACGAGTATAAAGGTTGATTTCGATCTAAAGCCCGCTTTCGCCTCAGAGGCGAAATTCAGTCGCCTTTTCAAAGCCGGCCAACATCGGCATCGGCGTGTCGAACGGCGTGCGCCAGGCAGTCTTGCCGCCCGAGGCGGTGTAAATTCGGGCGCGGCGAACCCCGCCCTCTGCCACAGCCACGACGAGACGGCCGCCTTCCGCGAGCTGGCTGAGCCATGCCGCGGGGACTTCCTCGATCGCGCCATTCACGAAGACAACGTCGAACGGGCCCTTTGCCGGAAGGCCCGCCTTGAGCGAACCCGAAACGACCTCGACGCCGGTAACGCCAGCCGCCGCCAGTCCGTCTTTCAGGATCTTGGCGGCCGCATCGTCCTGCTCCAGAGCAACCACCGAGGCCGCGAGCCGGGACAGGACAGCGGCCGAGTAGCCCGTTCCGCCCGCGATATCGAGCAGCCGATCTTCCGGGCGAATGGCAGCTATATTGACCAGTTTGGAGAAATCGCGCGGCGCCGCCATCCAGCGGCCCGGCGTGGCCTCGACTGCCATATCGGCATAGGCAGATGCCGCGAGGCTGGCCGGCAGGAAGACCTCGCGGTGAACGGCCGTCATGGCGGCGATCAATCTCCGATCGGTAACGTCGTTGGGACGCACCTGGCTGTCGATCATCGCAGTGCGGGCGGCCAGAAGGTCCACGTAAAAGCCCCTATCTCGTGAGCAGAATCGCCGGAATGACCCGGGGTCTTGTGCGCCCGGGGCTCTTAGCATACGCACCACCCGGCGCAACGCGCCCGAACGATCATGGAAGACGGCCGTCGCCCCGCCAGCGGCGGCTCAGATGAGGCCTCGTGGCGGAGTGGTGACGCAGAGGACTGCAAATCCTTGCACCCCGGTTCGATTCCGGGCGAGGCCTCCAAAATCCTGAGTTGC
>CANJXY010000281.1 GCA_947478925.1 Hyphomonadaceae bacterium | reverse complement strand
GACGCCTTGGGCCCAACCGCGAATGCCGAACCCGGCGTCATGATGGTGGCGGCGAGTGCGCCGAGAAATACCCTGCGTTTCAACTCCCCCTCCCCGAGCGCCGCTGACTACCAGTTCAGCAAGATGCTACGCTGGCGCAGGGTACGGACCAAGCGCTTGACTTGCATAGGCCGCGGCCACTTACACTGCGGCGCGATTGTCCGTTTCGAAAATGAGCCAATCAGGGCACGGTTGCGACAAGTCCGCCGGCGACATGGCCGACGACAGGGAAGAACTGCGAATGAAAATCCTTGCGGGAGCACGCCTTGCCATCGCCTGTGTCGCGCTGGCCTTTTCCGCCTGCAGTCCCGCCGCCGAAAAGTCCGCCGAGACAGGCGGCGTTGATGTGCCGACACCGCACAACCCGTTCTTTGGGACATGGGAGATGACCGCATCCGCCGTCGCCCCCTGGTGGGATCACAAGGGCGACGCCCCCACGCCCGACCCGGCGATGGCGAAATTCATCTTCGCCCCGGACAAGTCATCCGGCCCGCCCATGCTGACATGCGACAAGCCCCGCTACACCACGAACATCACGCCGCAGCGTGGACTCTTCCAGGGCAACCTGCCGGACGCGGCGAAGGACGCGCCCGCGCTCGGCTTCACCAACCCCGACGTGATCGTCATGTCGTTCAGCTGCCAGTCGGGCACGGGCGATTTCCTCGCCGACTTCCCGATGCTCGACGACGCGACGATCATGCTCGGCCTCGACAACGTGCTCTACACGTTCAAACGCACGGCCGGTTGATCCATTAACCATCTGCTAACCATGCCGACCCCAAACGTCGAGGGTTGGAGGCTCGGGGCCTGATGCGCGTCCTCGTCACAGGTGGTTGTGGTTTCGTCGGCTCCGCCGTCGTGCGTCTCGCTGTTGAGCGTGGCGACCAGGTGCTGAACCTCGATCGCCGGCGCCGCTCCAATCCCACGCCCGCACTCACGCCCATCACGGCGCGCGAAGGGTATGCACGGCTCGAGACGGATGTCGGCGATCAGCCGATGATGCGCGCCATCATCCGCGACTTCGCACCCGACACAGTGATCCACCTCGCCGCAAGCCCGGAATCGCAACCGGAAACACTGGTCGAGAGCGAGATGGGCATCGCCAACTCTATCCTCGAAGCCAGCCGCAGCTATCTCGGAACGCTGTCGGGCGAACGCCGCGACCGTTTCCGTCTCGTCCATGTCGAGCGTGCTGAATCAGATTTTCCGCGCGTGCCGACGCAAGGCCAGGCCGCCCGCGCGGCCGGCGCTGCGCTGATGGGTCTCTGGTCGCGCGCCTGCGGTATTCCGCTGGTCACCGGTGTTGCCGGCGACGCCTTCGGCCCCTGGCAATCGCAGGCGTCCTTCATGGCGCGCCTCGTTACATCGCTGCTGCACGACCAGCCCGTGGTGATCGCCAATGCGGGCGAAGACGTCCGCGACTGGCTGCCGATCCGTGATCTCGCCACTGGTCTTCTGCAGGCTGCCGAAACAGCGCCGGCAATGGTCCGAATCGACTTTTCCGTGGGCGCCGAACGCCGTGACATCGACGTCGCCGAATCCATCTGCGCCCTGCTCGACGAACGGGCCCCGCGCATGACGGGGCCATGGATGGATCTGGTATCATGCGAAGGCGACGCAGCCATGGCGACACTCGGCCCGATGCTGGACACCTCCGAAGCCGAGCGGGATCTCAACTGGCGCCCGCAGGGCTTCCACACCGGCCTCGACCGCCTGCTTACCTGGGCCCTCGCCAGCCGCGCCGCATCGCGCGCCAAGGCCCTGCCGATCGCGGCAGAATAACGCTCCACGTCGCCTCGCCCTTCACACTTCACCCCCTCACGTCACATTGAGAAGGCGCGCCTTGCCAGCGCAGGCGGCATCGATACGTTGGCGCCCAACAGGGCCCAGACCCTGAACAGACTCCGGGGAGGAGAATCCATGAGCCAGCTCCGCGCGTTTGCGCTTGCGACAGCTATTGCCGTGATCGCGTCAGGCTGCGCCCCGCGCCCTGGCGAAGCAAACGGAGAGCACGCGGACTTGGCGGGCCCGCATCCTGGCGCCGCCGTCTACCAGCAATGGTGCTCATCCTGCCACGACAACGGCCAGCAGAGCGGCGCCCCGTCGCTCGCCGCGATCCGCACCCTCAACCGCGCCACGGTGAAATACGCGCTCGAACTCGGTTACATGAAGATCCAGGCCAAGGATGTTCCCAAGGAAGAACTCGCCCAGCTGATCGACTGGCTGCCCAGCGCCGAGGGCACGAATGACAACTGGATCAGCGCCGCGCGCTGCCCCACGAAAATCCGCGAAGTCCGACTTACCGGAGCGCCGCGCGTCAGCACCACCTACGGCGTCACCAACAATGGCAACCGCGCGCAGACCGCCGAAGAGACCGGCCTCAGTCGCGACGACATGAAGGATCTGGAAGTCGCCTGGGTCGCCGCCTTCCCGCAGACGCCGACCATGCGCTCGCAGCCCGTCATCGTCGGCGACACAATCTTCATCGCCGCCACCGACGCTGGCCGCCTCTATGCGCTCGACACCAATTCCGGCTGCGTGAAGTGGAGCTACGTCTCCGACATGACGCTCCGCTCCTCGCTCAGTTTTGCAGAAGCAACCGACCACTCGCCCGCCGCCATCATCATGGGCGACGCCGCGGGCTTCGTGCACGCCGTCGATGCCAAGACGGGACGCAAGCTCTGGGTCTCCGAAGCCCGCCTCAACGAATACAATCGCATCACCGGCGCGCCTGTTGTGCACGACGGAAAGGTATTCGCACCGGTCTCCGCCATCGAAGTGAACTATGCGGGTCAGGACGACTACCAGTGCTGCAAGGGCCAGGGCGCCGTCGTTGCTTTCGATCTCGCCACCGGCAAGAAGGTCTGGACCGGCAAGACGATGGAACCGGCCCAACCCACGCGCCTCGGCCGCACAGGGACACAACAGTGGGGCCCCTCCGGCGCGATTATCTGGTCCACGCCGATCGTCGATCCCGCCCGCAATGTGATCTATGCGGGCACCGGCGAGAACACGTCATGGCCAGCCACGGATACGTCCGACTCGATCATCGCCTACGACATGAACACGGGCGACAGACGCTGGGTGTTCCAGGCCACCAAGTCAGACATCTGGAACTATGCCTGCGGTCGCCGCGCTGCGAACTGCGACTGGCCCGGCGAGTATCACAGCCCCGACCACGACTTCGGCGCGACCTCCATGCTGATCAAGCGTCAGGACGGATCCGAGCTCGTGATCGCCGGCCAGAAGTCCGGCGTAGTCTGGGCGCTCAACCCTGACAACGGCCAGCTCGTCTGGTCGAACAAGGTCGGCCGCGGCTCTGCCAATGGCGGCGTGCACTGGGGCATGGCCTTCGATGGCACGCGCATCTTCGTGCCCAACAATGACTCGAACCGTCCAGCAGCGCCCGACGAAAACCCCGCCTGGGGTCCGGGCATCAACGCGGTCAACGCGATGACCGGCGAGATCGAATGGTCCTACAAGAACAACGCCCGTGACTGCGGCCAGGCGCTCCCTGTCGCGAAGGCGAGTGTCCCCACGCCCGAATGGCGCATTCAGCGCGTCACAGCGCCTGTACTGCCAACGCCACGCGCGGCCGCACCGCCTGCCCCGCCGCGTCCCTCCCTACCCGCAGGCACGCCGCGCGTCACCTCAACCGAAAGCGCCGTCGCCGTTCGTCCCGTCGTCGCCACGCCCTGCCGCCTGGGCATGTCGCCCCCGCCCCTGCTCGTCGACGGCGCCGTCGTCACCGGCACAACGCAAGGCATGCTCCGCATCTTCGACGGAAAGACCGGAGAAGTCCTGTTCGAATACATGACCAACCGCGAATTCCCGACGACCGTGAACAAAGTTCCCGGCCATGGCGGCGGCCTCGACAGCGCCCCCTACATCGCTGGCGACGGCACGCTCTTCGTCCAATCCGGCTACGCCCGCTTCGGCGAGCCACCCGGTAACGTGCTCATCGCGTTCAGGCCGAAGAAGCCGTAGGGTATCGTCTCGATCGCGGTTCTTTTTGAACCGCGGTTATGGCCGGTACGCAAAGCTGCCGTTCGTCCCCTCATGATCCTCGCGGTAGTCGGCAGGGAAGAGATCGGCGATCCTGATCATGACGCTGCTGTAGGACCAGCGGGCGCTGATCTACGTTCCACTCGATCTGGAAGCTGCCCGCCCAGAGCTGGGTTCGTCCGCACACAGAACACTTCCGCAAGGTCATGAGTTACGGCGAGCGAAAAGCCTCCCACATGCTCTCCCGTCTGGGTTGTAAAGCCGCACGCGCCATGCAGAAAATG
>CANJXY010000280.1 GCA_947478925.1 Hyphomonadaceae bacterium | reverse complement strand
TCTTTCTTGTCGTGCACGCGCTCGAGGCGCGTCCAGGCCT
The DNA here is from genome assembly GCA_947478925.1 of Hyphomonadaceae bacterium. Taxonomy (GTDB): domain Bacteria; phylum Pseudomonadota; class Alphaproteobacteria; order Caulobacterales; family Hyphomonadaceae; genus UBA7672. The sequence goes on along the minus strand of CANJXY010000280.1, from coordinate 4,309 downwards.
CTTCACGTTTCGCCTTGTCGCGCGACAGCACGGCGTCTCCGAGCGCGTTCTCGATGCGCTCCAGGTAGACTTCGACGATGGCGCCGATGGTCGGCTGCGTTTCGTCCTGGTAGAATTCCTTGGTGGGAATGCGGCCTTCGGTCTTGAGACCAACGTCGACTGTGATGAAATCCGATCCAACAGCGGTGACCGTGGCGGGAACAACCCGGCCTTCGATCATTCCCGAGCCGGAAAAGCTCTCTTCAAAAAGGGCGGCAAAATCGTCGGTCGAGGGATTCATCTGGGCGACAGGCATCAAGGCTCCAAAAGGGTTCGTCATTACAGGCCAACCGGCTCATCCGGCGGACTCGCCGCGACATGCGGCGTAAATGCTGAATTTTCCGCAGGTTCAGCTGGGGATTTCGCGGCGAGCCGGTTGGGCCGGCAGGCACACGAGAGCTGTCCGCAACGCGGGAGCGGCTCTCTAGGCGCTGAGCCCTCGGAAAGTCAAGGGAAAGCGGCTCTGGGGCGCCTGGCCCGCATCAACGCGATCTGCGTGGCTGAAGCCCTCAGACGTTGGCCCAGACGGGATTTCCACGCGTCCCCCGGAACACGTACCCATTGCTGGTGGCGTCGATGATCTGGCGCTGCGCCGGCCGGGCGTCGCCGCGCGCGACGCTCAGGCCGATCGGGCCTCGCCTCGGCGCCGCTTCGCGGCTGCCTTCCGCGCCGGCGCGGGCGCCACGATGCGAACCTTGCGGCCGATGGCGATCCGCACCGACCCCGGCCGCCCCATCTCGCCTTCCGTGAAGCTGACCTTGGCTGCGTCGAAATGGACGTCCTTGCCTGCCCCCAGCCGTCCGCCGAGCGCCAGCGCAATCAGCTCGTCAAACGTCGCCGCCTTGAACCGCCAGGCGAACTGGTCGCCGCCAGCAGCAAAGCGCAGCACCACGCCGTCATCCGACGCGGAATCGATGCCGCGCAGGGCGAGCTGGGTTGTCCTTCGCGGGACCGTCTTGGTCGTTGTCGTCTTGGGCATGGGGAGACACCCTGAAAGCGTTGCCAGGCGCTACGCTAGCGAAGTCTCAGTACCGATCGCCTGATGCGTATCAACCGGCCAACTGCTATTCGTGCGTCGTGTGTGCAAAGCCGCCACATCGAATGTCAGTATGCGCAACACTTGCGCAGACTGTCGTGACGAGGCGTCAGGGGAGTAGGCGGAATGAAAAGTGTCGTCGTTACGGGCGCTTCCACCGGCATCGGCTGGGGCTGCGTAAAGGTGCTGACATCAAAGGGGTTCCACGTCTTCGGCAGCGTCCGGAAGACCGCTGACGCCGACCGCCTCAAGTCTGAATTCGGCGCCGCCTTTACCCCCCTCATCTTCGATGTCACCGACGAGGCCGCCGTCGCCAAAGGCGCCCGCCAGGTGAAGGACATGCTCAAGGGCGAGCCACTCTTCGGCCTCGTCAACAATGCCGGCATCGCCAATCCCGGCCCACTCCTCCACCTCGACATCGCCAGCTTCCGCCAGCAGATGGAGGTCAACGTCACCGGCCAGCTGATCGTCACCCAGGCCTTCGCCCCGCTCCTCGGCGCCGCCCCCGACACCCGCACGAAATCGCCGGGCCGCATCGCCATGATGAGCTCCGTTGGCGGCAAGGTCGCATCGCCCTTCCTCGGCCCCTACAACGCCTCGAAGTTCGCCCTCGAAGGCCTCTCGGAATCGCTGCGCCGCGAGCTGATGGTCTACGGCGTCGATGTCATCATCATCGCTCCCGGGGCCATCGCCACGCCGATCTGGGATAAGGCCGACACCGTTGACGTCACCCGTTACGCCAACACGCCCTACGCAAAGCCGCTCGACAATGTGAAGCGCTACATGATCGAGATGGGCCGCAAGGGACTGCCCGCCGAAAAGATCGGCGAGACGGTCCATGCGGCTCTCACCGCCGCGAAACCAAAGACCCGCTACATCGTGACGCCCGAGCCGCTCACCAACTGGATGAGCAACAACCTGCCAAAACGTTTCCTCGACAACACAATCGCCAAACAGCTGGGATTAAGCGCGGGCAGTCGCTGAGCCCCGCCTCACCCACGGCGCATCGACGAAGTCATACCACACCTGCGCATCAGCAGCCGTCTGCGGCGCCTTGAGCCCCTCCAGGGAGGTCCCCGGGAGGCCTGATCAAGCCTTCAGCTTGTACCCGCGCTTCAGCAACAGCCAGCACCACGCGCACAGCGCCAGCGTGATCGCCCCGCTGATCGCCCCGCCGAACCACAGATTGCCCTCGGCATGACCCGTGAAGCCGTACCGGAAGCCGTCGATGATCTGGAAGAACGGGTTGTAGTGGCTGATCGTCACGAACGGCTCGGGCAAGCGGCCGATCGGATAGAAAGTGCCGGACAACATCGTCAGCGGCATGATGACGAAGTTCTGCACCGCTGCCATGTGATCGAACTTGTCGGCCCAGATCCCGCCCAGCAGACCCACAGCGCCCATCAGCAGCGACGCCACCAACGCGAAGTAGATCACCGCAAACAGGTTCGCCACCGTGAACGGCGTGATCTGCATGATCCACACAGCCGCATAGGTCACCGCACCCACCAGAATGCCACGTGTGACGGCGCCCGACAGGAAGCCAATGGTCAGTTCGCCCGGCGACAGCGGGGGCATCAGGAAGTCGACCGAATTGCCCTGCACCTTGGCGATGATCAGCGAGGACGACGTGTTGGCGAACGCGTTGTTGAGAATCGCCATCATCACGACGCCAGGCGCGAGAAATGTCTCGAACGCCACATTGCCGACCTGCGCCCCGCCCGCATTGAAGGCGAGCTTGAACACGAAGAGCATCAGGAGGCTCGAGACCACAGGCGCGAACAGCGTCTGCATCCCGACCTTCCAGAACCGCCGCGTCTCGCGCAGGCAAAGCGTCCACAACCCGAGCCAGTTCACCGCTCCATACTTCCGGGGCCCCAGCGTGGGCGAGGAATCAAGCGGTGGGCGGGTCAGTGTCTGGTCCATACCTTCGTTTTACGCCTCCTGCCTGCCCGCGCTATGGAAATGTTGTCGCCCGCTCACGCCACAAGGCCATGCCGCCAAGCTCTCGCTCTTCTAAGAGAACAGACCTGTCAGCCTTCTCTCCGAAGGAGACAGCCATGCGGTCTTTAAAGATTGCTTTCCGCATCATTGCCGTCCTCGCCATCCTGGCCGGCGTCATCTGGATTTTTCAGGGCCTCAACGTCCTCCCCGGCAGCCTGATGACGGGCGACGTCGACTGGACTGACAGGGGCGCCGCCCTCACTGTCGCCGGCGCGCTCCTCCTCTGGGGCGCGTCCCGGAACCCCCGGCCAAAACCCCAGGGCCGCTCGACTTTCGGAGGCCGCAAAAATATCCGCCCCAGGGCGGAACGCGTTTCGCGGTGCGTCGTTGATACAGCGACGCCCAATGCCCCCCACCGGGCGTCCATATAGCAAGCGCCCGTGTGCCCTTCCCCCCCGGCACGCGGGCGCAGTTTGTTTTAGCGTAGGCCAAACCGGGGCGCGCACCGCGCCGACGTCGTCCGCGAGGGGCCAGCCACGCTTGGCGTCAGTAAGCCGTCGGCGTCGCCGCCACACCCGCCGGGCGGCCAATCCTGTCTTCATGATGCTTGAGCTTGGTGCGCAGCGCATTGGTCGAGCGCGCGTTCGGCCGCGCAGCTGCAATCGCCGCCGTCAGCCGTGCGATCTCGGAGTGATGATAAGCCAGATCCTTGCCGCCCGAATCGTTCATCGTCTGTCCCTGCCTGAAGAGTGTCGGGTCTAGCACACGCCAGCGAGGATGTCCGTTCGGACTCGTACGCTAGCTACCTAGGCAATGGCAAAGAGGGCCCCGCGCTTTAGTGTGGCCAGAGTGAAACGCTCGCGAGCACTCCGATGACGACATAGATGGCGGCCCAGGCTGCGTAGGTAATCGGGCCGTAATGTCGCGTCCGTCTGAGATTCTGCATGATGATCCTGCCCTCGGTCTGAGGAGCGCAATTCTTTGCTCTACTCAGCGCGCGAAGTCGGTACGCCGGCAGATACTCGCTGAAATACTTTATTGTTGCTGGTATGACTCTTTGCGTACCGACTTCGCCCGCAGCGCGTGTGAGAATAGTTCAGCCGGTCTCCCGCACCCCGCCAGAGATTGTGCCACCACCACGGCAAGGGGCGTCGGATCACCGACGCCTTTTGTTGCCTCCGGCAAGGTCGCAAACCCGCCAGATTCGGGCCAGATCCGGGCCAGATCCGGGAGACAGGACCTCCCCTCCAGAACTGGCCGAATCTGCACGTGGCTTTCCGCGTACAAATC
>CANJXY010000279.1 GCA_947478925.1 Hyphomonadaceae bacterium | reverse complement strand
TTCGCAAGAGCGACAAGGGTGTCTCTTTCGGCGCCAACGAAAAGAAGATGGGCTGGAACTCCCAACCTACGCGTCAGGTCGTCTTTGAAGACGTTCGCATCCCTGCCAGCCGCCGCGTCGGCGCCGAGGGCGATGGCTTCCGCTTCGCCATGGCTGGTCTCGACGGCGGCCGCCTCAACATCGCCGCTTGTTCGCTCGGCGGCATGCAGGACGCGCTCGACAAGGCGCTGGCCTATGTGAAGGACCGCAAGCAGTTCGGCCACGCCATCGCAGATTTCCAGGCGACCCAGTTCAAGCTCGCCGACATGGAGACGGAAACGCAGGCGGCTCGCGTGGTGCTCTACAACGCGGCGCAGGAACTCGATGCCAAGACACCCATGGCCACCCGCTGGTGCGCCATGGCCAAGCGCTTCGTCACTGACACCGGCTTCAAGGTTGCCAATGACGCCCTGCAACTCCACGGTGGCTACGGCTATCTCAGCGACTACGGTATCGAACGCATTGTCAGGGACCTCCGCGTCCACCAGATCCTCGAAGGCACCAACGAGATCATGCGCGTGATCATCTCGCGTGACATGCTGAGGCAGTGACGGCGGAAGCAATTTCCAGCAACGCGATGACAGAGCCGATGCTCTCAGCCTGTCCTTCGTTTTTGCCCGAATGGGACGCAGGAGCCCGAATGTGGGCCGCTATTCTGCGTTAGCGCAGTCCGACCGCCTTCCGCACTGCCGGGTTGTCGGCCAGCACGATCCGGCCGAGCCACGTGGCTAGCCGCTCCATGCCTTCAGGCGTTTGCCCGAAGCTTTCGAGGTCTGCGTCAATCAGGATCAATGGGTCACCGCCGAACATGTCGGTGGCATGGCGATAGATCTCGACGCGTTTGGCTCCCGCGTCGAAGCGAACGGTGTGCCAATGCATGGCGACCGGCTCCTCTGGCGATTTGCACTCGAACGGCGATGGGGCCGCGCCCCACCACTTTGATACGATCTGGCGTCTGGCAGCAGCACGAAGACTGACGCCCGATGGAAGGTCCGGCCACAACCACGCCCTGCATCGCGTCACCATGGATCGGCTGATTCTGTGACAGTTGGGATTCTGCGTCCGCCGCGCCTATAAGGTTTTGATTGAGTCACGGGAGCGAGCATGTCCGATGTCATCATCCATCGCGAAGGTGTTGCAGGGCGGATTACGCTCAACCGGCCGCAAGCGCTTCATGCGTTGAATGAAGAGATGTGCCTCGCCATGTATGCTGCGCTGAGTAGCTGGGCCGATGACCCTGAGGTCGAACTTGTCGTCGTCGATCATGCAGAAGGATCGCGAGGCTTCTGCGCAGGTGGCGACATCCGCATGTTGGCCGAAAGCGGTGCGGCGGATGGATCGGCGGCGCAGGCCTTTTTTCGCGCCGAATATCGGCTCAATACGCTGATCAAGACCTATCCCAAACCCTACGTCGCCTTCATCGATGGTGTCACCATGGGCGGCGGCGTCGGCATCAGCGTGCATGGCTCGCACCGCGTGGCGACGGAGCGCACGCTGTTCGCCATGCCGGAGACCGGCATTGGCTTATTCCCCGACGTGGGCGGCGGCTGGTTCCTGCCGCGCCTTGGTCCACCGCTCGGCATGTGGCTGGCCTTGACCGGCGAACGACTGAAAGGCGGCGATGTCTGCGCGGCCGGCATCGCCACCAATTTCTGCGAGTCAGCTGTGGTCAGCATTGTGAAGAAATCCGTCTGCGATGGCGAGCTTGAGCTGCTCGAGGCGATGGACTGGGATGAAGCCGCTGGGTTCGAGAAACACATCGATGAAATCCAGCGCTGTTTCTGGAAGCCCACGGTCGAAGACACCTTCCTCGCGCTCGAGGCCGAACCCGGTGAGTGGGCAAAGAAGCAGCTTGAAGTCCTGAAGACAAAGTCGCCTCGCACGCTGAAAGTTACGCACCGCCAGCTCACGCTCGGCCTCCAGGCGCAGACATTCGAGGACAATATGCGGATGGAGTTCCGCATCGGATGCCGCCAGGTCCACAGTCACGACTTCCAGGAAGGCGTCCGCGCCGTCATCGTCGACAAGGACAACGCACCCAAGTGGAATCCGCCGAACCTCGCAGGCGTCAGCCAACGCGACCTCGACGAAATTTTCGCGCCGCTGGGCGAGGGCGAGCTGATGTTCGACTGACTGGACAAACAACGCCGGAAACAGAAAGGCCCGCCGTCGCCAGCGGGCCTCTCCATTTCTAGGCTTCGGAAATCAGGCCGAAGGTCCCGTCGTCTGGATGTCCCCCTTGGGATCGCCCTTGCTGGAGACCTCCTTCACGGCGTCGCCTTCGTCGTCCAGCTCGCCCTTGGGTAGCTTCATCGCACCGATGTGCCACAGCACGGCGAGCGGCGTCATGAGGATAACGGCAATGATCATGGACCACTTCAGCGACATCTGCTTCACTTCATCGATGCTGGCGCCGAGGAAGCTGTGCGTTGCCGACAGGCTTTCCGCATTGGCGCCGATCCAGTCCGACATGATGCCGACGACGAACGGTCCCGTGCCCAGGCCGAGAATGTTCAGGATGAAGAACAACACGGCGGACGACATGGCGCGCATCGACGCGGGCACCAGATGGTGAGTGATGGCAAGTGATGGCCCGAGATACATGGCCGCCAGCGTGATGGCCGGGAAGTAAAGCAGCAGCGATAGCTCGACGTTAGGGGCCAGCATCGACAGGATGAAAAGTGGCGCGCCGATGATCTTGCCCCACATCGGCACCCACAGGAACCAGCGGCGGTCCTTGGCGCCGAGACGGTCTGCGAGATAGCCGCCGGCAACCGTGCCGATCATGCCGCCAACGCCGCTGCAGGTGCCGTAGAACAGGCCAATCTCGGTTTTGCTCATCTCATAGCAGTCCTGCGCCAGCCGGCTGACGCCATCGACGACTTCCGCCTTGCACATGCCGATCATGTTCTGCAGCTCGGGCATGCTCCACTGGCCGATATACTTCACCGCGCCGCCCACGCTTGCCGGATCGATCACGCCATAGGTGCGCGGCATGAAGGAAGGCATCCAGTTGCCAAGGCCGTAGGTGATGAAAGTTCCCGCGCCCGTCGCTATGGCGTAATAGGGGAAGGCCTTGAGGGACCAGAGCTTTCTGAACGAGACGAAGAAGGTCGGCTTGTCGACCGAAGCGTTCGCGCCGGACAATCCGCGTACCGGCTCGCGCACAGTCGTCCAGGCGATGACCGCGAAGATGACGCCGGGAATTCCTACGACAAAGAACGCCTGGCGCCAGGTCATCGCCTCGCTCAACCAGCCGCCGAGATAATAGCCGAGCAAGGTGCCGGCATAGAGACCGGCGGAATACAGAGCAAGCGCGCGGCCGCGTTTCTCCTTCTCGTATAGATCGGAGATCATCGCGTGGGCCGGCGGACTGCCGCCCGCTTCGCCGAGGCCGACGCCCATGCGCGCAACTAACAGGAACAGGAAGCCGGAGATCGTAATCGAGCCGATGGTGATGTCCGTCGCGAGGCCGCAGATCGCGGTGAACGCGCTCCATATCGCCAGTGACACGACCATGACGCCCTTGCGGCTCGTCGAGTCGGCGATGCGCGCGACGGGGATGCCCATGGTGCAGTAGACCACCGCAAACGTGAGGCCGGTCATCATGCCGAGCTGAGTGTCGCTCAGCTTGAGGTCGGCCTTGATGTCTTCCTGCAGGATGTTGACGATCTGCCGGTCGATGAAATTGAAGATGTAGACGATGATCAGGATCCACAACGCCCAGGTCCGGTGCTTCCGGGCGTCGTCCATAGTCGTGATCATGCTGGGCGACAGGAACGCCATTCAGATCTCTCCCCAAGTCATGCGGCGATTTTTGATTTTTTGAACCGCTGGGTCGAAGCCTTCCCAGATGAAATGAGAGCTGTCCACGGGAAACCCCTGCAGACCCTGGGCTTGCCGATAACAATCGAGACAGATGAGGCCGGAGAGCGCTTCTGGCCAACCTTGACGCGCAACGGTGGGCAGGACTATGAACCCGCTCCCCTGAATCAGGGGTCCCGGGCGATTAGCTCAGCGGGAGAGCACTCCCTTCACACGGGAGGGGTCGCAGGTTCAATCCCTGCATCGCCCACCATTCCCCCACCACGAAAATGCAGTGTTTCCTAGGTTTTTGCAAAATCAGGCAACGGTTGTTCATCTTACCATGGCGTAACGCGCCCGGCCGCCACAATTGATCTTCAAAATACCTTGTCTGCTTCATGCGCCGCCTCAACTGCGTTCCTAGGTTGACATCACGCCCACACCGCAAAGCGGGAGGCGAGAACTGAGGGACCTACCGAGGCCGATTGGCGATCCCGCCATAGGCG
>CANJXY010000278.1 GCA_947478925.1 Hyphomonadaceae bacterium | reverse complement strand
GCTCGTGTTCCCGGATGACACGGAAGCCAAGCGTGCGCAGAACCGCCGCGTGGTTGTCACGCTGCGCCCCGTCACGCAGTAATTCACGTCGAGACTTGAGTTCGGAAAGGGCGCTCTTAGGGGCGCCTTTTTTTGCTACTCGCCGGCCGACAGGCGCGACACCTGCTCGACCAGAACGCCATCAACGGCCGCAGCGACTTTGTCGAGGCCGGACAGGCTCGAGCCGTTTACTTTGTAGTTCACCGTCAGCTTCGTCGTCCCCGCGTCCGCCCCATCCGCGAGCTGGAATGTCAGCGCCGCGCTGACGCCCATATCCTGTAACGGCCCAAGCGCTGCGTTCACGCGCAGCAGATCACGCGGCATGACGGCGACTACGCGGCCATGCTCCACCTCGCCGCCATTCCACAACTCGCACCAGCACCCGCCCGCCTCAGCGTTGAGTCTCAGCGATTTTGCGTCGCCGGAGTAGGTATGCGCCCCGCTCCACCACGATGCGATGTCGACGAGGCGCGCCCACGCGCCATCGCGATCGAGTTTGACGACCGATACAATCTGGATCGCGAAGCCATCCGGCGCCCTTACCGTCACCTCCGCTTGCGCCGCGCCCGTGGCCGCCAGCCCCAGCGCCAGTGAACCTACCAGTATCTTCAGCATTGCGATCACTCCGGCCGCACCTGTTGAACGATCACGCCAAACATCGCGAAGCGTCAATCTGCGGAGGGGGCTTTTCGCCTCGTCAAAGTCAGCTACGCTGCTTCAGCCAATCAGCCGGGGGGAATGATGCGCCTGCTGTCTCTGTTTGCCGCTGCCTTGCTCACACTCGTGGCGGCAGCGCCCTCTGCGCTCGCCAAACCTCCGATGGAAGCCTTTGGCGACGTCCCCGGCATTCGCCTGATGGAGATTTCGCCCGACGGCAAGAAGGTCGCTTTCCTGAAGCGTCGCGACGATGGCGACGTTCTCTTCGTCTATGAATTTGCGACCAAGGTGTCGAAGGGCCTGGTGCGCATCTCCGACATTCGCGCCCGCTATCTACGCTTCCTTGGCAATGACCGGGTTGTGATTGTTGCTTCGAAAGACACGCGTACAGCTGGCTTCAGGGGGCGCTACGAGGCTTCAGCCGCCTTCTCGTTCGATCTCAACACTGGCAAGTATGTGCAGCTTCTGAAGGGCACGAAGGACATCTTCCCGGCGCAGTCCGGCCTCGGCAGAATTCTGGCCGTAGATCCGGATGGCAAGACTGTCTACATGCCGGCCTACATGGGCGGCTCGGGCAGCCAACCATCCTTCGACTTGCTGCAGGTGCTGCTTGACTCGGGGCGTGGACGCGTCGCCGATGGCGGGCGGGGCACCTACAATACGATCGACTGGCTGACCGACTCGACTGGTCGGGTCGTCCTGCGTGAAGATTTCAGCGAGAAGAATACGGAGCACACCGTACGCGCCCGCCCGCCGGGAGGCGACTGGAAGCAGATCTATCGTAAGGTGGCCCCGCTTCCGGAGATCTCGGTCGTGGGGCTGTCCGGAGACGCCAAGTCGGTCTTCACCATGGATGAGCAGGATTCCGAATTCGTATCGCTCTATCGCATGTCGATCGAGGACGGCTCTGTAAGTGGTCCGGAGTTTCAGCGCGATGACGCTGAGGTGGAAGGGGTGATTTCCGACGACAACCGGGTCGTACACGGTGTGCGCTATTCCGGCATGTATCCGCGCTACGAGATGTTTGACAAGGCGATCGAGGAAGACATCAACACGGTCATCAAATCGCTCGGCGGATCTTCAGTCTATCTCTCCTCGTGGTCTCAGGACTGGTCCAAGCTGCTCTTCTTCGCAAGCGGCGGCAGAAACGCAGAACGCTATCTGGTCTATGACCGAGCCGCCAAATCGCTGAGCATCATTGCCACGGCGCGTCCGGAGATCACGCCGGGCGACGTCGGGGAAGTCGTTACCATGGAGTACAAGGCGCGCGACGGCCTCAAGATTCCGGGCCTGATCACGTGGCCGACTGGCGTCGCCGAGGCAGATCGCAAAAACCTCCCTATGATCGTGATGCCGCACGGCGGGCCGGAGTCCTATGATTCAGTCGGCTTCGACTGGATGGCCCAATTTCTCGCGAACGAGGGCTATGTCGTCATCCAGCCAAACTTCCGCGGATCCGCAGGGTTCGGCTCAGTCTTCACGGTGGCGGGCTATGGCGAATGGGGCCGCAAGATGCAGGACGACATCACGGACGGCGTCGATGCGATGGTGAGAACCGGGTGGGCGGATCCCGAACGCGTCTGCATCGTCGGATGGAGCTATGGCGGCTATGCCGCGCTAGCGGGTGGCGCAAGTACGCCGGACAAATACAAGTGCGTCGCGTCCATCGCGGGCGTCTCGGATCTTCACGAAATGCTGGTCAACACCCGACGGCTGCGCGGCGCGAAGGATAGTTCGCTCGTCTACTGGCAGCTACTGATCGGCGACATGGACAAGGATCGCGAAAAAATCGACGCCGTCTCCCCTTCGCGGCACGCAGACCTGTTCAAGGCGCCGGTGCTTCTGATCCATGGTGCATCGGATACGACCGTCCCGATTAGTCAGAGCGAGATCATGAGCAACGCGCTCAAAAATGCAAAAAAGCCCGTGGAGTTCATCCGCATCGAGGGCGACGATCATGGTCTGGTCGACAACGACAGCCGTCGCCTGATGTTGACCAAGCTGAGCGAGTTTCTGAAAGCGCATATTGGAAAATGAAAAGGCCGGGTGAAGCGACTTCACCCGGCCCTTCATTGTTTGTCGTGCGTCAGTATCAGGCCGCGGCAGCCTTCTGATCTTTCGGTGGGAAGCGCGAGTAGAAGGTCTGCCCCCTGGCGGCCATCTCGCGCAGCAGGGCGTTCGGGCGGAAGCGCTCGCCATGTTTTTCGGCCAGCGCATCGCACTCTTCGACGAACGTCTTGATGCCGACCTTCAGGTCCATGAAAGAGCAGACGCCGCCGGTGTAAGGCGCAAAGCCCCACGCGAGGATCGAGCCGATATCCGCATCGCGCGCATCGAGAATAACACCTTCCTCGAAGCAGCGGGCGACCTCGACGCACTGGCGATAGAGGAAGCGCTTGGTCAGTTCGACCTTGAGTTCAGGCGAGCATTCCTTTGTCTTGATGTCGATCTTCTTGCCAATATCCGGATAGAGGCGCGAGGGTTTGCCGGCTTCGTTGTAGTCGTAGAAGCCCTTGCCCGCCTTGCGGCCGACGCGGTTCTGCGCGTCCACGATCCAGGCGACGAGATCGCCGACCGGGTTCTGCTCATAGGATTTTCCGGCAGCCTTGGCGCTCTCGCGACCGATCTTCAGCATCGTGTCGATACCGACCGAGTCCGAAACCTCGAGAGGGCCCATCGGCATGCCCGCCATGCGGCCGACATTCTCGATGATCGCCGGGGCGATGCCTTCGCCCAGCATCGTCATGCCTTCTTCCGGATAGGTGCCGAATACGCGCGACGTGTAGAAGCCGCGGAAGTCGTTCACGGCGACCGGCGTCTTCTTGATCTTCAGCACATAGTCCATCGTCTTGGCGAGCGTCTCCTGCGACGTCTCCTTGCCCATGATGATCTCGACGAGGCCCATGCGCTCAACCGGCGAGAAGAAGTGGATGCCGATGAAGTTCGCGGGGCGCTTAGAGGCCTTGGCGAGACCCGTGATCGGCAGCGTCGAGGTGTTGGTGCCCATCACGGCGGTATCGCCGAGATGTTCCTCGATCTGCGCCGTGACCTTGGCCTTCAGCTCCACGTTCTCGAACACGGCTTCGACGACGATGTCCGCACCCTTGACCAGCGAGTAGTCGGTCGACGGTGTGATCAACGCGAGCAGCGCATCGCCCTTCTCCTTCGAGAGCTTGCCGCGGGACACGTCCTTGTCGACGATGCGTTGCGAGTAGGCTTTGCCCTTGTCGGCAGACTCCTGGCTCACATCGAGCAGGATGGTCGCGATGCCGGCCTTGGCCTGCACATAGGCGATGCCGGCGCCCATCAGGCCGGCGCCGACGACGACCGCCTTCTTGATGTCATAGGTCGGGAAGCCAGCCGGGCGCGAGGCGCCTTTCGACAGGTCCTGCATCGACAGGAAGAGCGAGCGGATCATGCCCTTCGCTTCCGGCGTCATCAGCGTCTTGACGAAGTAACGGCTCTCGATGCGGAGACCCGCGTCGATCGGAACCGACAGGCCCTCATACACGGCCGACAGGATGTGCTTCTGCGCCGGGTAATTGCCCCAGGTCTGCTTGGCCAGCATGGCCGAGCCGAACGTGAAGACGGTCGAGCCCTGTTGCGAATTCGGATTGCCGCCCGGGACCTTGAACTTCGGATCGTCCCACGGC
>CANJXY010000277.1 GCA_947478925.1 Hyphomonadaceae bacterium | reverse complement strand
CGGGCCTTCTGGCGGTGATCGCGCTGATCTGTTGCGGCGGCATGTGGGTGTGGGGGCTCGACCTGCCATGGCGCGAGGATCAGGCGCTCGCGATCCCGCCACTGTATCAGTTGGGACAGCTCGCGGCGGTGGCGATCGGCCTGATTTTCTTCACCGTGTCGGCGTGGCGAACCGGACGCGACGAGGCAAGGCTGGTATCGGCGCTCGACGCCGTACAGGCCGTTCTGGCGCGCGAGCAGCAGTTATCCGCGCTTGGCGCGCTCGCAGCCGCGACCGCGCACGAGCTTGGCACGCCGCTCGCGACCATCCACCTTGCAGCCCGTGAACTCGGCCGCAGCGTGAAACCCGGCCATCCCGCGCGCGAGGATGTCGAACTGATCATCGACCAGGCCGAACGCTGCCGCACCATCCTCAAGCAGATCTCACAGCGCCGCCACATGACGGATGCCGCCATGGCGCGCGCGACCCTGCCTGGCCTGATCGAGGAAGCAGCCGAGCCGCACCGGGCAGGCGGCATCCATATCCAGTGTTCGTCCTCGCCACTGGCAGGCGGCAGCGGCGACGAGCGGGCGCCTGACGTCTTGCGCAAGCCGGAGATTATCCACGCGCTTGGCGCCTTCATTGAGAACGCAGCCAGCTTTGCTGCTCGGGAAGTGTCCGTAAATGCGCGCTGGTCGGCTGAAGAAGTGCGCATCTATATTACCGATGATGGACCGGGCTTTGCCCCGTCCGTGCTCGCCAAGCTGGGGGAACCTTATTTCTCGGAGCGCCGGATCGAGCAACGGGGCGGCGGCATGGGGCTGGGGTTCTTCATCGCCTGCACTCTGCTGGAGCGGAGCGGCGCGCGCGTGACCCCCTACAATCGCCAGTTTCCAGCGAAAGGCGCTGTTGTGCGTATCGCATGGCCGCGCAAGGCGATCGAAGCCCCCGATGGCTGGATCGAGGGCTAGACCGGGCTATTTCGTCATTTGACCTTCTTGTGTGGACAGCTGGCAAAGCTGTGGCCTAAGGACGCCCTGACGTTTATAATTCCAGCTGTCCGACAGCTGCTGCGGGAGAAAATGGGTGGAAGATCCTGTTGAACCAGACCCAAGGGTCGCCGCGCTCGAGGATCGCTCGCTTCTGGTCCTGGATGACGATGCACCGTTCCGGGCGCGTCTTGCGCGCGCGCTGGCTCAGCGCGGTTTTGACGTAACGGCCATCGGCGGCGTCGCCGAGGCGCGCGAACACCTCAAGAAACAGGCCCCGGCTTTCGCTGTGGTCGACCTCCGCCTCGAAGACGGTTCGGGTCTCGACGTGGTGGAGGCGCTGCACCGGGTTCGCGAGGACACACACGCCGTCATCCTCACGGGGTACGGGGCCATTTCGACGGCCGTTGCCGCCGTGAAGGCCGGCGCCATCGATTACCTGCCCAAGCCCGCCGACATCGATGATGTCGTGAACGCGCTTCTGACCGGCCGCTCGGACCGTCCCGAACCGCCAGAAAACCCCATGTCGGCCGACCGGGTACGGTGGGAGCATATCCAGCGCGTCTACGAACTGTGCAACCACAACGTCTCCGAAACGGCGCGGCGGTTGAACATGCACCGCCGCACGCTGCAGCGCATTCTGGCAAAGCGCGCGCCCCGATAGCGGGCCCGATGACAGTGCGGTTAAGCCTTGCGTCAAAATTCGTCCGTATTCAGCACTAGTCTGACGGCGGACCGGAGAACCGACCCATGGCGCGACTGCTGGTTTTGACTGCGATCCTGCTGGCGGCGACGCCTGCTGCGGTCGCGCAATCAAAAGCTGTCGGCCGCTACAATGACTGGCGCGTCTATACCGAGGGCGAAGGCCGCGCGATGATCTGCTTTGCGACCGTGGAGGCGTCTGACATGGCGCCCAAGTCGGTCGATCATGGCGAGGTGGTGTTCTACGTGACGGCGTGGAAATCGGGCGCGGCGGTGAACCAGCCCAGCCTGCGCGTAGGGTATGCGTTGCGCACCGACATTGCCCCGGTCGCCATCATCGGGCGCGATCGTTTCACCATGTACGCCACGGGATCGGAAGCCTTCGTCAAGGACGATCGCGACAAGGAACTCGTCGAAGGCCTGAAGCACGGATCGGAGCTGCGTATTGAAGCCGCCTCGGTGAAGGACGCGCGAACGGCCTACCACTTCTCGCTCAAGGGCTCGAAAGACGCGATCGACAAGGCCCGCGCGCTTTGCAGATAGCGATGCTGCAGACATAGGGGGGCGTCGGCCGGAGTGAGCCTTTGGGCCGGGAATGTCACGAATCACCGCGCGGACTACTGTTTGCTCCCTCATCGGGCCAGCCGCAGTGGGCAGGTCGGGCGGCCAGGCCGGAATTCGCCTGCGCAGCGCCGGGTATCGCGTGATTTACCGGATTGAGGTATGAGCCCGGCAAATGTCCGTGGAACTCGACCTCACCCGCAAACCGGCCGCGCCGGCCGTCACCAATCTCGCCGGATTGGGCAGGGAAGGACTGCGGCAGGCCCTGATCGGGGCTGGCGTGGACGAGAAGAAGGCCCGGATGCGGGCGAGCCAGCTGTGGCGCTGGATTTACCATTACGGCGTCACCGACTTCGCCAAAATGACCGATGTCGCCAAGGAATTGCGCGCGCAGCTCGGCGAGAAATTCGTTCTGGAGCGTCCGCCCATTGCGGTGGCCCAGACATCGGTCGACGGCACGCGCAAATGGCTGGTCGGCTATGGCCCCAACACCGAGGCCGAGTGCGTCTACATTCCCGACGTGGGCAAGGCGGGTGCGCTCTGTGTGTCGAGCCAGGTGGGTTGCACGCTGACCTGCTCGTTCTGTCACACAGGCACACAGAAGCTCGTGCGTAATCTCACCGCCGCCGAGATCGTCAACCAGGTGATGGTGGCGCGTGATGCGCTTGAAGAATGGCCGACATCGGATCGCCCGCTGAATCTCGGGGACCGTCGTCTCACCAACATCGTCTTCATGGGCATGGGCGAGCCGCTCTACAATCTCGACAATGTCGTGGAGGCGCTGGAGACCATCGGCGATGGCGACGGAATCTCGATCTCCAGGCGGCGCATCACGGTCTCGACGGCTGGCGTTGCGCCAAAGATTCCCGAGCTCGGACACCGCACGGGCGCCATGCTGGCGATCTCGCTGCATGCGACGAACGATGATCTCCGCAACGAGCTTGTGCCAATCAACAAGAAGTACAACCTGAAGGAGCTGTTCGACGCGATCCGCGCCTATCCGGACCTGTCGAACTCCAAGCGTGTGACGTTCGAATACGTGATGCTCAAGGGCGTCAACGATACGCTGGCCGAGGCGCGCGACCTGGTGCGGCTCATGAAGCACGTGCCCGCCAAGATCAACCTGATCCCGTTCAACCCGTGGCCGGGCTCCAGATACGAATGCTCCGACTGGGAAACCATCGAAGCTTTTGCGGAAGTCCTCAATCGCGCTGGCTATGCGTCTCCCATCCGCACGCCGCGCGGCCGCGACATCCTTGCCGCCTGTGGCCAGCTCCGCTCCGAGAGCGTCAAGGAAAAAGCCAGCGACCGCCTGAAGGCGCGCCTCGCCGAGAAGGAAGCTTCGGCGAAGGGCTGAGCTTCATTCGCCGATGACGGCATCCGTCCACTGCATTCCAAAGGCTTCACCCATTCGGTTCATCGGATAGGTCGCCATGTCGTTGATGTCCTGCCCGGCCGATTGACCTTCGCAGATGAGGCTGGGCCGCGAGCTGGATTGTTTCCACGACCATCCAAGCCCCGCTGCGAGAAGGCCGCCGCCGCGTGCGACAAAGCGCTGAATCGCATCGATCTCCGGCTTCGAGAGATTGCCCCACGCATTGCCGATGATGAGAACGCTCGCGCCTTGCAGGCTGGCGTCATCAATGACGCCGGAGATTTCACCGACAGAGTAGCCCCATTCTGCAAGGTCATCCGGCAACGCCCATTTTGCCCGGCGCGTCGGCAGCCATTCGCAATGTCCGCTCGCGATTTTGACCGAGCCGTTTCCCTGCGGGCCAGCCAGCCACTGTATCGCGCGCCAGAGAAACCCCTTGTTGCGATCTGACTTTCCGTATGTGCCAACGTTGGCGCCCGTCAGCACGCCATCGTGCGCCACGGCGATTACGCGTCCGGCGCTGTATTCCCGCGCCAGCGCAAACTGCTGACCGTCCACCTGCATCAGCGAGATCCAGCTGACGGGATCTGTCGCCGTGACTTCACCAGGAATGTTGTTCAGATCCAGAATGTCGTCCAGCGCCGTCTCGCCCAGCATGCCGAGATATTCACGCTGCAGGTCATCCCGCGCGGCCTCGGCTTCTTGCCCCCGGACGCGAGCCTCGGCTGCGTTTTTTTCCGACTGGAT
>CANJXY010000276.1 GCA_947478925.1 Hyphomonadaceae bacterium | reverse complement strand
GTGGCCGAGCTGCGCGCTGCCGCCGCCAGCCGTTTGATTGATGGCGTCACCACCAACCCGTCGCTGATCGCCAAGTCTGGCCGTAACATGAAGGAAGCGATCGCGGAGATCTGCGGCATCATCCCTGGCCCGGTCAGCGCCGAGGCTGTTGCGACCGACGTCGAGGGCATGCTGGCTGAGGGTCGTTACCTCGCCAGGATCGCGCCCAACGTCGTCGTGAAACTTCCGCTCACGGAGGACGGCCTCAAGGCGTGCAGCATCCTGTCTGGCGAAGACATCAAGGTGAACGTCACGCTCTGCTTCTCCGCCGTGCAGGCGATGCTGGCGGCCAAGGCCGGCGCCTATTTCATCTCGCCGTTCATTGGCCGTCTCGACGACAAGGGCGTTGATGGCATGGAGCTGATCCGTGACATCCGCACTGTCTACGACAACTATGGGTTCGAGACGAACATCCTCGCCGCATCAATCCGCTCAACTGAGCACGTGAGGCAATGCGCGCTTGCAGGTGCGGATTGCGCCACGTTGCCGCCGAAGATCTTTGCCGCGCTCTACAAGCACGAATTGACGGATTCTGGTATCGCGGCGTTCCTGAAGGATTGGGCGTCGACCGGCCAGTCGATCCTCTGAGCTCATATGGCGGACGGGGGCGATCCAGACATCACGGTCGTCGTCGTCAACTACAATGGCGGTGACTATCTGCGGGGTTGCATCGCCTCACTCGCTGCGCAGACCTTTACCAACTTCGAGACGATCATCGTCGACAACGCGTCGAGCGATAACTCGCTCGCTCGCATCGTCGAAAAACCTGAGCAGCTGACGATACTGAAGCAGGCGAGCAATCTCGGGTTCGCGGGCGGCAACAATGTTGGCGCACGGGCAGGGCGCGGCAAACGGCTCGCGCTACTCAATCCTCATGCGGAAGCCGCACCCGACTGGCTCGAAGCGATGATGCGCGCCATCGCGCGGCGACCTACGCATCGCATGATCGCCTGCCTGCAGGTCAGTCTTCATGACACTTTGAGGCTGGATGGCGCGGGCGATTGCTATCTGGCTTACGGTTATGCGTGGCGTGGAGGCTTCGGACATCCGCTGTCCAGCGCCCCGCCTGCCGGCGAATGCTTCGCGCCTTGTGGTGCTGCGGCGTTCTATCCGCGAGAGACGTTTCTGGAATCGGGCGGGTTTGACGAGCGTTATTTCTGCTATCACGAGGATGTCGATATCGCTTTCCGCCTGCGTTTGCAGGGTGAGCTTTGCCAGTATGTCCCCGATGCGTGCGTGCGCCATGCGGGCTCAGCTATCTCGGGCCGGTCCAGTGCTTTCTCGGTGTTTCACGGCGTGCGCAACGGCGTGTGGACCTATGTCAAGAACATGCCTGGCGGCCTGCTTCTGCTTACCTCTCCTGTCTGGCTTATCGGGTCGCTGATGCTGCTTGTGCGCGGGGCGGTGCGCGGCGTATTCGTGCCGACCTGGCGCGGCTTCGTTGCCGCTTTCGCAGGCCTCGGCCCGGCGCTCGCGGCACGCAAACAGCTTCGCGCTCGCAGGCGTGTATCGGTGGCGCATCTCGCCAAAGCCTTTGCGTGGAATCCCTTCAGCTATCTCGGCCGCTCCATCCAGGTGCGGCCATTTCCAGCCGATCAGGCCGAGATCCGCAGCACTTCTGCAAACGCCAGGAAGACGTGATAGAGCGTCGACGCCGGAACTGTCTTGTTCAACGGCATGCCGCTTTCATCGAAAGCATCCATCCACGTCCCGGCGGGTTCGCGCCCGAGATAACGCTCGAACAAGAGCTTCAGCGTGGGCTCGATAACCGCGGAGGGATCAACGCGATCCAGCTCCCACAGCGCAACAGCTGCCTTCAGTCGCTCGGTATTCGGCCACGACCGTGAGCCACGATCGAGAGGCGCGCCATCATCGCGGACGCTGTTATACGTGACGTTGCTTGTCCGATCGACGCCGTGAGCTTCCGCGAAGCGGATCAGTGCCCGGGTGCGGTCGGCGGTGTCGAGGCCCAGCTGTCTGCGTGCGACTTCGAGGATCCAGGCCCATTCCATCTGATGGCCTGGCTCCACGATGCGTCCATCCGCGCCCGGCGCGCGCGACAGGTCGTCGGTGAAGTATTCCGCCAGTGTCCCCGACTGCAAGTCGAAGAACTTCGTGTTGAAGAGATCGATCAGCTTTCCAGCTGTTTCTGCAAACCGCTTTTCGCCTGTCGCCTCGAAGGCCGCGAGGCAGGCTTCGGTCAGATGCATGTGTGGGTTCTGTTGTCGCCATCCTCTCGCCGGCATCTCATGCCAGAAGCCAAGGCCGCTCGGGTGGCGCATATGGCCATCAATGTAGTCGAGCGTCCTGTGCATCCAGTCGCGCGAGAGCGCATCGCCCATCGCTTTGTGACGCCAGGAAAACGCGAATAGCGCGAAGGCGTGGTCGTAGAGATCCGGCGTCGCATCAAGCGGATCGCCTGTCCGGGTCAGCGTACGCACAAAACCCTTGTCAGAGCCGAGCCAGGTTTTCTGCGTGAGGAATTCGACGCCGTGCGCTGCAAGCTCATTGCCGCGCTGCCAGCCCAGGGTGGCGGCATGTGAAAAGACGTAGATCTGTCGGCATGTCACGCGCGTACGCTTGAACGGCACGTCGGCGTTCGCCCCGTCGAGCGTGAGTTGCTCGACAAATCCGCCATTGTCCCGATCGATACCGTGCTCAGCCCAGAAGGGGAGGGCAGAATCGAACATCCATGATCGAATCCCGGCATTCGTCGCAATCGCCCGCATGCGTGAACCTCATCCCGTCTTGCGCAACCGCCCTATCATGATGTGCCGTATCGAGAAAATCTGACATGGCCGTTTTCTATGTGTTGCCTTGCAGGCCCAGCTGGGTTCAAACCCTTTGTATCACTGCTTCACCTCCGCAGCCTAAAGCGATTGCACCTGCATGGGACATGATCGTCCACAGACTATCCTTCTGACCGGCGCTGCGGGCTTCATTGGCTATCACGTCGCCAACAAGCTGATCGACGCCGGAATCAACGTTATCGGCGTGGACAATCTCAATGACTATTACCCCGTATCCCTGAAGCAGGACCGGCTTGAACGCCTCAACGCCCGCGCCGGCTTCAGGTTCCACAAGATCGATATTGCCGATCACAAGGGTTTGTTCGCGGTCGAAGGCGTTGCCGCAGCAGATGCTGTCATTCACCTCGCGGCGCAGGCGGGCGTACGGTATTCGATCGACAATCCGTTTGCCTACGCCCAGTCGAACCTCGTCGGCCATCTGTCCGTTCTCGAACTCGTTCGTCATCATCCGAAGAAGCCGCGCCTCGTTTATGCGTCTTCCTCGTCGGTCTACGGCAACACCGCGACCGCGCCGTATTCGGAGCAGGATCGCGTCGATCATCCGGTCTCGCTTTACGCGGCCACCAAGCGTTCGAATGAGCTGCTGAGCGAATCCTACACCAACCTCTACGGGATGGATCAGATCGGCCTGCGCTTCTTCACCGTCTACGGACCGTGGGGACGACCCGACATGGCCTACTGGTCATTCACGCGCGATATCATTGCGGGCACGCCGATCCGCGTGTTCAACAATGGCCAGCTTGAGCGCGACTTCACTTTCATCGACGATATTGTCACGGGCGTCGTCGCCACCGCCCTGCAATCGCCGGCGACGGAGCAGCCGAAGCATCGCGTCTACAATATCGGCAACAATCGCCCTGTGGAACTTGGCCGCTTCATCGCCATCATCGAGGATGCGGTCGGTCGCAAGGCCGAGCGCATCATGCTGCCGATGCAGCAGGGCGATGTGAAAGCGACGTGCGCCAATATCGATGCGTTGCAGCGTGACTATGGCTTCACGCCATCGACGCGCCTCGAAGACGGCGTGCCCGCCTTCGTACGCTGGTATCGCGACTACACAAAAACCTGAGTGTCAGGCCCGATCTCAGGCGCCGGCGAAACCTGGCGTCCAGAAACCAAACGAGGCGCTTTCAGCGGTCGGATTGCGCGTGGGGTCGATCTTGATCCCCAGCACTTCCACGTTCGGGCTACCGACAAGTGACACGCCGGCCGCGAGAAGCTTGTAGTTCGCGCCGTCCGACACATAGACGTATTGCGTCGTCGTATCGTGCATCGGGTCGCGCGGAATTTCCTTCACGAAGTCGGGCGCGAGTCCCGGAATCCAGTTGGCGCCGCGTTCATTCAAACCGGCGAGAGCCGCGGCTTGCGGATATGCGCCGTTCTTGGCGTGATATGCCTTCAGGGCGTCGTTGATTGTCACCAGATCCTGCACGCGCTTGCGGTTCACAATGCGTGGGTCAGCTGGGGGCGCTCCCACGGTTGCTGCAGGCGGTTGAGCGGAGGCTTG
>CANJXY010000275.1 GCA_947478925.1 Hyphomonadaceae bacterium | reverse complement strand
TGGTCGACACCGCGTCCCCATTCTGCAAATCATTCGCAATAACTCCGGTCATGCCCCTACGGCACGTTGCCAGGGGGACAGCGTGACCCTTGGCGTCGTCCTCGCCTCGCCGAGGGTTTCGCTTGCACGCGTGGGCCGGACCGACATGCGGATCCGGTCCTTTTTGTAGAAGCTGCAGAAGATCGCCCATGGACACCCAGACCAATGCCACCCCGCCCGGCGCCGCGGAGCCGGCGCGCAAGCGTCCGCCCGGCACGCTGTTATTCCTGCCGCGCTTCGCCAACCGCACCGAAATCATCCAGTGGCTGAAACGCATCCACGCCTGGACCGGATTCTGGGGCGCGCTCGCTTTCCTGCTGATCGGTGTCAGCGGTCTCCTGCTCAATCACCGCGCCACGCTGAAGATCGACACCGGCACGCCGCGCGAAGTGATGGAAGCAAACATTGCGGTCGATCCCGCGTTGATCAAATCGCCGGAAGATCTCGGCAAGTGGGCGCAGGCCCAGTTCGGCACGGCGCTGGAGCCGCGCGCGCCCCGCGCCGAAGGTGGTTCGCCGCGGGGACCTCGCAGCGATCAATCCGCTGGCGAGCGCGTGCAGATGATGGGGCGCGACATTCAGGAAGCCGTCGTCTGGAAACAGGCGTTCAACGGCGTCAATGGCATGCTCACTGTCGCCTACACGCCGGGCTCGGCGGCCGTGAAGGCCACAAAGTCCGAACAGAATGTCTGGGGCGTGCTCAAGAACATGCACAAGGGATCCGGCATGAACTGGATCTGGGTCCTGTTCATCGACACCATGGCCGGCGGCCTGATCGCAATGGCGATCACTGGCGCGCTGCTGTGGAGCCGCCTGCACGGTCCGCGCCTTGCCGCCATCGGCATCGTCACGGGAAGTCTTGTGCTGGCGACGTTCGCTGCATGGCCGGGCGTGGTGTGACGCCAGCTGTAAAGCGAACCGATCGCGTCATCATGGCGTCTCATCCTGGCCGCGCGTAGCGAGATCCTGGACCTGTCGATCAGGGGTCGGAATGGGAAATGGCGGATAGGGCTGCGCGTGGGGGCTGGAGCTACTGCAAGCGCTCGGACTTGACCCCTTTTGCCTTCAGCATTGCCAACACGCTGTCAGGTCCGATGAGGTGGCCCGCCCCGACGGCGATGAAGACCGTGCCCTTGCCCTTGAGCATCTCCTGAATCTTCACGGTCCAGTTGGCGTTTCGGTTCTTCAGCAGCGCGTCATAGAGCTCGGGCGACTCGTCCTTCATGTCGGTGACGAACATCTGCTCGAGCCCGGCAACGTCGCCGTGCGACCACTGTGCGACCATCTGGTCCAGCTCGGTCGAGGCTTTCTCGTATTCTTCCATCGTCGTGCGCAGGTAGGCGAGTTCCTCCTCGCGCGTCATGTTCGCGAAGACCTTGATCTGCTGCTCAGCGGTCTCAAGCCCCGTCGGCCTGATGTCCCGCGTCTTGAAGATCGCCTCGACATTCATGTCGACGCCGGATGACGGGTCATACCCCGCGCGCATCATGGCCGCGTTCGAGATGGTGAGTGCTGCAAACCACGGTCGGAAGTTGTTGAGCTGCGCTGCGGACAGACCGGCAAGCTTGGCGGCTTCATCCAACGTCTTCAGCTCCTCGGGCGTCAGGTCCCCGGACAAAGGCGACCCCGGGGACAGGCCGTACCGGGTGACCAGCTTCATCATTTCCGGCGCCATCGCCTGCGGGTCAGTGGTGGGCAGCTCCAGCCACAGCTGCCCGGCCTCCTTCATGGCGGCGAGCAGCTTGTCGGTTTTCCAGACCGTCTCCGGCTTCAGCAGGTGGACCGTGCCCAAAAGATAGATCGTCGAATCGGCATCCTTCACCACCCAGAAGGCCGGCTGCGCAAGGGCGGGTGCGCAGAACGCCGAAACCGCTACAAGCGCGGCCGCGGCTGTCCGGCGCGCAAGGCGTGCAAAAGCGGCAAATCCGGCCATGCTTATCTCCAGACGTGGCAGCCGGAGACCGGCCTGAAGACTGAGGTTAGCACGCGTCTCGCCGGGCGCCACATTTGGCGACAGTGGGCGCCGCCAGCTTCGCTTGCAGGGACGTCAGCGGGGGCTATAAGCGCGCATCCGAAATCGCCCGTTTCCGGGAGACCATCCATGTCCGCCGCCAAACCTGCCCCGAAGAAAGTCGTGCTCGCCTATTCCGGTGGTCTCGACACCTCGATCATCCTGAAATGGCTGCAGACGGAGTATGGCTGCGAAGTCGTGACCTTCACGGCTGACCTCGGGCAGGGCGAGGAGCTGTCGCCGGCCCGCAAGAAAGCCGAGCTGATGGGCATCAAGCCCGAAAACATCTTTATCGAAGACGTGCGCGAGGAATTCGTGCGCGATTTCGTCTTCCCGATGTTCCGCGCCAACGCGGTCTATGAAGGCCAGTACCTGCTCGGCACCTCGATCGCGCGCCCGCTGATCGCCAAGCGCCTCGTCGAGATCGCAAAAGAAACCGGCGCTGACGCCATAGCCCATGGCGCCACCGGCAAGGGCAATGACCAGGTCCGCTTCGAACTGTCGGCCTACGCGCTGAACCCCAATATCAAGGTCATCGCGCCGTGGCGCACGTGGGAGTTCAAGTCGCGCACTGATCTCATCGAGTTCGCCGAGAAGCATCAGATCCCGGTTGCCAAGGACAAGCGCGGCGAGGCCCCATTCTCGGTTGACGCCAACCTGCTGCACTCGTCCTCGGAAGGAAAGGTTCTGGAGGATCCGGCCGTTGAGCCGCCACCCTATGTCTTCATGCGCACCATCTCGCCGATGGAGGCGCCTGATGTCGTGACCGAGATCGAAATCGGTTTCGACAAGGGCGATGCGGTGTCGCTCAACGGCAAGAAGCTCTCCGGCGCGACGCTGTTGGCCGCGCTGAATGATCTCGGCCGCGACAATGGCATCGGTCGCCTCGACCTGGTCGAGAACCGTTTTGTCGGCATGAAGTCGCGCGGCGTCTACGAGACGCCGGGCGGTACGATCCTGCTGCAGGCTCACCGCGCCATCGAGAGCATCACGCTGGATCGCGGCGCGGGCCACCTCAAGGACGAGCTGATGCCGCGCTATGCGGAGCTGATCTACAACGGCTTCTGGTTCGCGCCCGAGCGCGAAATGCTGCAGGCCGCAATCGACAAGTCGCAGGCCAACGTCTCTGGCACGGTCACGCTCAAGCTCTACAAGGGCAATGTGATCGTGACAGGAAGAGCCTCGCCCAACTCGCTCTACTCGGCCGCACACGTCACGTTCGAGGACGACGCAGGCGCATACAACCAGCAGGACGCCGAAGGCTTCATCCGTCTTAACGCTCTGCGCCTCCGCTTGCTTGGGCTGGCCAAGAAAGGCTGATCCGGAACGTCTGCGGGATCCTTGGGAAAATCCCCAAGGATCCTGGGGTGCGCGGTTGCAGATTTTCACGCCGTGGGTGACCCAGTGGATTGCCATTTCGCCAGAATGGTTAACTATGCTCCCAGCACAGATTGCTCACGATTCGTGTGGGCGACCTGGTTGCGCAACTCCAGCAGAGGGTCGAGGCCGTGAACGCGCCTCCGTCCCCCCTCGCGCAAGCGTGCGACGCCGAGACATCGGAAGTCGGCGCTGAGATAGTGTCCGCGCGCTCTGCGCCAACGCGTGATCATCCTGCGTCCGACTGGATCTGCGTGGCGGCGACGCGCAACATCCTGGTTATCGATGACAACGACCGTCACCTCGACATTCTAAGCACTGTTCTTTCCTCCGTAGGCCACAATGTCGAAACCTGCGGTTCTGGCTCTGAAGCCCTGCGCCGTCTCGAAGGGCGTAACTTCGATATCGTGGTGCTCGATCTGGTGATGCCCGAAATCAGCGGCGTCATCGTGGCCCAACAGATGCGCCAGACCACCGTGAACTGCGACACACCGATCATCATCTGCACAGCCAACATGACCCTCGCACGCCACCAACTCCGGGACGTTTCGGGCATCGTCGCGATCATCGGAAAGCCGATCGATACAGCCAATCTCGTGCTCGCCGTTGCGCGTGCGCCTATCCGTCTGCGGAGCGGCCGGTCCCATCAGGCAGAAGTGTAAGATAATGTGCGGCTGGACGCGCCAGAGATCGCGCGCGTGACGAAAGTGTTCGAACGGATCGAAGCCTCTCGCACGGCCGTGTGTGCCGGCGTCATCGCCAAGCCTATCGATCCCGATGCGATGCCGAGCGTGGTCGCGAACGCGGCCTGATCCAGCGACCCGATCCGGTGAGCAAGGGTCGCCTCATATGCAGGTTAACCTTGCGCTTGTCGCAGGCCCCGATATTGCAGGCGCCGTAGCGTAAGAAGACGGCCTCTTCTGATACCGCACCAAAGACGACAGGATGCCAGATGGACCTCTCGAAAATCCCAACCGGCCCGAACCCGCCCGATGACGTGCATGTTG
>CANJXY010000274.1 GCA_947478925.1 Hyphomonadaceae bacterium | reverse complement strand
GCCATCATACCGGCCAACATCAACCACCCGGAACTCGAGCCCGTCATCATCGGCCGCAACTTCCTGGTGAAGATCAACGCAAACATCGGCAACTCCGCCGTCACCTCGTCGGTCGAGGAAGAGATCGAGAAGCTGGTCTGGTCGATCCGCTGGGGCGCCGACACGGTGATGGACCTCTCCACCGGCCGCAACATCCACAACATCCGCGACTGGATCATCCGCAACTCGCCCGTCCCCATCGGCACCGTCCCAATCTACCAGGCGCTCGAGAAGGTCGGCGGCGATCCCGACAAGCTCGACTGGTCCGTCTTCAAGGACACGCTCGTCGAACAGTGCGAACAGGGCGTCGACTATTTCACCATCCACGCCGGCGTCCGCCTGCAATACATCCACCTCACCGCAAAGCGCGTCACCGGTATCGTCAGCCGCGGCGGCTCGATTATGGCGCGCTGGATGCTCTCGCGTCACAAGGAGAGCTTTCTCTACGAGCGCTTCGACGAGA
The DNA here is from genome assembly GCA_947478925.1 of Hyphomonadaceae bacterium. Taxonomy (GTDB): domain Bacteria; phylum Pseudomonadota; class Alphaproteobacteria; order Caulobacterales; family Hyphomonadaceae; genus UBA7672. Next base: position 3,982 of record CANJXY010000274.1, on the reverse strand, counting down.
TCTGCGATCTGATGGCGAAATACGATGTCTCGTTCTCGCTCGGCGATGGCCTGCGCCCCGGCTCCATCGCCGACGCCAACGATGCCGCGCAGTTTGCTGAACTCGACACGCTGGGCGAGCTCACGAAGGTCGCGTGGGACAAGGGTTGCCAGGTAATGATCGAAGGCCCCGGCCACGTGCCGATGCACAAGATCAAGGTCAACATGGAGAAACAGCTCAAGGTCTGCGGCGAGGCCCCGTTCTACACGCTCGGGCCGCTCACCACAGACATCGCGCCCGGCTATGATCACATCACCTCCGGCATCGGCGCGGCGATGATCGGCTGGTTCGGCACGTCCATGCTTTGCTATGTCACGCCGAAGGAACACCTCGGCCTGCCCGACCGCGACGACGTGAAGGTCGGCGTCATTACCTACAAGATCGCCGCCCACGCAGCCGATCTCGCCAAGGGCCACCCCGCCGCCAAGCTACGCGACGACGCCCTCTCCCGCGCTCGTTTCGAATTCCGCTGGGAAGACCAGTTCAACCTCTCACTCGACCCCGAAACCGCAAAACTTTTCCACGACGCCACCCTGCCGAAAGACGCCCACAAGGTCGCCCACTTCTGCTCCATGTGCGGTCCGAAATTCTGCTCGATGAAAATCACGCAGGATGTCCGCGACTATACTGCCAAACTCAACGACCAGCAGATGGGCATGGCCGACATGAGCGCGAAGTTCGCGCAGGTCGGCGGCGAGCTGTACGTGAGCGAGACGGGCGGGAAGCGCGAACCCATCGACTAAGGGGAAGTCCTCCCTCGACAAAGTCTGGGAAGCGGGGCGCGCAGCGACTGTCCGTCGAACACGAGGTGCGGCCGGCGCTGGCCCTCGTCCTTCGACGGATGCCCCTTGGCGCGGGATGAGGGCCTTGGCGGGTGCACGCCCACGCTGTGGGCATCCGAGCGGCTGTCGATTGACCCCTCGCCGACGGTCCCGCATTCTCCCTGTCCGATGGTCGCCGCGCGCTCCAGATTCTTCACGGCCATGGCCGTTCTCGCGCTTGTCGTGGCGCTCACCGGATTTGCCGGCACCTACTTCGTCCCGCTCGCAAGGGGCGGGTTTCGCGCGCCGCCCATCGTGCACGTGCACGGCGCCCTGTTGTTTGGCTGGCTTGTGCTCTTCCTCGCGCAGTCGCTGCTGATCCGCAGGCGGGACCTGCTCGCGCACAAGCGCCTCGGCTGGGCCGGCGCGGTGCTCGCCGCAGGCGTCAGCGTCTCGACCGTGGCCGTCGGCGTGTGGGCGACGCAGCGCGATGTCGCCGCCGGTGGAGGCGACATTGCCGTCTCCGCCCTCACTGGCGTCTGCCTGTCGGCTGCGATGTTCCTCGCCCTGGTCGCCGCCGCGATTGCCTGGCGCCGCAACGGCCCCGCGCACAAGCGCCTGATGATGCTTGCAACCATCGCCATCCTGTGGCCGGCCTGGTTCCGCTTCCGGCACTATTTCCCGTCTGTCCCAGCGCCAGAGATCACCTTCGCCATCATCGCCGCGGATTCGCTGATCGTCGCCTGCATCCTGCGGGACTGGCTGGTCGAGCGCCGCATCCATTCGGTGTTCCTGTGGGTCGGCCCAGCGATCATACTGGAGCACATCACCGAGGCGCTTCTGTTCGACAGCCCTCCCTGGCGCGCAGTCGCCCACGCCATCTTCGACGCGCTGACATGACGGGCCGTCCATGACCGCCCGCTTCTTTCGCCGCGCCATCGCCTGGACCGACTATCGCGTCGCGATTGATCTCGTGGCGCCGCCGGGTATCGATGCCCCGGAGGCCGAGTACAATATCGCGCCGAGCCAGGTCGTGCCGATCCTGCGCCGCGCGCCGGAGGGCGAGTATGCGCCGCGCCACTCCATCCAGATCGCGCCGGCCTTCTGGGGCCTTGTGCCGGTGTGGTGGAAGCAACCGCTGTCGGAGAAGAAATTCTCCACCTTCAACGCGCGCGCCGAGACACTCGCAGACAGCGCGACCTTTTCGGGCGCCTTCCGGCAGGGCCGCTGTCTTGTGCCGGCCTCGGGCTTCTATGCGTGGTCGGATGGCGTGCCTTTCGCCTTCGCGCCGACGAGGGCCAAGTGGTTGTGTTTCGCCGGCCTGTGGAGCCGCGCGATGATCGACGGGTCGGAGTTCGACACCTTCGCCATCATCACCACGGAGCCCAACCTCGCCGTTGCGGGCATCGCGACTTCGATGCCGGTGATCCTTGCTCCGCAACACTATACCCGCTGGCTCGATACGCAGGCGCGCGATCCGCACGCGCTGTTGAAGCCCTGCCCGTCCGACGCCTTGCGCTGCTGGCCCGCCAATCCGGCCGTTGGCAATGTCCGCAATCAGGGGCAGGAACTCCTCGGGGAATGAAACATGACTGAACACGTCCACTCTGCGACGGCCGACCACATCGCGACGATCACGCTGGCGCGGCCGCCGCTGAACGCGTTCTCGATCGCCTTCCTTGACGAGATCATCGCCGCGCTGCGCCGGGCGGGTGCGGACCCCGACGTGCGCGTGGTGGTGTTGGCGAGCGACATACCGAATATGTTCTGCGCCGGGCTCGATCTCGATATCATCCTGGGCAGCGACGAGGCCACCGTGCGCGCATTCCTCAACCGGCTCTATATCGAGCTGTGGGACGTGCAGCGGAACATGGGCAAACCCACCATCGCCGCCGTGGATGGCGCCGCGCGCGGGGGCGGCATGACGCTCGCCATCTCGTGCGACATGATGATCGCCAGCGAGGGGGCGAGCTTCGGATACCCTGAGATCAACCTCGCGCTGCCCCCGGCCATCCACTTCGCGCACCTGCACCGCATCATCGGCCGCTATCGCGCCTTCGACCTCCTGTTCACCGCCCGAACCTTCAATGCCCGCGAGGCGCTTTCGCTCGGCCTCGTCAGCCGCGTTGTCGCTAATGCCCTGCCGGAAGCGATGGCGGCCGCCCGCGTGATCGCCGCGAAATCGCCCGCTGCCATCGCCTTCTCCCGCGCCGCCTTCCACCGCGAGGCGGACCGGACCTACACCGACGCGATCGCCCGCGCAGTCGACGATTTCTGCGCGCTGGCTGTGTCTGCCGATGCGCAGGAAGGCCTCAGGGCATTCCTCGAGAAGCGTAAGCCGGACTGGAAGGACTAGACGCGCCTATTTCGGCGCGAGGCCGCCATCCTTCCACAGCCCCGCCTGTGCAACCTTGCCGTCCTGCGTCCATTCTACACCGAGCCCGTCATGAGCGGCATCCTTCCAGCCGCCCTCGTAGAGCGGCCGTCCCTCGACACTACGCTCGACGCCCCACCCGTTCATCAGGCCGTGGCTGAACTCACCTGCCTGCGAGATCGCGCTGTCCGGCAGCGTGAGAATGCCCACCCCCTCATATTTCCCGTCTTTCAGGTCTCCTTCGTAGTGCGCCATCAGCGCGGGGCCTTCATAGATCCCCTCGACGACCTCCTCTTTCACGACGACCCCAGCCGTCCCGCCCTTCCGCGCGACCTCCGCCCTTGCCTTCGCCGCATCCTCAGCCGCGCGCGCCCTGCCAACCGCGACACGCACCTCGGGCGACAGCGCATCGAGGCTGAAGGGCGCGGGTTTCAGCATGTCCGCGGTCTGAGCAGGGGCTTGTGGCGCGTCCGGCCCACAACCGCTCAGCATCAGAACCAGACCGACAAGCAGGTGGATTTTCATGGCCGTCCCTCCGACAGACCCCCACGCTAACGCGCCGGCGCGTCCCGAGTCACGCTGTCGCAGGCACATGGAATCAAGGTACTGGGCGACGCCTGACTGTAACGTAATGCAGCAGGTAAGGTTTCCGCCACATTCGAAGCCTTTATAGACACCCGGCCGCGCGGATTCGCGGTTTTGAAAAGGCTCGACCGGCGTCATGTCATTCCAGGAATGCACCCGCACCCTCCGCACCAAAGGCAAGCTGCGGATCAACGCCGGTGAGTTCTCGATGGACGAGCTTGAG
>CANJXY010000273.1 GCA_947478925.1 Hyphomonadaceae bacterium | reverse complement strand
CGCGTGTTCGCTGCCGGCGCCCCGGTAGCGACGAACGCAAACCGTCATCCGTGCGTGCCCAACCTTGATCTTGAACGCGTGCTTGTCATGACCTGTGCGGCTGTGGCTATCATGCATCCACGCGTTCTCGCCCAATCGACGCCGGCTACTGCGCGCAAAATGAGCAAGCCGGCAGAAGCGTATCGTGGATCAATCTCACGCGTTCTGTTGGCGGAGCGAACCGGCTTGCCGCGCGAGACCGTTCGCCGAACACAGCATCCCGGACGGCGCGGCCGGTCCGAATGCGAGCGCACATCCTCGCTCAAGACACAAAAACGCCCCGCACCCGAAGGTGCGAGGCGCTGGCCCCCCGGCCATTGCGTGAACGCTTACGTCTCCTGGTAATACTTGGCGTAGGCGCTGTAGCTTGCTGCGGCGTAGGCGTGATGAGCGCGCTTCCGCAGATCGACGAAAGTCAGAACGACGCCAGCCACGTTGGCGTGGAAGTCGCGAAGGATTTTCATCGTGTCGCGCAGCGTGTTGCGATGGGTTTTTCGCCAGCGGGTCGCGACCACAACTTGATCAACCTTCGAGGTCACAACCCGCGTTTCCGCCATCAGCAGGATCGGACCCGTGTCAATGATCACCAGGTCATACGTCGCTTGCAGCAGTTTGAGCAGCGAGTCGAAAGCACGGCTTGCGAACACGTCGCGCGGCGTATGCTTGCGATCCGACAGCGGCAGGATGTGCAGCCCCGTGCGCTCGTCGACCTGAACCACATCCTCAAGACGGGCTTCGCCGAAGAGGTACTCAAGGAGGCCCGCCTCCGCTGGCGCACCAGACGTTTCCGTCAGCTGGCGCAGGCGAATGTCGCCATCAATCACGATCGTCCGCGTGCCCGACATCGCAGCCATACGACCGAGGCAATACGTCATGCTGGTCTTGCCCTCGGCCGGCAGCGACGACACGACCGCAACTGTCTTGGCCGCCTTGTCGATATCAGCGAACATGATCGAGGCGCGCAGGTGCCGGAAAGATTCCGCGAAACCAGAGTGCGGCTTGTCGACCAGGTATTCGGCTGGCGACACCTTGGTCTTGTTGAACGAGCCCGTCGTCGGCAGCAGCGGGATCTGGCCGATATACGGCACGCCTGCAACGTGCTCGACTTCCTCGGGGGTGGACATGTAGTTATCCATCAGCTCGAGCACGAGACCGACAAGACCAGCCAGCGCGAGACCCAGCAGAAGGCCGAGCGCGAGGTTGAGGTTGGTGTTGGGGAAGCTTGGCGCACCGGGAACCGGCGCATAGCTGTCCACGACCGCGTCAGCCTCCGTAATGCCGTCGAGCTCGTTGGTCTCCTTAAAGCGGTTGTTGAACTCCTCGAACAGCGTGCGTGTCGCCATCGCATCGCGTTCCAGCGCGGCCTGTTCGACGCCTGCGCGATTATTCTGCGCCAGCTCGCCCTTCGACTGGTTCAGGCTGCCCTGCAGGCTGTTGACCCGTTCGCGGGCAATCATGACCTCCTGGTCGAGGGAAGACGCGATCCGCCTCAGCTCGGCGTTTATCTGCCGTTCGTTGTCCTGCTCCTCGGCAATAACCTTCTGGTATTCCGGGTGCTTGATATCGTAGCGTCGCACCACATCCGACTTGCGAGCCGTAAGAGCGCTTTGAGCGGCGCGCAGATTCGAGATCGTCTGCGAGCTTTGCGCTTCAGCGATCGAGTCGATGCCGGCGCCGGCTCGCATCTGTGCGTTGAGGTTACGCAGGCGAGCGGCCTTGGTAGCGTATTCCGACTGGGCGGCCGTCAGCTGAGCGTTGGTCTCGCGAATGGTCTGTTCGGCCAGCGTGTCACCGCCCGACCGCAGGAGCCCCGTTGCGGCCCTATGCGCTTCGACCTTGCTTTCGGCATCGCGCAATTCATTGCGCAGTTCGCCGACGCGCGCGTCGAGCCAGTCCTGAGCCCGGCGCGTCGCCTTGAATTTCGTGTCCAGCTGGTTGTCGAGATAGACCTCGGCCAGCGTGTTCGACAGCAGTGCCGCAATCCTCGGATCATGGCTGCTCGCGCTGATCTCGATGATGAAAGTCGACCCAAGGCGGTTTACCACGATCGCACTGCGGACTTGACTGATGACGCCGTCCAGTTCGGTGCGTTTGGCGACCGCAGGGTCTTCCTGAACGACTGCCGCCGCATCGCCCTTGCCGAACGGCAGCAGACCCTTGATGAAGGCCTTAATGCCCGTCATCGCGTTGGCCCAGTCGCTGGGCTTGGCCTTGGCGGGATTGAATTCCGGATTGTTCACGAGGTCGAGACGCGTCACGACCTTTTCGATCAGCGACCGGCTGCGGAGGATCTCCGCCTCCGTGTCCACGATCGCCGCATTCGCCGGCATGCCAGAGATCACCGCGCCGATGTCGACGATCTTCTGGTCGCGCGAATTGATGATCACCCGCGACGTCGCAGTGTAAACTGCCTGAAGCTGGAACGTGTAGATCGCCACAAAGGCAAACGTCAGTGCAAAGACGGCGAGCATCAGGCCCAGCCGCCGGCGCACCGCACGCACGATGCGCTGGATGGTGATGACGTTCTCGCCATCGCCGCCCGAAGCCGGCATTACGCCGACACCGCGGGGATAGCCGGTCGCCATTTCGATGGGATGGACCTGGTTCAACGAATTAGCTCCAGGCGACGCGCGTTGACAGCACGGCGCTTAAGATCACGGAAAGAGGCGAAGGCCGATGCTGATAACGTTCTGATCGAGGCTCGGACCGGCATTGAGGCCGCTCGAGTCCTGCGAACGGAACGCATATTCAGTTTCGATGCGTGCATTCTTGTTGAGCTTCCACGCCGCGCCGATGCCAGCGCTCAGCGCCTTGTCCTTGCGATCGATCGCAGAGCCTTGATAGTCGTTCTCCTCCTCGCGGACGCGACCGAACAGCAGCACGTTGCGCAGCAGTTCATGGTCGACACGCACGCCATAGCCAGTGTTGACAGCGCTGGCGGCCGTGAACAGGCCGGTGTCGGCGACGCCACGGTTAGCCATGAAGGTGACGGTAGTAAGCTGGGTCGGGAACCATTGCACGTTGGCTGCAACGTTAAGCCCGTTGATCTTTCCGAACGACGGATCATCGCGGTCATCCTCGAACGAACCGACCGCGATTTCTCCCCGGAAGGGCGCAGCAAGTTCGAAGTTTACGCCAGCGTCGACCGTCGTGCGCGTGCCATCGCGCAGGTTCTGCGAATAGTTGAGCTCGCTGCGGCGGGCCTGAACGAACACTGCCACGTCGGGCGAGAAGGCGTAGGACACGCGACCGTTGACATAGGTCGTCGTGTTGTCGCGGATCTGCTGTATGGTCTGGTCAAAATTGTCGTCGGTCACGCCAACCGTGCCTTCGACCTGGATGCGATCCATACGGTAGAGGCCGCGCGCGAACGCGCCGGTGTAGTCGTAAGATGCGCGGTCGGCGACGCCGAACGAGGCGGCAACATAACGCTCTTCCGTGCGATGGCCGGCATTGCCGCCGACGCTGAAGGCGAAATTGCGCGAGACATCGAGGCGGCCGTTCGCGAAGGCGTCGTAGTCGGTCGCGGATTCGCTGCCGGTATCGAGGTATTCCTTGTGGTCAACCGCAACGCCGGCCTCAAGTTCATGCACCGACCAGTTGGAGCGGGCCAGGACCGCCGGCTGCGCGCGCAGAATCGTGTCGCTGACTTCGTTGTTCGGCGAGGCGAAAATGTTGTCATTGAAGGCGGCCGAGACGCCAACGCTGGCGAGCACGTCGAACGTGCTGACTTGCATGGCTTCCGGGTCGAACTCCGGCTGGTCGCGGTCGGTGACGGCGGTGTATCGGCCGCGCAGGAAGGGGTTCTCATTGCCCTGCGCAAAGGCCGGAGCGACGGCGAGGGCGACAAGCGCCGAGGTCAGCATCAGACCTTTGAGACGGGATTTCATAGGGTTTCACCTTCAGGGGGACTGTTCGGAGTCGCAAAATGGGTAGCAAGATTGGGGCCGGACGCTGGGCCTGCTCGCCCACGGGTTGATTTTCCAGAGTTTAGTTGGGCATTCACCATGAGCGTCATTGGGGCGCTCGCCTGCTACGGGTCAGGTTTGGCGGGGGCGGCCCCACCTCGAAACGAATCGAAGCCGCGCGTTGGTCGGCTTCGGCCAGGATCTGCTTCATCCGTTCGGCAGCGGCCTCGGCTTCAGCCGCATCCTGACCGGGATTGGAGTCGCTCAATTCCAGCGCAAGCGCGGACGCGGCATCGTTGATCTGCGCACACACGGCGGTGTCGATCGAAATCGCGTCCAGCGCCATAAGAATAGCGTTGAGGTCAGCAGCACTGTCATCGGCATTGCGAAGCAGCTGGTTGCCTGCGTCCGGCTCGGCGCACTTAAGGCCCGCCTTCAGCCTGGTGACAAGCTCGGGCTCCTGTCCGCTCGCAATCGGCGCGAGGGCGGCGCCAGACATGGTTAGCAGAATCGCAATAGCGCAGGCGGTCGACATCCGCCGT
>CANJXY010000272.1 GCA_947478925.1 Hyphomonadaceae bacterium | reverse complement strand
GGCGATCTCGCCAAATGGCTCGACGACCAGGGCATCGGCCATGTCCGCGGCGCGCCCAACCACCCACAGACGCAAGGCAAGATCGAGCGCTGGCATCAGACGCTCAAGAACCGCATCCTTCTGGAGAACTAACGTCTGCCGGGAGACCTCGAAGCCCAGATCGGCGACTTCGTCAGCCACTACAATCACCGCCGCTTGCAGCACGCCAGACGCGCTGCTTAAACACAAACACCAGACGAGGAGAATCCTCCGTTAGAAGGCCGCCCCGCTGTCTCAAGTTATCCGACGACGGACAGTGACCCTACCAACCCTGCGCGCACGAATGCGTGCGCTACCGGACACCCGAGCGAATTTTCGCGCTGGAATTGTAGGATGGCGAAGGCATCGTCGATGAAGCAGGCAACACCTGCCGCAATTGCCCGCAATACTGGTACTGGGATAATTTAGATCTTGCCGCCGCGGCGCCAACACCACGGCCCATTGCATACTGTCGCCAGGCAACACGCCTAGAGCGGGTCGTCTCGCCGGGTCACAACCCAAGAAGCTATGCGGCTCGAACAGTCCGAAGGAATGCCTCAACATCCTTCTTGAGGCGCTCCCCATTCTCAGCCAACCCCGCAGCTGCGTCGAGCACCTCTGCTGATCCCGTGCTTGTCGCTGCAGATGCTTCAGTGACGCCGTTTATGTTCTCCGACACCTCAGACGTCGCCGCCGAGGCTTGCTGGACGTTCCGAGAAATTTCCTGAGTGGCAGCCGCCTGTTGCGAAACGGCTGCTGAGATGCCCACGCCGAATTCCTGCACGCGGTTGATGGTCAGGGTGATTTCATGGAGCGCTTCTGTCGAGGACCTCGTCGCCTCCTGAATGGCCCGAACCTGACCGGCGATCTCTTCGGTCGCCTTTGCCGTTTGCGTGGCAAGACTTTTGACTTCAGCAGCAACAACAGCGAATCCTCGACCCGACTCGCCTGCTCGGGCCGCCTCTATGGTTGCATTGAGCGCAAGGAGATTGGTTTGCCCGGCGATCTCGTTGATAAGCGTCACGACTGTGCCGATTTTCTGGCTTGCCGCAGTGAGCGTTCTTATCTTCTCGTTGGTCTGCCCTGCCTGCGTCACCGCGCCCGCGATCGCGTCACTCGATCGGTTCACCTGATGGCCAATCTCCATGATGGAGGCGGACAGCTGTTCTGCCGCTGCTGCAACAGATTGAACGTTGTCGGTCGTCTGTTGCGATGCGGACGCAACGGCCTGCGACTGCCGTGAGGCGAGATCAGCCGTTCGCGACAGCGATTGTGCGGTGACCTGCAATTCCGTCGCGGCGGCGGTCACGGCCGTCACAACACCACCGACTGATACCTCAAACCCTTGTGCTAACTCCCGCATCGCCTGGCTACGATCCACCGCCACCCGGCGCGCGGTTTCATCCTGGGCGGCGCGTAGATTGACGGATTCAATCATACCGCTTTTGAAGACCTCAACCGCTCCGGCCATCAGGCCGATTTCGTCCTTCCGTTCACGGGCAGGAACAACGATCGACGTGTCGCCGGCCGACAGCGCAGTCATTGCGCGAGTCATGCTCGCGATCGGTTTGATGATCCCGCGCATGGCCAGGAAATTGACCCCACCGATGAGCGCCGCGGCAGCCAGAAGGACAATGACGAGCATGATCTCAAGCCATTGCTTTTGCTGCGCGACATCATCGTCTATGGTGCTGGCAGCGGTTTGAATTTGATCGCCGGCAGCCGCCATGTCTGCTTCGAGGGCCTCGAATTTTTGACTGAAATCCTGGAAGCCAGCACTTGCTGCATCGCCATCGGACCCTGCCATCCGCACAATGTCATTGGCGCTCGCGATGTATGCATCAAGACGCGGTCTCAATCCTTTCAGCGTCGTTTTAATCTCCGCGGACAAGCTCAACACCTCATTGGCCGCGATACTCGATTTGAAATCGTCGCTGTGCTGCACGACCGAAGCTGTTGTCTCAGCTACGGCTGCGCTGTCGCCTTGCGCGCTTGCCTTGAGCACAAACAGTACATCACCCCGAAGGGCGTCATGCATCATGTCCGCTTGCATGTGGTTTCGGATCGCATCGGCAAACGTGCGCACCCGGTCGACACCCGAGGCGGCTATGTTCATGCCGACTAACCCGATCGCGCCCACCGCGATCGCCACGACGACCGAGACCACAGCGCTGAGAACGAGATTCTGACGAATATTCAAGGGACAGGCACTCCTGGAAAGATACAAGGCGTCGGCTGCTTCGCCGGATCGCGTCACGGATGCGGTTTGATGGTGGCGGTCGTCACGCTGGCTGACTGGGCGCCAGGGCTTCTGTCTGGGGCTGTCGCAGATCGCGTTCATGCTTCGTGCGGCCGCCCAAAGCCCGCCCCATCGGAAGCAGCTCGGAGCGGACATGCAAGAGCGCCGCATTGGCGCACGGCATCAGAGCCCTGGCTGTCTCGGCGCTGCGCGCTGACATTTCGATGATTAGTCGCGCAGACCTGATCGTCGCCATCAGCGCGGGAAGTCTTTCGTCGCGACCAAACGCCTCGATGGCGACAGCCTTGGCCTCGATCGCTGTCATCAGTTCAAGCATGTCGGTGAAGCGCGTGGCGTCTTCGCCGACAGAGGCTGTCGCAACGACGCTTTCGCGCCGCTGCCGTATACGGACATGCATGCTACCACCCCTAGTCGCCAGTTACGTCTGCCAATCCCCCGACTGACAGCGGCAAACTCGGCCGGGTTCGAGAAGCAATGGTTAAGCAAAGCAAACAGCGGCTTTTTCCGTGCCCCAACATGAGTAGCAAGAGCGAACTGTGGGCAAAGGGCAACGCTTCACTAACAAACCGCGCTGCTTTGCTAATCCTGTGGCGCGGTCTGGCGATCGCACGTCATCGGCTGTCGGATGGATTCGCGGTGATCGTCCGCGTTTGTTGATTCGTCCATCGACACAAGGATGTCTGGTCGCCTCGGTTGCCCATCTCGCCCCCAAAGGTACGCCGGGCAAAGCCGCTGCTGACTTCGATTGCGCGGGCTGTCTAGGACTTGCCCTCGCCCACTGTCTCAAGGACCTCTGCCAGCGCCTCGAACAATCGCGCGGGCGTCACCGGCTTGGTGAGATGCGCGTCACATCCGGCCCTCTCCGCCATTTCGACCTGCGAGGGCAGCGCGCTGGCGGTCAACATGATGATGGCCGTCGGCGTCAGGCCATTTTCGGCTTCATGGCGTCTGATCGCAAGCGTAGCTGCAAGACCATCCATCACCGGCATCAGATGATCCATCAGGATGGCGTCGAACCGCGTGCGTGCGGCGGCAGCAACTGCTTCGCGTCCATCAGTGGCGGTCTCTATCTCTGCCCCGACTGCCGCGAGTATCGTTGTAACGACGAGCCGGTTTATCGGGTGGTCCTCGGCGAGCAGGATTCGTAGCGGGCGTTCATATCTGGAAAGCAAAGACTGAGCGGCCGCGGAAGGCTTGTCGGAAGCCTCCCTCTCTGGAGACGCGGGCGCGCCCAGCAGCGGCAGGCTGACCTCGAATATGCTGCCAGCGCCCACTTTGCTGCTAACACGAATTTCGCCTCCCATGGCCTCGACCAGCGCCCGGGTGATCGTCAGCCCAAGTCCAAGGCCAGCATTCGTATCGCGCACCGGATGGTCGCCTCTTTCGAAACGCTCGAACAGTTTCTCGTGTGACGCCAGATCAAAACCGACCCCGGTGTCACTTACGCGCAGACGCAAATGATAGGCGTCACGTTCCGCTTCGTGTTTTTCGACGCCAACATCAAGCGTTACGCTACCGACCGTGGAATACTTGATTGCGTTGGACAGCAGATTGAGAGTGATCTGTCGAATTCTGACATCGTCACCCATCAATAAGCGAGGCAGTTCTGGGGACCTCGTCATCGAGAGCGATAGGCCCTTGTCGCGCGCTGCGGCCTCCATCAAGAGGACAGCCGACTTCGCGAGCACAAGCGGATCGAATTCATTGATCTTGAGCTGAAGCCGTCCGGCGTCGATTGCAGCGGCATCAAGAAGGTCAGAGATCAGGCGTTCAAGCATCTCCCCCGATTCGCGGATTACATCGACCGACCCCTGATCGCGAACGCTCAGCTTTTCTCTTTCCAGGGTTGAGGCGAGACCGATGATGCCGTTGAGCGGCGTACGGATCTCATGACTGACATTTGCCAGGAAGTTATCCTTCGCGGTGCTCGCGACGCGTTCCCGCTCAGCAAGGATCGTCAGTTGGTGTGTGAGTGATCTGAGATCGGCGTTTGCCGTCGCCAGACCGCGATCGGATTTGTGGAGCGCCCATCCCGTGAACCCGATGGTTGCACACGCGCCAAACGTTGCGAATGTGGTCAGAAGCGCCGGACCAAATTCGAGCGACGCCCACGCAAGGTTGGTCAGGATGACAAAGAGCGCGAGAACAGGTGGAATGCCAAGCACAAGAAGTACGGGCGCGCTTTTGTAACCACCCGCAACGCCGTATATCGCGACCGAAAAGAGAGTCACGAGGGTTGC
>CANJXY010000271.1 GCA_947478925.1 Hyphomonadaceae bacterium | reverse complement strand
CTGGCATGGGTGATCATTGTTCCGAAAAACCGTCATTGGCTTTCCAGCGCATGGGCTTGGACTGGCGCGGCCCTGGCGCTCGCGATCTTCGCACCCGTCATTCTGTGGAATGCCGGGCATGAGTGGGCCTCATTCGGCTATCAGAGCGGACGTCAGACGATCAACACGCTGTCGATCACCTACCCGCTTGAACTGATCGGCTCCCAACTTGTTCTCGCCACACCGCCGATTTTTATCCTGGGCTGCATCGGTCTCGGTCGAGGATGGCGGCGAAGCGAAAATCTCTCCGCCCACGTGCTGCTTGCGGCTCTGGTCGCTCCAATGGCGGCCTATTTTCTTTGGCATTCCTTGCATGAACGGGTCCAGGGAAACTGGCCGGAACCAATCTATCCGGCGTTCGTCGTCGCAGCGGCATGGGCCTGCCATGAACTGCCGGGGGTGATCGGGCCGATCACGCGGGCAATCGCGCTCTGGTCGCGCAGGCTTGCTGTTCCGTTTGGATTGACCATCTGCCTCGTGGCCCTCGCCCAGGGCGCATTCGGACTGCTGCCCCTCGGCAGCAAGGACCCGACAGCCCGCCGGCTGGCGGCCGGCTGGGATGAAGTCGCACCCAAAATTGACGCCATCCGCGCGCGCGCGACCGTCACAGCGATCGTCACCACCGATTACACACTGACGGGTTGGCTGTCCTTTTATCTCCCGACTGCGACGCCTGTGGTGCAGATGACCGAACGCATCAGATGGGTTGACGCGCCACAACCGGACGCTGCCACGCTGTCGGGGCCGCTGCTTTATGTTTGCCGCGGCGGCTGCCCGCATCTGGACGATGTTCAGCGCGCCTTCGGCTCGGTCGCATTTGTGGACACCGTCCTACGCGAACGAAACGGCGCGGTGATCGATACCTACAAGCTTTACCGGCTCGGACAGCCGACACGTCCGGTTCTCAGCCCTGTTTATCCAGCCATGAGCCTAGGAGGTCGCGATGACTGAGTATCGCCCCATACGTACAGCGTTCGACTTACGCACGCTGGTAGCGCCCGCCGGTCTCGATCTCACCATCATCGTCCCCGTCTACAATGAAGAGGAGAGTGTCGGGCGACTGGTCGACGAACTCTTCCCAATCCTCGACGCGATGACGTGCAGCTTTGAGATCCTGGTCGTAAACGATGGAAGTCGCGATCACTCGATTGATGTGCTTCGTAGTGCGGCCGCCGGTCGTAACGAACTGCGCGTGATCGAGTTTCGCCGAAACTACGGTCAGACGGCTGCGCTAATGGCCGGCTTCGACAATGCCCGCGGCGATGTGATTGTAACGCTCGATGGTGACCTGCAGAACGATCCTGCAGACATTCCGATCATAGTTGCCAAGCTACACGAAGGCTTCGACGTCGTGTCGGGTTGGCGCGCAGACCGTAAAGATCATGCGCTAACGCGGAAGTTGCCGAGCCATTTTGCAAATTTGCTGATCTCGAAAATTTCGGGTGTGAAATTGCAGGACTATGGCTGCACGCTGAAGGCCTACCGCCGCAGCATAATGGCGGACGTACGACTTTACGGTGAAATGCACCGGCTGATCCCGATCTACGCCAGCTGGATGGGCGCAAAGGTGATCGAGATACCCGTTCGGCACCGCGCGCGCAAATTCGGCAAGTCGAAGTACGGTCTCGGGCGCATCGTCAAAGTTGTGCTCGACCTTACCGTCGTGAAGTTCCTGGAAACATACCTGGTGAAGCCGATCCATCTTTTCGGCGGCGTTGGGCTGGCCGCAATCCTGTTGTCCTTTGTGACACTCGGACTGGCAGTTTCGAATAAGCTGCTGGCGGGTGTCTCACTGATCCTGACGCCCTTGCCTCTTCTGTCTGCGATGTTGTTCCTTATGGGGTGCACGAGCATCCTGATGGGCTTGCTCGCCGAAATGGTCACGCGAACCTATTTCGAGGCGCAGGATCTCAAGCCTTATCTCATTCGCGAGCGTATCAACTTCAGGCCGCCAGCCTGATGTGCGGGATCACAGGATTTACCGGACCGGGCGACAAGCGCGACCTCGCCCGCATGATGATGGCGCTGGTCCATCGCGGTCCGGACGGAAGCGGCAGCTATCATGATCCCGAAGCCCGGGTCTTCCTGGGACACCAGCGGCTTGCCGTGATCGACCCCGCCGGCGGCGTGCAGCCGATGTGGAATGCCGATGGCACGATTGGCGTCGTTTTCAACGGCGAGATCTACAACCACGCCGAACTTCGTCGCGAACTCGAGTCACGTGGACACCAGTTCCGGTCACATCATTCGGACACCGAGGTGCTTGTTCACGGTTACGCCGAGTGGGGCGAAGATCTTCCGATACGTCTCAACGGCATGTTTGCCTTCTGCGTCTACGACAAGACACGTCGACGGTTGTTCCTCGCCCGCGATCGGCATGGCGAGAAGCCGCTATATTATACCCTGCAGGGCCAAGTGTTTGCCTTTGGCAGCGAGTTGACCGCAATCATTCGGCATCCGCAGATTTCCACGCAGCTCAACAGGCTGAGCATTCAGAAACTGCTTGCATATGGTTTCCTGCCGGCGCCCAACACAATTCTCGCTGGGTGCGAGAAACTGCCGGGTGGTTGTTCACTTGTCTTCGATCTGCGCACGAACCGGTTGCGCATCCAAAGGTACTGGCAATTCAAGCTTGAGACCGATCAGTCGTGGCTGGATCGCTCCGAAGGCGACCTCGTGGAAGAGCTTCGCAGCCATCTGTTCGAGGCTGTCCGCCGTCGCCTGGTCGCCGACGTGCCATTGGGCTTTTTCCTCAGTGGGGGAGTCGATTCCAGCGCAGTTCTGGCCGCGGCGACACGCTACCTCCCGGCGGAGCAGCTCAAGGCATTCACACTTGGCTTTACCGAGCCCTCGTTCGATGAGTCCGGACCTGCGCGTCAGATAGCCGAGGCATTTGGCGTCCAGCACGCGATTGAATGGCTCGACCTCGACAAGGCCCGCGACGCCGCGCCGCAATTGCTCGCGCGTCTGGACGAACCCTCATGCGACGCATCTATCCTGCCGACGCACATGCTCAGCCGCTTTACGCGCAAACACGTGACGGTGGCGTTGTCAGGCGATGGCGGCGATGAGCTGTTTGCCGGTTACGATCCTTTCGCCGCGTTGGCGCCGGCCCGACTTTACCGGACCCTCGTGCCACGTCCCTTCCATCAGCTCTTGCGCGAAGGCGTGCGCCGCTTGCCAGTGTCGGCGCGTAATATGAGCCTCGATTTCAAGCTTCGGCGGACGCTTGCCGGTTTGGGTCACAGAGCGGCGCTTTGGAACCCCGTGTGGCTCGCCCCGGTCGATCCAGACTACATGACAGAGCTTTTTCAGGACCCGCTGTCGCCGGACGAACTCTATTCTGAAGCGATCGGAATGTGGGAAGCGAGCGATGCGCCGTCGCTGGTCGACCGGTCGCTGGAGTTCTACACGAACTTCTATCTGCCGGATAACATCCTGACCAAAGTCGATCGCGCGAGCATGCTGTGTTCGCTCGAGACAAGGGCCGTTCTGCTCGACAATGATCTTGTCGAATTCTGCCGCCGCCTGCCGCATGCCTTCAAATTTCGCAACGGCCGCCGGAAATATCTGCTCAAGAAGGCGCTTGAGGGCCTTGTACCGCAACAGATCATCGACCGACCGAAAAAGGGATTTGGCATCCCGACGGCAAAATGGCTCAAGACGATGCCTGAGACCCCGCCTATGGCTCCTATCCCTGGCATGCGAATGGAGCGGGTCGCCGCCGCATGGAAGGATCACCGGGAGGGCGCAGCCGACCACCGCCAGTTTCTCTGGAGTTGGTTGTCGCTGCAATGGGGCGAGCATTTTGCCGGGGCAGCACCCTCCGCACCGGCCGTTCAATCTGCAGACGTCGAAGTTCGTACCCCGGCCGAGGTCGCGTGATCGTGGCTTCCGCGAGCGAGCCACCGTTTCAACGTCGTTTCGATCGGGTGATCCGATACCTGCTGGTCGGGGGTGGGGTCACTGCCTTCTACACGGCGTTAGCCGTCTGGATTCACGAGAGTAGGCTCGTGCCCGACGCCACAGTCGCGAGCACGATCGCCTATCTGGTGACGCAACCCATCGCCTACCTGATTCATCAGCGCCTGACTTTTCCGGATGCGGCGTATCCTGGATCACAATGGCCGCGCTATGGCGTGATGGCTTTGGCAGGACTTGCGATCACGGCCGGCTCTATGAAAGCCATCAGCGTCCTTGGCCTGCCCTTCTGGGTCGGCTTGCTCGTTGGATGGGTTTGCATACCCATCGCCAATTTCTTCGTCAGCGCGATGTGGGTTTTCAGGACGCGAGAGCTTTTATCGATCGAGGGAAGGGACACGAAGGCTTAGGCTCAGATTTAGACACCCCAGGCCGAGCGAAGTAGGTTGGATTTCCTCGACACGGTGGGTTGTTCCAGAGCCAGGGTTCAAGTCTCCCGAACGCGCGGAGATGCATCGGAACGAACAAATGCCGCCAAGTGAAACGGTATGCCGTTCCTGGCCG
>CANJXY010000270.1 GCA_947478925.1 Hyphomonadaceae bacterium | reverse complement strand
GACCCCTACCGAGCAAGCCGTCTCAGGCTATGTGAACGTCACGCTGCCCGCCATCGCGCGGATGAAGCCCTATATCGACAAATCGGCGTCCGACCGCGCGAAGGCGTTCGCCACGATGGGCCTCACGGACACAACGTGCGACGCCTCCGTGACCGAGGCCATCCCCGCCCATGAACACTTGGCTGAAGGCGCGGGCAATCTGTGCGGCGCCATGATCGCGTGGATGCAGAACGAAGACATCTACACGTGTAGCCGCGTAAAATTCTCCGGGTTCGATTTTGCCCATACCGAGCCAGCCGATGCGACAATCGCAAGACTTCACAAATCGGAAGACATTGTTTCCACGCGTCTGCAACTTCAGAAAGCTGCAGGCTGCGCCACCAAGACCGTCGCCTACTGGGGCCCCAAACTACTCGGACTGCTTGACGGCCTGTCGGCAAGCGTCAGCAACGCGGGCGATCTCCAGGCGCCGTCCAGCGGCGCGGCTGTGCCCACGCAGAAGGCGTTCGAGGACACCGTCTTCCTGTGCCATCTCGCCTATAATGGCGACGAAAAAGCCAAGTCGGCTGTTACCGATGCTGCGGACGATGCCTGCTACGCGATGAACTACGTTCTCGACCATAAGCCGCTCGACGCCTGCCGCACGCTCGACAAGTCGATCACGAAAGCTGTTTCAATGGGCGCCAGCGATCCGCTTGCAGCCGAAGCGAAGCCACTCTCGCTCAAGCTGGCCCAGAGGTTCGGCAGCCTCAACTGCGGCATGGTGATCGCCACCGCCAAGGTCGCGGAAGACGAAGCCAGGGAGAAACAGCAAGCCGCCGCCACGCCACCGCCACCGCCACCGCCGGTGAGAAATCCGTACGAAAAGCAGAATGCCATCGTCGCTGAGATCAATGGCGAGATGCAGTCTCTGAACAACAGTTTTGAGGTGGCCGAACGCTGGTTTGATCGCGGGGAGGATTATGAGGCCTGCGGCTATTATCAGAGCGTTCTGAACAGCTTCCGTCGGCTGGAAACCCTGTACTCAAATCTCAACAGCGAAACCGGCAACTCTGACTACAGCGCCAAGTCTCGCGAGATGGAGAAATCGCAGAACGACATGCTCGAATCCTATGGCGACCTGTGCAGGGACGCCGAGCGGCGCTTGTACTGACGGGCTGCACAGCGGGCGGAGGTAAACCCTCCGCCCGTTGGCGTCTCAAACCTCGGGATCAGTCCTCTTCATCCTCGTCGTCTTCCTCGTCCTCATCTTCATCGCCGTCTTCTTCATCCTCATCGCCGTCTTCATCCTCGTCCTCGTCGCCCTCTTCTTCCTCTTCTTCTTCGTCCTCGTCGGCGGCGAGCAAGGGAGCGGCGTGAAGCATGGCGAAAAGCGCGTCGAGATCGTGCTCAGACGGGGCAGCGTCCAGAAGTCGAGACATGTGGCATCCTCTTTTTGCGAAGCTTAGACGAGCGAAACGACAGGCGTATGAATCCGCGCACCGCCAACAGAATTAGGTCAAGCTAGAGCACACGGCGCCGGAGAAAAGGTAAACCGCCCGTCGCCTGTTCTTCGCGTGGCGCCGTGCCCCTCGATCTGCCGACCGGCAAACTGACGGACTGCGAGCTTGAAGCGGGCGAACGCTAACCCGCCGCTTTTGCCGCTGCTATGAACGCCGCCACCTTCGCGTGATCCTTCACGCCATGGCTCGCCTCGACGCCGGACGACACATCGACCGCCGCAGCGCCCGACTTCGCGATCGCCTCGGCGACGTTCGCGACAGTCAGTCCGCCCGACAGGGTCCAGTCCTCGTGATCGTGCACACGAAAACCCTTGAGGAGCGACCAGTCGAACGATGCGCCATGGCCGCCTTCGCGGGTTGCGCCCGCCGGCGGCTTGGCGTCGAACAGGAAGGCGTCGGCGCCAACAAAATCCTTCGCCTCGTCGAGATCGCGCGGCCGCGAGATACCCATCGCCTTGATCACCGGAACCAGCTGGTGCCGGCGCGAGAAGTGCGCGACCTGTCCGGGCGTTTCCTTGCCGTGCAACTGCACCGCGCCAATCTCCGGCGTCTCGTCCACTAGCTTGTCGAGCCACGGCACGGCCATCGTCGCCACCACCCACGGCTCGACACCCAACTCGGCCGCCTTGCGGACAAGCGCCTGCGCGGTGTGGAAATCGACATGGCGCGGGCTGGCCTCGACCACGACGAACCCGACCATGTCGGCGCCCGCCTCGACCGCCTGGGCCAGGTCTGATTCGTTTGTGATGCCGCAGATCTTGACGCTGATCATGGTCGCCTGCCTGGCGCAGCCCCCTGAAATTACAGCGAATTCCGGGACCCAGAAAAGCAGAAAGGGCGGCGCTCAGGCCGCCCCTTCCGTACGCTACGAACTCTACTGGGAAGCCGGATACCTCAGCGCCCTTTGGCGAGCAAGTCCCTGATCTCCGTGAGGAGCTTCTCCTCAGGCGTCGGCACGGGCGGCGGCGCGGGCGAGGCAGCTTCCTTCCGCTTCAGCTGGTTCATGCCCTTGATCACCATGAACATCGTGAAGGCGACGATCAGGAAGGTGATGACGAGGTTGATGAATTTCCCGTAGTTGATGGTGACTGCCGGGATTTCCTTGCCATCCGGGCCGAGCATCGCGGCCTTCAGCTGGTAAGTCAGGTCCGAAAAATCCATGCCGCCGGTGATCAGGCCGATGATCGGCATGATGATGTCGGCCACCAGCGAGGTAACGATCGCGCCGAAGGCCGCGCCGATGATGACGCCGACCGCAAGGTCGACAACGTTGCCGCGCATGGCGAACTCGCGAAATTCCTTGAGCACGCTGTCTCCCCTATTCCTGCCAGATTGGTCTTTTCAGGCGCAGGTCTGCGCCGGTTCCCTACTTGTCGCTCTGCACGCGGGACCCGTCCAGACCGATTCCGGCAAGGGGGCTATTCCGGACACGAAAAGACATCCGCGCGCCGTGTCAGGTTGGGATTTTTAGGGTTTTTGGGTGGGTCCGCTGCTCTGGAGGACCTAGTCGCGGTCTTCCGGGTCGTGGCCGTTGTTGAGCCGCGAGCGCAGCTCCTTGCCCGCCTTGAAGAAAGGGACATGCTTTGCGTCAACGGAAACCGAATTGCCGGTGCGCGGATTGCGCCCGGTCCGCGCATCGCGCTTGCGAACCGAGAACGCGCCGAAGCCTCGCAGCTCCACCCTGTCCCCGCGCTCCAGCGCGCTTGCAACCTCGTCGAAGATCACATCGACGATCCGTTCGACCTCACGCACTTTGAGCGTGGGGTTCTCTTCTGCCAGTTTTGCGATGAGTTCTGAGCGCAGCATGGAGACAAATTCGCGCTAAGCGGCGCGAAAGACAAGAGTTTTTCGTGCATCATCCATAAGGGTGATGTCATTTCTGTATCGGAATGATCCATCGGCATCAGAAATCGCAAGAAACGTCGGGATTCGGCGAAAGCTTGCACGCCGGCCCTCAAAGCAAAACGCCCCCGCTTTCGCGAGGGCGCTCCACATTCAACTCACGTCCGACAGGATTACTCGTCCGTCTTCGCGCCCTTGAGGGCAGCGCCGAGGATGTCGCCGAGCGAGGCGCCCGAGTCCGCCGAGCCGTACTGTTCGACAGCTTCTTTCTCGTCCTTGATTTCCATCGCCTTGATCGACAGCGAGACCTTGCGGCCCGCCTTGTCGAACGAGATGACCAGCGCGTCGACCTTGTCGCCGACGGCGAAACGCTCCGGACGCTGTTCAGCGCGATCGCGCGACAGATCGGTCTTGCGGATGAAGGACTTCATCGCGCCGTCAGCGATCGAGACTTCGATGCCGCCAGTGGTGACTTCCACAACCGTCGTGGTGACGATCGAGTTCTTGCGCAGGTCGATCGTTTCGGTCGGATCCTGGCTGAGCTGTTTGATGCCCAGCGAGATACGTTCCTTCTCGATGTCGATATCAAGCACGCGCGCCGAAACGGCGTCGCCCTTGTTGTACTTCTTGATCGCTTCTTCGCCCGGCACGTTCCAGTCGATGTCGTTGATGTGGACCATGCCGTCGAGATCCGGGCCGAGGCCGACAAACAGGCCGAACTCGGTGATGCCGCGGACTTCGCCGTCGATGTTGGTGCCAATCGGGTGTTCGGCCTGGAAGGCTTCCCACGGATTGTTCATGACCTGCTTGAGGCCCAGCGAGATGCGGCGCTTCTCGGCGTCGACGTCCAGCACCATCACGTCCACTTCCTGCGAAGAGGAGATGATCTTGCCGGGGTGAACGTTCTTCTTGGTCCAGCTCATCTCGGAGACGTGGATCAGGCCTTCGACGCCATCTTCCAGTTCAACGAACGCGCCGTAGTCGGTGATGTTGGTCACGCGGCCCGAGAGCTTGGCGCCCACCGGGTATTTCGCAGCAACGCCATCCCACGGATCGGTCGCCAGCTGTTTCATGCCGAGCGAGATACGCTGTGTGTCCGGGTTGATCTTGATGATCTGGACTTCGACTTCCTGGCCGACTTCCACAACCTGGCTCGGGTGCGAGACGCGCTTCCAGCTCAT
>CANJXY010000269.1 GCA_947478925.1 Hyphomonadaceae bacterium | reverse complement strand
ACCAATATCCCGATGTCGAGTGTTCGCGGCCCCGCGGGCATCCGGAGCATTCTAGAACCCTTCTTCGCACCGACCCTTGAAAACAGTTTGGTCATCATCCGTGAGGCAGCTGTTGGCCCTCTCGTGTTCCTGGAACGTCTGGATCGGCACTTGCTTCCCGCGGGCTGGGTCGAGCTGCCGGTGACCGGCGTCTATGAAGTGCACAATGGCCTGATCACGGTCTACCGCGACTATTTTGATCTCGCGACCATTCAGAGCAAGTGGCCAAGCTAGGGACAGGCGGTTCGAACGACAGACATCGGGCGCATGACGCCGGGTTCGCGGGAAGGCCACGACGGGCAAGGCCGCGCGAGAGCACCCATTTGTACTGCGTCCTGCATCCTGGCGAGACGCCGCCCAGGGACGGTCAGTCAGAAATGGCGATGCAGAGACTAGCTCTCTGCCGCCGAACCTGATCGTGGAATGTTCAGCAGTGAAGGATCAAAACCTATCGCATCAACGTCTTCGGCCTGTAAGCGAGCGCGAGTCCGAGCCCGAGACAGATGATGATCGCATATCCGATTGCCCCGTTGTGCAGTTCGTAGGCAGCTCTCCCGCCCGGAAACGCGCTTCGGCCAGTGTTCGCGACCGCATGAAACAGGATGATCGCAAAGAGGCTGCCGCCTGCATTGTTGTAGAGCCAGGCATAGATCACCCGGAATGCGACTGTCGCGAGAAGCCCCCACATGATCAGACCTGGTGCCTGGCCCACCTGGATCATCGACGGCAGATGCCAGAGCGCCCAGGGAACACCGATGATGAGCCCGGAGAGGAGCGCAGAGTAGCGCTGCTGCAGCAAGTCCGTGGCATACGCAGTATAGCCGAGTTCCTCGCCGGCGGCGGCCAACATGAAGAGAGGAAAGACAAAGGTTAGCTCCGGTGACAGGGCCAAGGACGCCGGTACGGGCAGCCCTGTTGCGCGCATGACGAGATAGGTCAGACTATACAGACCCAACGGCAATACTAGGATAACCGCGAGCCAGCCGGCGCTCTTGATTTTGCGCCAGTCCAGCACGCGGGCCAGCAACGCCCGGACCCCGCTCACGCCTGCATCGCGGAACACAAGAATGAGCGCTGCCAGCGCCGGCATGAACGTCGCGCCGATATCGGTGACGGGCAAATTGTCGGGAAGACCGTCAAGCGTCACGAACCGCGACAGCAGCCACCACGGCAGCGTCAGCAGATAGACAAGGGCAAGGAACCGAAATGCGGAACGGAGTGGCTGCGCCATGACACCACAACGCACGAACGCTCCAGGTTGGTCCCGTCGGACGACCATGACCTCACCCACACGCCCAGGGTAATGGATGAAGTGGACCTGTGTGCGTCAGCGCCGCGACCTTCACGACCGTCTCTCTCGATTGCAGTCACTTCACGCTGCTGCGGAACTGTTTGGTTTGCCGACACACGTTAGCGGAACCTGCCGTCATCTGGCCCATTGAAGTAGACGCGCCGCCACCTGGCTGATCCCCATCAAGTGTGTTCCCGCAGCGTCGGCTATGCGGGCCTTCCCCATCGGAGGCATGGCTACACAATGGATTCGACTGATGAGGCGGAGGTCCTCGTTCCCGCTCTTGCCGCCGTCATGCGCAGGCGCCGCTCGGTGCGCAACTACGCGGCGGAGCCGATCCCCGATACCGTGCTAGATGCCTGCTTTGACATGGCGATCCTTGCACCCACATCGCACAATCTCGAATGCTGGCAGATGATTGATGTGCGGGACACGCACCGGCTGGCAGAACTGAGGCGCATTTGCCTTGATCAGCCGGCTGCGGTTGCGGCCCCGCATCTTATCGTCGCGGTCGCGCGTCCCGATCTGTGGCGGCGCGGCCGGACGATGATGCTTGCGCGTATCGAGCGAGAAAAGAGCGATCCCACACTTTCCGAGGCGACGCGGAAATTCCTGCCGCTCTTCGAGGAGAAATACCGGATACTCATTCCGCTCATTTTCGAGGATGGGCCGCTTCACATTTTGGCCCCGCTGAAGCGTTTCCTTGTGTGGTGTCGTGCTTGCTTCAAGCCAGTGATGCGCGGGCCATTTGGTCGCCATGAGCAGGCGCTGTGGGCCGTCAAGACCGCCGCACTTGCCTGCGAAAACCTGATGCTTGCGCTTGCCGCCCACGGCTTTGATTCCTGCCCGATGGAGGGCTTCGACGAACCCAAGCTAAAGCGGTTGCTTGGGCTGCCGCGGGCGGCAGAGATCGTGATGGTCATCGCCGCAGGTCGGCGCGGCGACGATGGCGTCATCCCGCAGATTCGCTTTGGTCGCGCGCATTACATCGCACGTGCCTGATTCCAGCCACGCCTCTGCGCGGCAGTTGCGAATGTGTGCACCGCTATAAGGCGGTCGTCAGCCACACGGCCTGCGCTACGCCTGAATTTCGCTTGAAGAGCGACGTCTGCGCACTCAGGCACTGAGCCAACGCCGAGGACTGTGAAACGCCACCAGAATTTCCGCCCGGGCGGCAGATAGGAAGCGCGCTGACCACCGTGCCCCAGCACACAGTCTTCAACGGCTGGCTTACTCAAAATCCGCAACTTGCCACTACCACTGGGATGTAGCGGCCAACTTCAAGCGACACCATAACGCTGCTGGAGTGCGTCCGCGAGGAAGTCGTAGACGCGACGTATGCGAGGGCTGGTCTTGAGTTCTGCATGCGCGGTGAGCCAGATTTCAAGCGGGGGTATGTTCAGTTTCGGCAGGACAGGTTCCAGCGTGGGGATTTCCTCCGCCATGTCGACATGGATGATCCCAATTCCCCACCCTGCCCTGACCAGCTCAAGGTGCACGTACATCGCGTCCGTGCGAAACGAAAACGCCTCCCGACCAACATCAACGCCTGCCTTCTTGAAGCCGCGGATCAGTCCGTCATTCTGGTCGTAGCCAACAAGGTCATGCCCGAGGAATTCCTCGGGACTTTTCGGACGGCCACGCGCGTCAAGATAATCGGCGGAGGCGTAGAAACCGAGTTTCAGCTCGCCAACCTTTCTTGTGATGACGTCGTTCTGCGTCGGCCGGAACATCCGCACGGCAATGTCGGCTTCCCGTTTCAACAGGTTGTTCTCTTCGTTTGAGGCGACAAGTTCTATGGCGATGCGTGGCTCTGCCCGGCGCATCGCGGTCAACATCGGCGGCAGCGTGTAGCAAGCGACAGTGTCGCTCGCACTGATCCTCACCGCGCCACTGATCTCCTGAGACCGGCCTGATGCGATCAGCAGGATCTGGTTTGCCGAGAGCCCCATGTCCTCGGCGTTGCTGTAGATTTCGGCTCCGACGGTGGTCAGAACCAGGCCCTCTGATGTTCGGTCGAACAGCCGCAAGCCGAGTTCTTCCTCAAGAGAAGCAATATGGCGGCTGAGCGTCGGCTGGCTTGCGCCGGTGGCCCGGCCGGCCGCTGAAAGCGAACCGTGTTCAGCCACAGCGACGAAGGATTGCAGCTTGGCCCAGTCCACGTTTTGCAAGGGTAGCTATCCAAATATGAAATGCTCAAGTCCAATTACGTCAGATCGATATGCATCGTCGGATAGCTTAAATGTTGGGTCAAGCCGGAGGACACAAGAAGCCGCCGGCGTAACCGCCAACCCAAGGTGTCTGAAATGACCACGATCTCCCCGAAATCCCCCGCAGTGTTTACCGCCTCGCTCATGCTGGCGCTCGCCCCGGCAGCCGCGCTGGTCTTTCTCTGGCCGACCGCCTCAGCGCAGACCGCCGCCAAGACGGCCCATGTTCAGGTCGCGATCGAGACCGTTGTCGGTCCGGACGCAGAGGCGCTCATCAAGGCCGCAGCACGGAGCGTTTGCGAAGAGGTGGCGATTCACTCTCCCCTCACACCACGCGAGCAATCGGACTGCCAACGCGAGACGGTGACGGATGCCATCACCCAGCTGATCGCCAAGCGCCAGGGGATCGCAATCGCCAGCGCCGACTGAGCTGGAGGGCCAATCCCGCGCCGATCCCGTACCGGCAACGAGCCTTTCGGGCGCCCTTGGGCGCCCGTATTGGCGCTGCCCAGCAAAGGTCCGTCATGTCCCAACGCGTGTCTGTGTTCCTGGCGGGACTTCTTGTCCTCGTTCAGGCCGTTCTCATCTTCGTCCCGATGGTGATCCTGGGCGGCGCCATCGACTGGCCCGCCAGTCTGGATTTTCCACCGTCTAAGGTGTTGCCGCTGATAGCCGCGAACCTTCAGGACGTGCGTCTGGGCTATGGCGTCTATCTCATCTACTCGGTGATGTGGGCGGTCATGGGAACCGTGATCGCCTGGCTCGCAGTGCGTCGTGCTGGTACGTTCGGCCCTGCACTGATGCTCGCGGTTGGGCTTGCGAGCGTATCGGCGTTGGCGCGTGCGATCGGCATCATCCGCTGGCTTACCGCATCCACCGCGCTTGCAGACGCGCATGCGGCACCCGGGGCGGATCGGCCTGCCATCGAGGCCGTGCAGCTGGCGGTGAATGCGTGGGGTGGAGCGATCGGCGAAAACCTTGGCGTGGCGCTCTTCGCGGGCGCCTGGACGCTGGTCATGGCCCTGCTCATCCTTCGGCACGGTGGGTT
>CANJXY010000268.1 GCA_947478925.1 Hyphomonadaceae bacterium | reverse complement strand
TCACCACGGCACGGAGTTCCTGCACCGTGTGCTGTTCGACAAAGGCCTCAGCCACGAATACCGGCTCGTGAAGGGCGCGGACCATGTCGGCCCGTCGATCGCGCCGCGCTTTCTTGATGCGCTGACCTTTTTGGGCCGCGTCCTAAATCCACCGCCCAACTGGACCGAGGCACCCGGCGTCAAGCAGACGCGCGAGACGGTAAATGGCTACAAGCGTGCGGCAGGCTATCCGGTGAAAGAACCGGACGGGCGACGCCTGCGGACGGAGTAGACTAGCCCAAGCGGCCCTCTTGAAGGGCGCTAGGATGCCCGTACCGCCCCGGCGCACTCGGCTAAAGGCCGCAGCGATCCCTACGAGCTTAGACAACTACGAAACAGCGGCCGTAACTTCATTCTGCATCTAGTGAAACCCGCGCAACGAAACCTTCTTCGATTCAGGTCGAGCTTGTCCCGCGCAGACTTGCTGAAACGCGCCCGATGAGATGAGAGTGACGCAACAATACTAGTATCGGAAGGATCGCAGCGGATGTGGACCCGAAGACAGGCAGTGCTTCTTCCCCTTGCAGCGGGTGCTTGTGCAACTGCGCCAAGCGGATCGCCGCTGGATATGCAGTTCACGAATGTCGAGACACCGAGCGAGTCTGTTCATTCTGGTGTCGCATCGGAAGACGGTGAACAACGCCTCACCATGCGGCTGTGCCGGTATCCTCAGCTGGGGCTTGCCTGGGTCTGGATGCACGCGCGGGTTGACGGTCAGTTCTACTCCTTCATCGACCATCTCGCGGCATGCGGGACTGATGCCTCGCAGGTTGCCGGAGAACATGTGCGCTATTCCGATTCCGCGGCCGCGCTGGTTTTCGAACGCAATGGCAAAGTCAGCGCACCAACGTCCGCCTCCGCGAGTGGGCGATGCTTCGCGCGAAAGTCCGTCACCTCTGCCTTCGGCAGGGGCGACCAGCGCATGGAGGCGTCCATCGCCTTCTCGCCAGAGCGGCTCTACTCCGGTCTCAACCAAGGCCGGACCGAAGTGTTCGGCCGCGGCCGCGCCACCGTAACGATCGATGGCAAGCGCGTGGAGTTCTCCGGCCCCGCCCAGTTCCACGAGCAGGTCCAGACCAGTCCGCGCTTCACCGCAGCCTTCTGCTACATGACCCTATGGGGTGAAGGCGCGGCCTCCACCATGCTGATCACGGCGCGACGCCGCGAGGGCTACCTGCTCGAAGGCGACAAGGCGACCGAGGTGAAAGCCGTGACCATCGATCCGCCTGCCGCGCAACGCGCGTTGAGCGTAACGCTCGCAGACGGGCGCCGGCTCACGGGAGTAGCGACGGTCAGGCAGGCTTTTACGCTGCCGATCGTTGGCCACACGTGGCGCGGACACATGATGAATGTCGAACTCGGCGGCCGCACCTATCGCGGCCACATCAACGACTACATCATCAACGACGGCATTCCCTACAACGGCTAATTGTCTGGCGTACTGCAGACTGCCGTAGCCAGTCCTTCGTGGCGCCATACCTAATCTCATCGGCGAATAGCTTTGCACGGGCCTTATCCTCGCGATTGTCGGAGATGAAGATGTCCGGCACGCCTGACCCCATTTATACAGTTGGCGGAGTTACAGGAGCATTGGAGAAAGGTCGATTTGGGCTCTCGTCGCCGCAAGGTTACGGATCACAGTTTTTGGGCGAGTTCGAGACGTAGCGTGCGCGGCATGGCGGTTGACCGGCTTCGAACGACCCAGCCGTTTGGTCACAAGTAGTGGCTTGGCGTTCTCGCCAGACTAGATAGCAATAGCCCATGCACGAACCACCCGAGACCTCACACTGTGATGCGCCCCGTATTTATCGCGACCGCTGGTACAGTTGGGTTAGCGATCCCCTGATTGAAAAGGCGGGCATCATATTTGATCGCACGCCATCCGGCCCGATCCTCGCGCCCAACGGCAAGTTTCGTGTCTGTGCCTATCACATCGATTTCGATGAGCGCCCGACTTGTTGGCTCGATGTCGAGACGCTGGCTGAGGCCGTGTACAGTTGCGAGAACATAGGTGAAGCCGCTGCGGCTTGGAACGTGGACTTCGCGGTGGCCTACGACGATGCCGGCATCGTCATAGCGAGCGACCATTGGTAACAATGCCGGAAGGGCGCGAGGTTGGGTCCCGAAACTGTTGAGGTGGATGGCTCCCGCTCACGGCATCGAAGTGCCAAATTGTGGTTGCTGTCAAAAGCGTCCACGCGCAAAGGGAGCCATCCGCCATGACTGTTACCACAATCGGCCTGGACCTCGCCAAGAGCATTTTTCAGGTTCACGGAGTTGACGCGAAGGGCACCGGCGCCATCCGCAAGACGCTGCGACGCAGTCAGGTTCTGAGTTTCTTTTCAAAACTCCCGCCATGCCTGGTTGGCATCGAGGCATGCGGGACCTCGCATTATTCGGCGCGCGAGATTGCGCGGTTTGACCAGGAAGTCAGGCTGATGCCTGCGAACTACGTGAAGCCAAATGTGAAGCGCGGCAAGTCCGACGCCAACGATGCTGAAGCGATCTGCGAGGCGGTAACCCGCCCGACCATGCAGTTCGTCGCAATCAAGTCGGCCGAACAGCAGGGGGCGCTCTCGATGCACCGGACCCGCGAGCTCCTGGTCAAACAGCGCACCCAGCTCGTCAACATGATCCGAGGGCTGCATGGGTCCGGCCGCTGTACGAGGAGTGTTGTTGGGCGCTGACCTCCCGCGACGCAGCATCCCCGGTGAATGGCTTCATTGGACCGCCTCAGCCGTATCATCGCATTCCAGGTTCGAGCGCACCAAGCGAGCCTGTGTGGGTTTCTAGCCGTTCTTTGTGCAGAGCACCTGCCGGAAGGTCTTTTGGACATCCGCTAGGCTGAAGGGTTTTTTCAGCACAAGTCGATCTGGGTGGCCCCCCTCCGCGCGACCGTTTCTGTGACCTGTCGCGAAGAAGAAAGGCACGCCCCGCGCGGCGAGCGCATCAGCGATAGGATCGCTGGACTCTCCGTTGAGGTTTGAGTCGAGCATGGCTACGTCAAAGACACGCGTCTCGATCTCTGCCAAAGCCTGTTTGGTGGATGCGGCCGTGACGATGGACCCGCATCCGAGATCGTAGAGCATGTCCTCGATCATCATCAAAATGAGCATCTCGTCTTCCACGACGAGGACGTTGCGGCCAGTGAGCAGATTATGCATCGGAGGCGGCCTTCGGCGCTGGCATGTCGATGGCGCACACTACGCCACTCGGGCGGTATTCGAGGGCTACCCTGGCGTCTAGCTCAAGCACCAAGCCGCGTTCAAGAACACGGGAGCCAAATCCTTTTCGGGGTGGCGGCGTCACAGACGGACCGTCCTTCTCCTGCCAATGCAGGACGAGGCGATCGCCCTCGGTGTGAGGCTCGATCGTCCACTTTATGTCGATCGATCCCGATGCATTTGAAAGCGCTCCGTACTTCAAGGCGTTGGTGGCCAGTTCGTGAAAAGCGATGCCGAGGGCCAAGGCGGCTTTTGGCGACACTCTGATGTTCTCACCGCCTATCTCGATGCGACCGGCTCGACCGTTTGAAACGCCAAACGGCTTCAAGGCCTCGTTGACGAGATCGTGAAGGCCCGCGCCCCCCCAGCTCTCGCGCGTCAGGAGATCGTGCGAACAAGAAAGAGCAATGAGGCGAGACTCGATGGACTCGCGTACGACCTCAGGGTCCGATGAATTGCGCAATGCCTGCCAAGCGATCGATTGCACAGTTGAAAGCGTGTTCTTCACGCGGTGGTTCAACTCGTCAATGAGCATCTTCGACTGCGCTTGCTCGCGTTTGTATCTCGTAAGATCGACGAGCGAGATGAAATGCTGCACGACGCGGCCGGTTTCATCGCGAACCGGGCTAATGAAGATGGACGCCCAGAACTCGCTGCCATCCTTGCGGCTGTAGTGAATTTCAGGATCGCTGTCGGACTCGCCATCAAATGCGGCCTCGACTTGGTTCAGCGATTCAGTAGTAACGCCGGGCGCCAGGAGGGAGTTGAAGGCGTGTCCAAGAACATCTTGTCTTTGATAGCCAGTAAGCTTGAGAAAGCTTTCGTTGGCGAAAATGATTGGATAGGTCGGCTCCTTGGCGTCGGTAAACACCATCGCCATCCGCGTCATCTCCGTCGCAACCACAAACGGACCGAGGTCTTTGCGAAAGCTTTCGACGTCGGCTTCGGCGTCGTTCTGTTCGTTGGTTTTGGTACGGTGGTTCGACAATCGCGGCGCGGGTTTCTATCTGGAGTTCAGATGCGGTGGTGGGCGCATGTGACAGTTGTCCCCCATCGAGGCGCAACGCCCCGACGTCACAAACGCGCAAACGACACTCCGGTTCCATAGACGCCGTGTTATATTAACCGGTTGGTTCTGCGCGTCCGGGGTGTGTGCTTCGCCGAGCCTGCGAGGTGAGCCGTGTGAAGTGGAAACTCTGGCCCAACGACTGAAAGACTACGAGTGACGGCTTTTGATGTGATGGACGGCTCTCCACCCCGCCGGCAGCTTCTGCTTCCGGCCCAAGATGGAGGAGAGCCATGGAACAGGTTGTTACGATCGGATTGGACATTGCGAAGTCGATCT
>CANJXY010000267.1 GCA_947478925.1 Hyphomonadaceae bacterium | reverse complement strand
TTCTCGGCGACGCAGTTCTACGCCGAGGTCGAAGGCCATCCGGACGATGTGAACCTGCAACGTGCGCTCGAGGAACTCGGCTTCTTCTCGACGCAGGTTCGCCATCTGGGCGTATTCCCCGCGCATCCCTATCGCGGCCGTGCGTCGACAGTGAGCTGAGCGGCGCCACGTTCATGAAAAGTGTAGGGGCCCGCAACATGCCCCGAGCTGGCCATGTCTCGAACACAATTGGGCAGTGGTCTGCGCCCTCCTGTTGAGGCGAGCCGTCGCACCGAAGGCAATTCAGCCCGCTTTTGTGGCTGAACCCCAGATGTGCAGTATACGGATTGTATTTGCGCGCGCGGCGTAGTTGCCGTCATGCTTTAGCCACACACCCTAACGCCATCATCGCTGGATTTACTCGGTGTTGCTCGTAGGTCACCTGACGATGTTTAATCGTCATAAGCTGCGGAACTGGTTTGAGCCTTGCCTATTTAAGCAGGCATATCGACCCGTGCTGGGTGGATAGTGGTTCGCGTTGGATGTCTTCATGATGCGCGGCGCGACCGAGACTGAAACCAGAGCGGGTATGACTGTCGGGATCACGCAATCCCTTCGGAACCCTGCTCCTGACACAACTGGAGTTTTCCCCATGAAACTGAAACTTGCTTTCGCAGCCGCATCGATGCTGGTTGCTCCCGCCTTCATGTCCGCGCAAGCGCAGACATCCGGCGTCTACGTGTCCGGCGGTTACACGCAGTTCAACGGCGACGGTGGCGCTGATCTCGGCGCTGTCACGGGCCGCGTTGGCGTCAACATCACACCGAACATCGCCATCGAAGGCGAAGGTTCGTTCGGCGTGAAAGGCGACAGCGGCACCGATCTCGACAGCGAGTTCGGCGCATTCGTCGTTGCCAAACTGCCGCTCAGCCCGTCGTTCGACCTGTTCGCGCGTGTCGGTGCATCACGCATCGAAACCTCGCCGGGCGGTTCGCAAGATGGCGTCGCCTATGGCGCCGGCGGCACGTTCAATCTGACGCCGATCGACGGCATCCGCGCTGACTGGACCCGTCACGACTACGACGCCGGCAACGCCGACGCGTACTCGCTGTCCTACGTTCGCAAATTCTAGGCGACTTGACGCTTTTCAAAAAGCGCAGGTCGGATACGAGGCGCCCCGCGAATTTCGCGGGGTGTTTTCGTTTTCGGGGTCATGCAAGGATCGGCGCGGGAGGATCCCATGCCCGAGATTCGCATTAGCCAGCTTGAACCAGACGACAGCGAGGGGCTCGACGTCGTCTACGCGCTTTATCACGCAGCGATCCTGCGCTCCGAACAGAGGCCGGAAGCCGAATTCAGGGCGCTGATCCAGCGTCCGGATTATCGTTTCGTTGTCGCAAAACTGGATGAGGCGATCATCGGTTTTGCCGTGTCATGGGTTCCCGAGCAGGCCGATTTCTGGCTGTTCGAATACACCGCCGTCTCGCCCGAAGCGCGGGGAAACAAGATCGGCTCTCACTTGCTGCTTGCGAGCCGCCAGTTGATCGGGATCGAGCGCACGGCGCTTATCGAGGTTGACGCCAATACCGGCTCGCAAGAGCAGGCGAAACGGCTGGAGTTCTACAAGCGGCTGGGCTGCCGTCGGCTGGCCGGGCTCGCCTACCTGTTGCCGCTCGACGCGTTCGGTCAGCCGCCGCCGATGCTGTTGCTGGCGATGCTGCATCCGGACGTCCCCAGCGTGCCGGTGATGGTGCTGGAGGAATGGCTGCGGCGCATCTATTCCGAAGCCTATGGCAAGGGCCTCGACGATCCGCGACTCGCGCGCATGATCGATCCGCTGCCGGACGAAGTGCCGCTGGAGGTGCTTTAGGGGTCTCTAACCGCGATCCAGCCACGCCTTGATGACATGGTGGGCGATGGCGAAACGGGGCGGGGCGAAGGCCTCGGGATGGGTACCGCCCATCAACGCTGTGGTCTCTTCACGCGTGAACCAGCGTGCGGTTTCAAGCTCTGAGGTATCGACGGTGATATCCTCGCCATCGGCTTCAAGGATAAGCCCCACCATCAGCGAGGACGGGAAAGGCCATGGCTGACAGAAGAGGTAGTCGGCGCTGGTGGTGCAGCGAACGCCTGCTTCTTCCAGTATTTCGCGCGCAGCGGCCTGTTCGAGCGTTTCGCCGGGCTCGACGAAGCCAGCGAGGCAGGACCAGAAGCCCTTGGGCCAGGCAGCCTGTCGGCCGAGCAGGCATTTGTCGCCACGTACGGCAAGCATGATGGCGACAGGGTCGGTGCGCGGGAAATGCTCGCGGCCGCAATCACCGCATTTGCGCTTCCAGCCCGCTTCCTCAACAGTCGTGCGATCGCCGCAGTTGGCGCAGAATCCATGGGCGCGATGCCATTCAAACAGCGCGCGCGCTGTGGCGGTGGCGCCGCCTTCGAACGGCGACAGGCCCGAGGCGGCCGCGCGAAAATCCTGAAACACGCCGAGGCCGGCGATGGGTGACGCCTCGAGGCTGAAGCTGGCAGGCAGGTCGAGCGCGAAGACGGGCGAGCCCTTTTCGTCTTCGCCAAGGAAAAGCCGCGTGGCTTTGGGGCTGAGCATGCCGGCCTGCGCGCCGAGCCAGAGGAGGGGGCGCATCGGCCCTGCCGCGGCGCCGATCCGCGCGGGCGGCGCCGGCGGGGCTGAGCCTTCGACCAGCGGCGCGCCTTCGCGCATCAGCAGGATCTGCACCTTGTCGGATGCGAAGGCGGCGTCGAGCCATGCCGTATCGCGGCGATGATGCGCCGCGCGGTCGAGACCGACGGGAACGAGCGGAATATCTGCGGCAGCTTTGGACAGGGGGGAGGACAGGGCGGGCACTAGGGCTTCCTGATGTTGGACTCGAAATTGTGTATCGCACGAGGCGTCATCGCAACGCCATAGAGGCCGAGCGTAAGCATGTTGAGCAGGCGATAGGTCTTGCCGGTGACGAGGCGGCTGGGGCTGCCTTCGAAATCCTGGCGGCCGACATAGGCTTCGGGATTGGTGGGGGCGACCTGCGGCGGGGCGCCGGGCGGGTGAAGGCCCGCGATGTGGGCGAGCAGGCTGGCAAGTCCGTCGGCGTGCAGGCGCGGTTCGGGGTAGGCCTGCAACCAACAGCGGTCGGCGAGGTCGAACAGCATGGACCCGCGCGGGGCGGCGGCTTCCATCAGGATTGGCACGACCGGCTTGCCGAGTTCATCCGCCAGCGCGAGTTCCTGGGCAACCTGATCCGAGCGGTTGCATTCCTCGGAGAAGAAGAGCGCGGTGATGGTGGCGGCCTTGAGGGCGGCGGCGATGGTGTCGTTGAAGCCTGCTTCGCTCTCGACGCGCGCGTCATACCAGACCGAGAGGCCGCGCTCCTCGAGGCGACGAGCGATCGCTGCGACCATCTCGCGGTCGCCACGGCCATAGCTGATGAAGACGTGGCTGGTCATTGGTCCGGCTCTACCGGACCGCGGTTAACGATGTTGGCCCGCCGGTATGACGAATTAGCGCAGGAAAACATGCCGAACCTCACGACTCAGCGACTCCCATAACAAAGCGATGGGGGAACATTGCAGGCTCGCGTCCGGCTTCCTATAAGAAAGTGGCAGGTTGGTTGCGGACGAGCGGTTCGCCAACCCGGTCAGGTCCGGAAGGAAGCAGCCGTAACGAGTTTAGCTTGGGTCGCGGCCAGCCTGTACCTGACCCGCTTTCGGCATTCCACAGCAGATTCTGCAGGTTCCGAGCCGTGAGTTGGCGATTCTGCGCTGGCTGGGCCATATAGGGCCGATGGCAGCCAAGAAGCCCCCGAAACCGCCCGAGGACGGGCCTGAAAGCGATGTCGCGGAACCGCGCGACACGCTGACGGCGTCCATGTTCGGGGACGACGTGCCGCCGGGAAATGTGGGGTCGGCGGTCTATCAGGTGCTGGCGCGGAAATACCGGCCGAGCCGGTTCGAGGACCTGGTCGGGCAAGAGGCGATGGTCCGGACGCTGACAAACGCCTTCAAGACCGGACGGATCGCCCACGCCTTCATGCTGACCGGCGTGCGCGGAGTGGGCAAGACGACCACGGCAAGGCTGCTGGCCCGGGCGCTGAATTACGAGACCGGGGATATTCACCAGCCGTCGATGCAGCTCGATCCGCCGGGCGTGCATTGCGCGTCGATCATGGCGTCGACACATCCCGATGTTCTGGAGCTCGATGCGGCGTCCAACACCGGCATCGACAATATGCGCGATCTGCTGAGCGGCTCGCGCTATGCGCCGGTGAGCGCGCGCTACAAGGTCTACATCATCGACGAAGTTCATATGCTGTCGACGGCGGCGTTCAACGCGCTGCTGAAGACGCTGGAAGAACCGCCACCGCATGTGAAGTTCATCTTTGCCACGACCGAAATCCGCAAGGTGCCGGTGACGGTGCTGTCGCGTTGCCAGAGGTTCAACCTGCAGCGCTTTTCGACGGAGGCGTTGACCGCGCATCTGTCCAGCATCTGCAGGCAGGAAGGCGCGAGGGTGTCTGACGAGGCGCTGGCGCTGATTGCGCGGGCGGCGGAGGGATCGGCGCGCGATGGCCTGTCCATTCTCGATCAGGCGATTGTGCAGGGTGATGGTAAAGAGGTCAGCGC
>CANJXY010000266.1 GCA_947478925.1 Hyphomonadaceae bacterium | reverse complement strand
TCGCGACACACCTGCTGGCCAATGGCGGCGACCTGCGATCGATCCAGGCGCTGCTCGGCCATGCCAGCCTGTCGACGACACAGATCTATATCGGCGTCGACGCAGCGCGCCTGATGAAGGTGCACGCGGAATCCCATCCGCGCGCCTGATACGGGACGCAGCCCAGCTTCTACTTGGTTGCGTTCTCGAGGCACTTGCCCATTGCAGTCGGGTCTTCGATCTGCTTGTCGGGCGGCGTATTCTTGCACCATTCGGGCGAACCGGGCGCAGCCGCATTGCTGCACGCAGCACCGAACAGGCTAGTCGCCGCAATGAGACTGGCGATGACGAGACGCATGGGAAGTCCCCCTCGGAATTTCGGATGGAATAACGGATCAGCTTTCATTGAACACTGGCCGGGCGATCGCGCCCAAGTCAACCTTTCGGACCCTCAGCCCTTTGGCATCGCGCAGCCATTCAGGATCTCACCCTTCCACGTCACCGTGACTGCCCAGGGACGCGCCGATTCGGCGAGACCGTCGAAGCACTCCTTGTGCGTCAGGTTCATGACGAAGTCGCCTTGCCCCGTTTTCGACGTCAGCAAGACCGCGCCGCCCGCGCCACTGGATTTCACCGGGAGCGCGCCCTCGAAGCTTGGCTCACCGAGGATCGAGATCACGACTTTGCCTTCCTCGCGATTGATCTGGGCCGTCCAGTAGGCCGGATCCGTACCGCCAACCTCAACATTGCCTGCAAGGTCGCCTTCGGCGGAACAGGCGCTGAGGCCCAAGGCTGCGAGAGCAAGAATGGCGACGGGCTTGAACATGGTCGGTCTCCTTCGCCTTCCTAACTAGAGCGCGATGGGCCTGGATGGAAGCCTCTGGGGTGGCGCCTGCGCAACGACGCCACCGATTCGCCGCACAGCCTGGCTGGTGTGCGGGCGGGCTGACATACTGCCAGGATTGGGAGGGCGAACCTTGGACGAGACGCTGAGACGCATCCCTTGGCTGCGGATCATCGCGGGGGCCGCGGCAATTCTTGTGCTGGCCGCAGGCGGACTGATCGCGATCTGGCAGACGAGCCGGTCGCGGGACTTCCAGTTGTTCGGCGAATTGGTGAACCGGGTCACGACCGAGGAGAAAGTTGTCGCGCTGACGTTTGATGATGGACCAACGCCTCGTTACACGCCCGGTATCCTCGCCATGCTGGCCGAGCAGGACGTGAAAGCGACGTTCTTCCTCATCGGCAACGAGATCGTCGCCAACCCGGTTGAAGCGCAGGCGATTGTGGCCGCTGGACACGAGGTCGGCAATCACACGTTTACGCATGACGACATGACCTGGGCGACGCCGTGGAGCGCGGCTGAGCAGGTCGAGAAGACCGACGCTGCCATCCGGGCTGCCGGCTATTCCGGCGAGATCCTCTTCCGGCCGCCCTACGGCAAGAAATTCTGGGGCTTGCCGCTTTACCTGGCGGGGCATGACCGGACGACGATCACGTGGGATGTCGAGCCGGAGAGCGACGATGACGTCGCCGCCGATCCCTACAGGATTGCAGCGCACGTGACCGACAAGACGAAACCGGGCTCGATCATCATCATGCACCTGATGTATCCGGCGCGGGACACGTCGCGGAAAGCGTTGCCGCTGGTGATCGCTGGACTGCGGGACAGAGGCTTCCGGTTTGTCACCGTCTCGCAATTGCTGGCGC
This sequence comes from Hyphomonadaceae bacterium, assembly GCA_947478925.1. GTDB lineage: Bacteria > Pseudomonadota > Alphaproteobacteria > Caulobacterales > Hyphomonadaceae > UBA7672. Next base: position 2,930 of record CANJXY010000266.1, on the reverse strand, counting down.
TGCGTAAGCGTTAGTTCGCACCTGCACCATCGTGGTTTTGGCTAGCGCGCGCAATCATCGGCGCTAGACTGATGCGATGAGCACAGACATCGCCCTGCACCGTATGACCGCGCGCGACATGGCCGCGGGCCTGAAGAAGAAGGCGTTCAGCGCCACAGAACTGTGCGAGGCGAGCATCGCACGCATCGAGACGCTGGATACAAACATCAACGCCGTCATTGTCCGCGATTTCGATCGCGCACGGGCTGACGCTCGCGCAGCTGATCTGGCGATCGGGCGTGGCGAGTTCAAGCCGCTGACTGGCGTGCCGATGACGGTGAAGGAAAGTTTCGACCTGCGGGGCTATCCGACCACGTGGGGTTTTGAGATCCACCGGGAACATCGCTCGCGCGAGGATGCGCTCGCGGTGCAGCGGGTAAAAGCAGCTGGCGCGATCGTGCTGGGCAAGACGAATGTGCCCCCTGCGCTGGCCGACTGGCAGACCGAGAATCCGATCTATGGCCGGACCCACAATCCGCATGACCTCGAACGGTCAGCCGGCGGATCGTCGGGTGGAAGCGCCGCCGCAGTGGCGATGGGATTTTCTGCCGTCGAGATCGGAACCGACATTGGCGGATCGGTGCGCGTGCCGGCGGCGTTCTGCGGGGTTTATGGGCACAAGACGAGCTACGGCGTGATCCCCCTGGGCGGGCATTCGCCGGGTGGGTTTCCGGGAGCTGCGACCTTGCTGGGCGTTGCGGGTCCCATTGCGCGTTCGGCCGAAGATCTGGAGACGGTGCTCGATGCGGTGGCCGGGCCGGATGCGGAATCGCCAGCCAACAAGTTGATACTGCCCTTGCCGCGTCATGGACGGCTCGCGAATTTCCGGGTGTTCGTGCTCGATCATCATCCGGTTGCACGCGCTGACAGCGATCAGTACGGGGCAATGGAAGCGCTTGCCGAGCAGCTGGTGAAGGCAGGCGCGAGTGTTGCGCGGCAATCGAGCCTGCTGCCCGACATGAACGCTGCCTGGCGGACCTATCAGGCGATGCTGCTGACCATCATCACCCGGGGCGATCCGACCAACACGCGCAAGCCGATTTCGGCGCATGACTGGTTCGGGCTGCTCGACGACCAGCTGCGCATTCGGCGCCAGTGGTCGGACTTCTTCCGACATTTCGACATCGTCCTCGCACCCGCTTTCGGCACGCCGGCCTTCCCGCACACCGCCGAACCGGAGTGGCGCAAGCGGCCATTGCCGATCGATGGCGAGCCGTCGAAATTCGGCGACCAGCTTGGCTGGGCCGGGATCGCGACAGTGGCCAACCTACCCGCGACCGCCATCCCGCTTGGGGTCAATAAAGCCGGACTTCCCCTATCGGTGCAGGCGATCGGGCCGTTCCTGGAGGACAAGACCACGATCGCGTTTGCCGGAATGGTGGGGCACGCCATCGTGCCGCCGCCTATCGCGGGTTGATCACCAGGCCATCGCCTACCAGGTACGGGCGCCTGCTGTTCGCGTGATGCGCGGCTTGGCCAGCAGCCAGACGCCAAGAATGGTCAGCGCCATGGCGGCAAAGTGCGGCCAGCCGAACGGTTCGTGCAGGATCACAACGGCCGCCCACGCGGCGACCACCGGACCGACGCCGCCGACCGCGCTCATCGGACCGGGGCCGATGCGGCTGATGGCTTCGGCGATCATGAAGCTTGGGATCACCGTGCAGAAGATCGCGAGCGTGAGCGCGAGCCAGTAGCCGTTGGCGGTGACCGGCGGCGGCGCAGTGATCATCATCTCGATGCCGCTTTGAGTCAGGAAAGCGATCGAGGCGACGGACATGCCGAAGGCCGTGAAAAGCGTCGACCCCATACGGGCAATGACGGGTTTGGAAGCCGTGACGTAGATCGCGTAGATGAAGGCGCCGGCAAAGATCAGTCCGCCGCCGAGCAGCGCGTTCGGGCCCTGGTGGCCGATCTCGGCGCCGAACATTATGGCGACGCCAGCGTAGGCGAGCACGAGCGCGATGACGTGCTGTCGCGTGATCTTGTCCTTCAGGAACATCCACGACATCAGCGCGACCATGGTCGGGTAGATATAGAGGATGAGGCGTTCGAGCTGGGCCGAGACGTATTTCAGCCCTTCGAAATTCAGCCATGACGAGAAGTAGTAACTCATCAGGCCGAGGCCGCCGGACATCAGGAAGAACTTCGCCGCCGGCTTCTGCCTCATGCGCGTCAAGGCGATGATGCCGATCGTGAGATAGACCGGCAGCGAGAACGCCATGCGCAGCGTCAGGAGCTGCGACACGCCGATACCTTCGGCGAAAGCGAGTTTGATGACGACGCCCTTGAGCGAGAAAAGCCCTGCTCCGCCGGCGGCAAGCATGACGCCGATGGCGCGGTTGCGGCTTTCTGTTTCCATGGGGAGGGCGGTCATCTGCAGTCTCCGCTCGTCCTGGGTCGTATCAGCGGAGAGGTCGGTCGGGACGAGGGTCGCCGGCATCATCCGCCGCCGGCCCATGTCGTTCAGGAACGACGCGCCGGCGCGAGCTGGTTGGCTCGCTTCATAAGTCGAAGGATGGCCTTGCTGGTCGTCATGGGATCGGTGGATAGGCCTGTTCCGGGCTGCGGGCAAGCGGGGCCCGCCTTTGGCCACGCTCGCCCTTCGACAGACGCGCCCTGCGGGCGCAGCGCCGCGTGAACGCAAGTGTAGCCAAAACCACCCGCTTATTGTGAACAGCGCGAACCTGTCGTGCGGGTTCGCCGCATCGTCGTGCTCAAGAGGCGCTCCTTCGAGCCCCTGCGGACACGCTTGTAGGAGCGCGGGAAGCCCGGCCGGTTTGGGCAACGCCAATCCGCCGAATTCCCGTGCTTAAGGCGCAGGACCTGTTCGGAAGCGGCGCGCGCGTTTCCCCCGAGTTTGCGCGGGGCGTTTCCAACAAAACGGGGTCTTG
>CANJXY010000265.1 GCA_947478925.1 Hyphomonadaceae bacterium | reverse complement strand
GGCGCGGTGGACGACAGAGAGTCCGTCGTGTTCTCGGCGGCCGGGCCGCTCGGCGGCGGCGTCGTCTCCACGATCGGCGCAGCTGCCGGCGTGGCAGGTGCGGGCTCCTGCGCTGCGGGGGTGCAGGCGGCGGCGAGCGCGAAGGCAGAGGCAGTCAAAAGAGCGAAGCGGATTTTCACGTGGTCCCCTGGAGCAGGTCGTTTTTGTTTATGTGCGGCCCATACGTCACTTGGGCATTGCTGGGTAGCCCGGCTCTGTCTGGATGCCGAATGAATTGATCGCAAGTCCCGTCATCATATAGCCGCCGGCCGCAAAGACGATTTCGATGCGCTCCTTCATGCTGAAGAATTCAGCAAGCCGGGTCCATGTTGCATCCGTAATGAACGCCTCGCGGCGCAGCTCGTCCGCCGCTTGCAGCACAACACGTTGTTTGGGGGTCCACAGGCTTGCGGACGGACCGGTAGCAATCGCGGCGATCTGCGCCTCGCTGAGACCAGCGGTCGCGGCCGCTCCCGCATGGTGCGCCCACTCGTAAGACGCTCGGATATTCCAGGCTGTACGCAGGATCACCAGTTCCCGCGTCTGGGCGTCGAGCAGGCCATCCCTCTGGATGTAGGAGCCGAAGCGCAGGCGAGGGCCATAAAGACGCGGGTTCGTGACCAGCGTGCCATAGAGGTTCATCAGCGACCCGTCCGGCTCGATCCGGGAGGCAACCAGCGCGTGCTGTTCAGCCGTCATCTCATCCGGGCGCAGCGGCGCGACGCGCGGGGTCGTCAGGCGTTCAACTGCCGGGCGGGTCGCGGGCGCAGGCATGTCGGGACCTGTCGGCATGAAGTCGACGGCCGTCGGCTCGATCTGCACGCCCAGCGTGTTGAGCGCCATCGAGACCAGCTGGTACTGCGCCGACGTGAACAGCAGCTCCATCACCTGATTGTCGGTGTAGATCGTGTGCAGCGTGGCCCAGGTTGCATCCGAGATCATCGCGTCATAGCGCAGCTCGTCCGCCATCTTCAGGACCGCGCGATCGACCGGCGACCAGACGGCGGCGTTGTCGGGCGCTGCTGCGATCGCGAGCACTTCGGCCTCGCTCAGACCCGCCGCCGCCTTGGCGATGCGTGCGTGCTGCGCCCATTCGTATGGCGACTGGCACAACCATCCCATCCGTAGCATCGCCAGCTCGCGATGGCGCGGCGAGATAGACGTGTTGTTGAGGAGTACCTGGCCGAGCGGCGACCAGCGATTGTAGAGCTCAACATGGTTGGCCAGCGTGCGATAGATGTTGAGCGGCCCGCGGCTGCCCAGCATGTCGCGCTGGGCTTCCGTGAGACTGGTCTCATCCACCGGCGCGAGGCGCGGCGCGGCGAGACGCGGCGAGAAGGCCGGCGTGGTCATGCATCCTGCAAGCAACAGGGCGGCGGCAAACAGTGACAGGCGCAAGATGTCCTCCCCGGACATGTCTTTCTTTGCGCTCAGAGTGACATGTCGAGCGCCGGTTCGCCAACAGCGGTCGGAAACAGATGGATACCCTGACGCTTGGCGCGCACCAGTAGCTCGTCCAGCGTCGTCGCGCCAAAGGCGAGCTTCCAGGCGGCGCCATGGAAAGCGCTGACTGCGGCGGCTTCACCCAGCTCCTGCAGCGAGGTCACGTCCTCGACCAGGACGAGGCGCGGCCCGGGTTCATAGCAGGCCAGCAGGCAGGACAGGAGCGCCACCGGATCGAAGGCCGCGACCAGCACAGTCTCGTCGCGCCATGAGTGCAGGAGGGCAGAAAGACCCGGCGAATCCGCGATCGATCGGTGGTCGTGGAAGAACACCTGTTCCGACATCAGCGGGTTGAGCCCGGTCGCCGAGGCCCCGCCGCGAACGCGGATGACCGGCTTGTGCGTGCGCCGCCGCGTATGCGCGACCGTCCATCCAAGCCGCCGGCTCAGTGTCAGCAATTGGCGTGCGCCAGTGAGCGCGTCGGGGTTCGGCTCGCGATCAGGAACGGCATCGATCTGCAGGTCGATGCAGAGCAGGCGACAGGGCATTGCGTCCATGGCGGCGCATTTCAAGTCTGGAGATATGGGACAGCCGGAGGGCTGCAGATGTCAGGCGCCAGGTATCACGCAACAGCCGGGCGGGCCGCTGACCTGTCCAGAATACTGGCGTGGTCCCACTCACCTTCCGGACGCATGACCACGTAAGGATCGCTATCGATGCAGATCGCATCGTTGCGCGCCGCCAGTTCGCGGAAGCATTCCACATACTCGTAATCCGAGAAACGGAAGCCATCGCGACCATCGCGCGGATGGAAGCCGAGCTGTTTCCAGAACGGCACAAGGCGCTTCTGGATATAGCCGAGCACGTGACGATAGCCCTTGCGCCCGATCATCTCGACAGCCGTCTCGATCAACAGCTTCACAAGCGCGCCGCCGCGCACATGCTTCATCACGCAAACGCGTTCGATCTTGGCGAAGGACGCGAACCAGCGAATACGCAATGTCGCGACCGGCTCGTTGCGCAGGTAAGCGATGAGGTGCGATGCGGAGAGGTCGTTGTGATCGAACTCCTCGTCATACGGGCAGTCCTGTTCCGCGAGAAACACCGACGAGCGGATCGCGACGACCTTCATATAGTCGTTGAGATCGCGCACCATCTCGATGCGAAGCTCGTGTCCTATGTGATTGACCTGAACCGCCATCATGCCGCCATCTCCATGACCGAGGCGCAGCGCCAGAAGAGGTGCGGCGTGGAATCGAAGGGAAAGAAACCGAGATGGCGCATGATGCGTGCGCCGGCTTCGGTTGAATCGCGCCCGAAGAAGGGCAGGTCCGGGAAATGCCGGTCGATCAGCGTGCGCAGACCGAGCACCAGCGCGCCACGGCTGACCTGATCCTTGCCCGCATAGCACCAGCAGTAGAAGCCGGCGAGCGGCTCACCCACGCGGGCTACCCACCTCTGGTCAATGTTTGCAGCGTCGAACGTGTTGTCGACGAGGGCTGAAACACCGGCCGCCGTGAGCGCCAGCGGAGCAAGAAAGCCAGTCACTTCGCCCGTGCGCCGGATCACCCAGATCGACGCGCCCGTGAGGCCGTCGACGCGCTTGATCTCCTCCAGCGAAGCCAGACCAGGTCCAAGCTCCTTGGTAGCCAGCGCGTGCACATCCTCGAAGTCCTGATGGCTCACCGCGTGGGTCAGGCGGACCGTCGCCATCATCTGCTCGGACGCGCCCGGGACGTATTTCGGATGCACCCTTTCCGCGCCGAGTGATGCGAGCAGTGTGCGTGCGTTCTCCGTCATCACTGTCATCCCCAACACCGTCGTTAATCTCTTGCTAACCATTCAACACAAACTGGAGAGTTGCGCCATTGCGATTCAGGCAGACCGGGTATGACCATCAAGGACCCCACAGAACGCACCGGCCGCGAGCTGGTCGACTGGTCCGACCTTCGCACCTTCTATGCGGTGGCGAATGCGGGCTCGATGAACGCTGCAGCAGAGGCGCTTGGCGTTACACAAAGCGCGATCTCGAAACGTCTCGGACAACTCGAAGCACGGCTCGGCGCGCGACTGTTGGAGCGGTCGCCTTCAGGCATTCAGCTGACAGAGGCAGGACAAGAAGCGTTCGATCACGTGACAACGATGATGCGCGCAAGTCAGTCGCTGGAGAACACACTCAAAGGACTTGAGACGAAGACACAGGGCGAGGTGAAGATCTGGGCCAATGACGGCGTGCTTGGCTTCTGCATCGCGCCGAATGTTTCATCTTTCCTTGCAGAGAACCCGGGCCTGCGCCTGACCATGCTGTCCGATCGCAACCTGCCGCGCCAGGGACAGGGCCATGCCGACGTCGTGGTCAGCTTTGAACAGCCCAAGCAGGCGGAGGTGATTTCCTTCCCCATCGCGACGCTCCACTACTGCGTTTTCGCCAGTCGAGACTATCTGTCCACCTATGGCGCGCCGTCCGGACCGCTTGATGTTGCTCAACACCGTGTCCTGAATCACACGCTTTATGCGGAGAATCCGGGCTGGAAAGAGAAGACCGCCCAGATCGCGGCGCTGGTGGAGCCGACGCTGCTGACCGACTGTAGCGCCTCGCTGCTACAGGCGACCGCCTCCGGAGCGGGAATAGCCGTTATGCCGAGTTATGCCGCGCAACTCGACCAACGCCTCGTCGCCCTGCCGATGCCGCCGATGGCTTCGGTGAAAGTCTGGCTGAGTTTCCACGAGAGCGCGCGCCGCGCGCCGCGGGTGCGGACAGTGGTGACGTGGATGCGGTTGATCTTCGATCGCCGCAAAAGCCCCTGGTTCCGCGACGAGTACGTCCCTCCGAGCTTGTTCAGCAGCGCGGCTACAATCGCCTGGCCAGATGAGCGCGCCGCCTGACCCTTGAGCAGATTTCAGCCCTTTAGATCGATACGCCTTTCGCGCCGTTCTCGGGAAATACCCAAGCCTGAGGTCACCCGCAGCGAGCCGAGAGTGATATGGCGGACGGGGTTATCGGCAGCGCACCTAGCCGGGAGCAGCTGATCCACTAGCTCTACGAGGCAGTGGGCCTCGAGCACGACCTGATGTGCACCTGTCTCTATGCCGCCTTCAGCCTGAAAGCGGCTGGCGAGGGTCTGTCCGAACTGGAGGCCGGGGCGTTCGGGCGCTTG